>SYMT01000216.1 GCA_005805375.1 Actinomycetota bacterium
ACCTTGAGGGGGGATTCCTGGGCGCCCAGTACGCCCCGATGCGCGTGGGCATCAAGGAGGACAACGCTGCCTCCCCGACCTTCCGCGTGCGGAGCTTCGATCCGCTGGAGTCGATAGGGCCGGAGCGGCTGGCGACGCGGCGGCGGCTGGTCGGCGACATGGGGCAGGCGCCGGCCGGAGCGGCCGCACCGCCGCCCCCGCCCGGAAGGGAATGCGCCGGCTGCCGGAACAAGCGTTTGACCCGATCACTTCCGGCAGGGCCCAGCGTGCCTTCGAGATCCGGCGCGAGCCCGAGACGCTCCGAGACCGCCAGGGCCGCCACCCGCTGGGGCAGAACCTGCGGCCGGCGCGGCGCCTGATCGAGGCGGGGGTGCGCATGGTCTGCGTCAACGCCTGGCTGGGTTATCCGCCGGGGGATCGCTTCGTCTTTACCCAGGGCTGGGACATGCGCGGCACCGTCAACCAGGGCAGCATCTTCGGTAGGGACCAGTACGGGCTCCGCTTCGCGCTCCCTCGGTTCGACCAGGCGGTGTCCGCCTTGCTGGAAAACCTGGACCAGCGCGGTCTGCTGGAGACAACGCCCGCTGTCGTGGTGGGTGAGTTCGGCCGCACGCCGAAGATCGTCCACAACCCGTTCCGCGGGCGTGACCACTGGCCGAGCTGCTACACTGCCCTCCTGGCGGGCGGGGGGATCCGAGGCGGCTACGTTCATGGCAGCTCGGATGCCGTCGGCACCTACCCGGCGGGCAGCCCGGTGACGCCGGAAGACTTCGGCGCCACGCTGTTCCACGCGCTGGGGGTCCCGATCGAGACCCGATTCGGCGTGGATGGGTTCATCGGGCCGGTGAGCACGGGGCGGCCGGTGCTGGAACTGTTCCGCTGATCCGCGCGCCGGGCTTTCCGGGAGTAGCCCCGCGCTCCGCGGCCCGGCTGCCTGCGTAGTCGGGCAGAGAGCGGGCATCGGAACGTCGCCCTTTCGCCGTGGCGCCCGCGCAGAAGCGGATGAGTTGTCTTCGCACGACTCCTCAGTGCCGCAGCGCAGCGACGCCGGCCAATCCCCATGCGCCGGCCAACGTCAACCCCGAGCTCCAGAGAATGACGCCAAGGCAGATCCAGAACAGGAGACGGCCGGACATGGCGCACCACCTGGTGTTCGCTCTGCGTGCAGGGGCCGCATGGCGCGTCCACCACGGCGTGCGTACCACACTCACAGAGGTACATCCCCAACACCTGCGGAAAGGCGCTGTCGCCGCGACCTCCGGTGGGGCGCCCAAACGCCCGGACATTGGCCGGGGTGTCCGGGACATCGTGGTGATGTCCGTCGCAGGCCAGCAGCCGGAAGGGTCCCAGGAACGCGCCCCGGGTGGTCGCGGTAGCCAAGCGCCGGCAGACACGACGGAACAAGCGCCGCAGGGGCCGGACGCCGAGCTGATAGCGGCGGGAGCAGAGGGCGCCCGGAGTGACCACGGTGAGGACCCGCGTGGGCGACTGCAGACACAGGAGGCGGAGGCCCGCAATGAGCCGGTCCCAGACGGCGGGAATGGGCGCCGTGGCGATGAGGCTCATGCCCATCACCAACCAGAGCCCCGCTTCGAAAGGCAGTTTGCGCTGCCGTTGGGTGTGGAGACCGGCTGCGGCCAGAGCCTGTTGTAACCGTTCTGGGGTGAGGACCTCGGTCAGCGCCGCCAGCGCGTGCTCCGGGTGACAGGGACCGTCCTGGGAAGCGGTGAGTAGGGCAAAACGCACGAGGGGGTGGTTCCAGTACGTTCGTGGTTGCCAATCCTCTGAACGATACCCATGGAGCCACCCTCTGTGTCACCCGGTGACAGGCACTTGTCTAGCGGCATGGGTCCTAACCCTGTCACTCCATAGCGGCTCCAGATCTTGTGGATAGCTCCCTGTGGTCCTTTCTCCGTTTTCCTGCCGTGACGGTGTACCAGCCAGGTCCGCGGACGCTCGCCCGGCAAGACAACTACCAGGGCGCCCAGCTTGGCGCCGATGGCGGCTGTGAAACCTACGGACACTGGATGGAGTTGCGGCGCCAGGCCGGCGGGGATTGCTGCCCAGAGCTCCTGTGCAGCCAGACCAAGTGCTGTTAGAAGCTGTACCGTAATCACCATCGGTCACTCCCGTTGTGGTGCCTCCCGCCCCACTGTATCCGATCCTGGGCAGGTCGGAGCGGGACTCGGTCAAAGCGCCATGCGCCGGAATCTGGCGACTGTTGCACCACTGCGATCCGCTGCGAGCAGATCTTGCGCCGCGCGGTCGCCGCGAGGAAATCACAGGTGAAACTGCGTCGCGTAGACGTCGGTGAGCTCGAAACGCAGCCGGAGCGGCTGCCCGGCCAGCTTGCCCACCCGGGCTCCGCTCGTCCAGCGGACGACAGGCTCCACCTCATCGTCGAAGAGGGCCGGGCAGTCATCGAGTGCAGACCCGGGCACCGGCCCGCCCCGGTTGTCCTGGAGTTCGCCACACTCTGGAGGGAACCCGGCGGCAGGTGGTGGACCAGCCGGGCTGCTATCGGGAGGTGACTGCCACCGCCATGAGCCTGCCGGCTATGGCGCGGGCCTCCGGCTGGGCTGGTTGTCCCCGGACTACCGCGCGACGTGGGCAAACAGTAAAAACTCTCTTTCGAGCCGGTAAACATCGGGGCGCGGCCTGGAAACCAGCGGTCCACTGTAGGTCGCGGTCGCGCTGGGCCAGCCTGATGCACCCACAACACGACCGGGCCGACCTCGCTTCGGACCTCCCCCATCCAACGTCTACTTCCTGACTCTTGTCGGAGCGTGGAGGTTCCGGATGTGATGCGGCTGTGCGGGCAGTGAGGGTTCCCACACGCGCGTGCTGGCCCACTGCGGTAGAATTTCAATGAGCCGCGCCGACTGCTCTGCAGAGTATCCCCGGCGCCGGCCAGTATTCCTCCAAGAAGCGACCCGGGCGGGCGACGCACCGGGCGCTGGTGAGCCAAAGGAAACCATGCGGGTACTCATCACAGGGTCGAGCGGACAGATTGGAACGAACCTCGCGCTCCGGCTGCTGGAGCAGGGCCACGAGGTGTTCGGCGTGGACAAACGGTTGAACACCTGGACTGATCGGTTCCGCTACTTGCTCCAGGACCTGAGCTCCCACTACCCCTCGCACCCGACCGGGATCGGGGGCGTAGACTATCCGCCCTGCGATGTGGTGGTGCATCTCGCTGCCCATGCCAAAGTCCATCAACTCGTGCTCCAGCCGCACCGCGCGCTCGAGAACATGGTGATGGTCTACAACGTGCTGGAGTACTGCCGTCAGACCACGACCCCGATCCTCTTCTCCAGCAGCCGGGAGGTATACGGGGACATCCGGCGCTTCAGCACCGACGAGACGAGCGCGGACTTCGCGTTTACCGAGAGCACCTACTCCGCCAGCAAGATCGCCGGAGAGGCGCTGGTGTACTCCTATGCCCGGTGCTACGGACTGCCGTACATCGTGTTCCGGTTCAGCAACGTCTACGGCCGGTTCGACAACGACCTGGAGCGGATGGTTCGCGTCATCCCCCTCTTCGTCCATCGGATCGCCAACGACGAACCGATCACCATTTTCGGCAAGGACAAGGTGCTCGACTTCACTTACGTGGATGACTGCGTGGAAGGCGTGATGCGGGGCATTCATGCACTGGCTGAGAGACGTGTAATGAATCAGACGATCAATCTCGCCTGTGGTGAAGGGAACACTTTGGTGGCAATGGCGGAGTACATCGCCGAAGCCCTGGGTAAGGAACCCAACGTCACGCTGAAGCCGCCGCTCCTCGGCGAAGTGACCCACTACGTCGCAAACATCAGCAAGGCCAGCCAGTTGCTCGGCTACGAGCCCCAGGTATCCCTGCGAGATGGGATTCACCGGGCGGTGGCGTGGTCCCAGGAGTGGGCCGCGACCCACGGCTCCACTGCGGGCCTGCGGGAGGCGACTCCGGAGGAAGGTGGAGTCTCGGACGACATGGGGATCGGTTACAAAGAAGAGATGGATCTGGTTGGTTCCGCCTGAACGAGGAGCGCGCCGTGGCGGAAGTCTACGTCAGCACGGATGTCGAGGCCGACGGCCCCATTCCGGGGCCGCACTCGATGCTGAGCTTTGGTTCTGCAGCCTACCTTGCCGACAAGACATTGGTAGGGACGTTCAGCGCGAATCTGGAACAACTGCCTGAAGCTCGCCCGCATCCGCAGACGATGGCGTGGTGGGAAAGCCAGCCCGACGCGTGGGTCGCCTGCCGAGAAAACGTGCAGGCGCCGGCCGTCGCCCTCCCGGCCTACGCGCGCTGGCTGAAGGAACTCCCCGGCCGGCCGGTGTTTGTCGGCTACCCTGCGGCCTACGACTTTCTCTTCGTCTACTGGTATCTGATCCGCTTCGCCGGCGAGAGTCCCTTCTCCCACTCAGCGCTCGACATCAAGACGCTGGCAATGACCCTGCTCGGGGGAGAGTACCGCGCCGCGGTGAAGCGAAACATGCCGAAGCGGTGGTTCGATCCGCTGCCGCACACGCACCGGGCGCTCGACGACGCGCTGGAGCAGGGCGCGTTATTCTGCAACCTGCTCCGTGAAGCGGAGGAGCTCAGAACCGGGCCGCGCCGAACTCAATGATGAAGCGGTGTTCGAGCTGCGACCAGTAGATGCCGAGGTCGCGCCCGCCGATCGTCCGCACGATGCCGAGCTGGTAATCCTGCTGCCCGAAGTTCCCAAACGAGTAGAGGGAGTGGAGCACATCAAACCGCCAGTTAGCGCCCATCCGGTAGCTCATCTGTACGATGCTGTTCCGGTTGTTTGCATCCAGAGCCGTTGAACCGAGAGCCGTGAGCTGCAGGCGCTTCGTCACCGCGAAGCTCATGTTGAACGTGGCGTTGGTGCGCCCGGTGGACGGGAAGAGGCTCGTAGCGGCGTTGAGCGAGTTGTGGGTCAGCCCGAACGACAGTTGCCCATTGCGGGGCAGCGCCTTCCGGATGGTGGCGTCCAGCGCGGGACCGAAGCCGCTATTGAGTGAGTTCCCGGCCACCCCCCGAAGCGCCAGGCTGCTGTCCAGGCTAAAGCCGCCGCCCAGAGTGACGGACTTCGGGCGCACCTTCACCCCAACTGCTTGAAACTGGCTCCCCGGGGTGTTGATGAGGCGCCGCCGGTCGGTCCGGTCCAGCCCGGTGAGACCCTGGATCGCGACCGGCTGTTGATCACGATAATAAAAGCTGGTTTCCGCAGAGACCATCAACTTGCCGTCGGCCACGGGACGCGGCTTGGTTTCGAAGGCGAACGAGAGTGTGCGTGCGAAATTGGCGCGCTGAAACTTGGAGCCGGTGAGTGCGAGTTGCACATTGCCGATGTTGGGCATGCCGGCGGTCAGATTCACGCTCCCGTAGAAGTCACGGTGCGCCGGAAACTGCAGGTCGGCCACCAGACGCGAAGTGGGATTGAGCTGTTGAATGTGGTTCCACTGAAACCCCCAGCGATCCGGCGAAGACAGGTTCGTGAACATAGCCTGTCCCTCGCTGGATCCGGAAAACCCGTACTTCTGTACCAGATCCACACTCAGACCCCGCTGGCGTGTGAAGTTGCCGATGCCGCCCGATTTCGCGCCGTAGCCCAGGCGGAGCGCGGTGCTGGAGCCCGGAGACATCCGGAGGTAGAGCGGAAGGTCGAGGGTTAGGCCCTCAGAACCGAGCCCGACGTACTGCCGGGGGCCGTCGAAGCCGTCTCGGAGGCTGGTCTCGTGGTAGCTCATCCGCAGGCTCTTCACGCCGCCGACGAAGGCGCGCGCGCCCTGCATCTGCACCCGGTCGTCCAGAACGTAGTTGGCGTGCCTGCCGACCCAGAGCAATTTGCTGTCGCTGAGGTCCACGAGCTCGAAGTCTGGGTTGACGTTGCGCGGTCGTTCCGGCAGGTCGGTGAGGCCGTACCCGCTGAACCACTGCCGGACGCCGACTGCGAGTACGTAGCCTTCAAAGGACTTCAGATCCAGCCAGAGACGCTGACCGAAGAGCGTCTTGTCATCGGCGGCGATGCTGACCTTCCCGAGCGCCTTCACCGAGTTCCGGTTCAAGTCCACCTGCACGGAACTCGCGTCGAGCGTGATCCCGCGGAAACGTACGCGGACCTGCTCGTCCGCCTGGATGAAGCGTTTGTCCTCGCTGTAGGCCACGTACTTGGCGTCAATACGCATCACTCGGCCGCCGACGGAGGTTTCCAGCAGCTTGCTCACCATCGGCACACTGATCACAGTCTGGTCTATGCCGGCGGCAACGGTAACATTTGCCGCCTGGGGCACGGCTGAGGACGTCAGTGTTGCGCGGGCCACCCCGGCGGAGGTGAATGCGAGAGGGGTGATGCTCCCTGCGGTCGTGTAGAACCGGACCTCAGTTCCGTCCCGGACCGGCCGGCCGCTGACCGCCCGAATGTCCGCCGTAATCATGGCGGTGCTGATGCCGTCGGCTAGGAGCACATTCGGGCTGACCTGTGCGCGGACGGATCCCGCTGCGAGCGCGGGCCGGGTGACCCCGACAACAAGGGCAGCGCTGAGAGCGAACAGCAGGAGAGTCGCGCGTTTCATAAAGGTCCAGGTCCGAGTGAGGGGGGCTCCCCCGGGAGTCGGGATTGCCTGAAAACTGCCGATAGAGAGTTTCCCCGGTTCGCAGTGGGAATTCCTCCCCGAATCACGGCCGGCGGAAAACGAACATTGGACACACATATCCCGGAGTACGGTTCGCGGCTCGCCCGATCCGGCAGGAATCACCGCCGGCGAGGGTGAAGGGTTGAATCCGGAGGGTTGAGACAGAGATGATCGGCGTGCTCGGATGGATGCTGGTGGTGATCGCGATCGCGGTGGTGTTCTCCGCGTTTCGGCGCCCGGAAGGCGCAGCGGCGGCCGCGCCGCAGTCCGGTCCGGATCGGACTCGCGTGATCACCGGGCTGATCGTGTTCGTGTTGGGAGGCGGGCTTGCGGCGTGGCCGAGTCTCGCCCTGGCGCGGCTCACTACGGTCGAACTGACCCGACAGGACAGTTGGTGCACCAATCCGCCCATCTCGGTGGACGGACCCCTGCGCTGGGAGGGGAAGGCGCTGGTCGCGAATCTGGAAGCGGGCAGCGGGCGCTATGCGGTGTTTCCTGTGGATTGGGAAGCCAATCGCTTCGAAGCCGAGTGGGATGTCACCATCACGCACCTGGACCGGAAACGGGATCCCATCCAGTTGGAAGTGGGAGGCGTCCGGAAATCCGTGCCTCGCTCCGATCTGGACTACGCTTCGTGCGCCGTCGGCCTGATGGATCAGAACGCGGCGAATATTGACGATCGCGACCACGTGAGCGGAAGCGCGATCGAAGCCTGCTTTTCGGATGATGTCCGGCTGCGGGCCAGCGACGCGAATTTCCTGGTCCAGACTTCGTCCTCCACCGAATCGGGCACCAAAGACCTCGATCTGGAGTTCAAGCCGAGCCCGCCGGTGCAAATCCGGGTAGGGGTCAAGTACCACTGTTTCCTCACCTACGACGGGCGTACCCATTCGGCGGCCCTCGTCGTCAAGGACAACACCGGTCAGACCGTCGCCTCCCGCCGTCTGGAGGACTTGAAGGACTTCACCAGCAGCGTCGCGTGGTTCGGCGTGACGGTCCGCGGGTACAACCGGTACGATAAGAAACTCGACCCGAAGAAGTCGGACACAGGGTACGTCAGACCCCGAGCCGAAGTACGCCTTGAGAACGTGACGTATCGTCAGCCCTAGCGAACCGGCCGGGTACGAACTCTGGCATTGAGGACATCGGACACCATGTACCCACAGTCACCAGGAAAAGGCCGTACGCGGCCACGAGCGATCACCGCAGGACAGGTGCTCCTGGGTCTTGCGACAATCAGCGGAATCGGCGCCGGCGCAGCGGGGCTGGTGGTGCGCCTGGGCGCGCAGTCGGACGGAAGCGCTGTCGTCCCGACCAATCAGACCGTGACACCGGCAGGGGCGGTGCACCAGCTCCCCGGCTCGCGACCCAAGGACGTGGCTATCTCCCCGGACGGTTCGTGGGTGGCGGTCCTGGCGACCAACCGGGTTGCATTTTTCCGGGCGGATGGTGCGCCCGCCGGAACGGCGAATCTGACCGGTGCGGCGTTGGGAGTCGCGTTCAGTCCAGATGGGCAGTGGCTGTTTGCGTCGCAAACGAGCGGCAAAGTCGCCCGGCTTCACGTCGAGAGCGGCGAGTGGAAGAAGGACGGCGAGCTCACCGTGGACGTGGGCGGCTCCGGGGGCGGCCGCCGGGGGAGCGGAAACCCGCAGACCGGGGGCCTCGCCGTGTCGCCCGATGGCGCCCGGCTTTACGCCGCGCTCGGCATCCGCAACGCCGTTGCGGTGGTGAATCTCTCCAACAGCCAGGTGGAACGCACGGTCCCGGTGGGGGTGGCGCCGTATCACGTGGCACTTACTCCGGACGGGCGCACGCTCTGCGTCGCCAACCGCGGCGGAGCCGCCGCTCCGTCCGCCGAAACCCACGCCGCTCTGTCGGCGCAATCGCGCGTGCGGGTGGATCCCGCGACGGATGCCGCACTCGGCGGAAGTGTCTCGTTGGTAGACACCACAAGCTTCCAGACAACCGCGGTCGAAGTGGGGCGGCAGCCCGGTGGCATGGCCATCTCCAGAGATGGCCGGACGCTGTACGTCGCCAACTCCGATTCGGACAGCGTCTCCGTGGTTGAATTCGCGGCCCACAAGGTCACGCACACCGTCTCGGTGCGTCCCCCCGACGACCCCGGTTTCGGTCAGATTCCCGTGAGTCTGGCGCTCTCCACCGATGGCGACACCCTTTTCGTGGCGTGTGGCGGCGGAAACGCGATCGCGGTGCTCACGGCGCGCGGCACCCCGAAGCTGCGCGGTTTCATCCCATGCGGCTGGTTCCCCATCCAGGTGCGGGAAAGGGACGGTCGCCTCGTGGTGGCAAACGCCAAGGGCATCGGGGCCCGCAATCCGAATGAGAAGGGCAAGTTCGGCGTCCACGCCTCGGTGGGTTCCGTGCAGTTCATCGCCGCCGCCGATTTTCGGCGCCTGGCGCCGTTGACCCGCCAGGTAGCCCGCAACAACCGGTGGGGCGACGAACCCGGGGCGCGCGCCGACGTGGCTCCCGTGCCGGTGCCCGCGCGGGTCGGCGAGCCGTCCGTCTTCCGCCACGTCGTCTACATCATCAAAGAAAACCTCACCTACGATTCGGTTTTGGGCGATCTGTCAACCGGGAACGGTGATGCTTCGCTCACCCTGTTCCCGGAGCAGGTGAGTCCCAACCACCACGCCCTCGCACGCGAGTTTGTGCTTCTGGACAATACGTATAGTTCGGGCACCAACTCGGCCGACGGGCATCAGTGGGTCGCGTCGTCGGTGGCGAACGGATACATGGAGCACAACTACGGGCATCACGTGCGGAGTTATCCGTATGACGGGGGCGATCCCCTGGCCTACTCGCCGGCCGGATTCCTCTGGACGGCGGCCAGCCGGGCCGGAAAGAGCGTGCGGGTCTACGGTGAGTTCGTGAACAAGCCCTCGATCGTGGACCCGGCGACGGGGCGCACGCCGACCTGGACGCAGCTCTGGCAGGACTACCGCGCCGGGGGAAATCGCTTCCGGATCACGGCCGATACGGACAATGCGGCGCTGAAGCTGTTTCTCCATCCGCATTTCATCGGCTTCCCGCTGATTGTCACCGACCAGTGGCGGGCGGACCAGTTCCTCGCCGACTTCCGGCGCTGGGAGCTGCGGGGAGATATGCCGGATTTGACCATGATGCTCCTGCCCGCCGACCACACTTCGGGGACCCGGGCCGGCATTCCGACCCCGCGCGCGCAGGTAGCGGACAACGATCTGGCGCTGGGACGCATCGTGGAAGCGATCACCCGGTCTCGCTTCTGGAAGGACACGCTCATCCTCGTTGTGCAGGATGACTCGCAACTCGGGCTGGATCATGTGGACGGGCATCGGATGCCCGCCTTCGTCATTTCCCCCTACACGCGCCGGGGCGCGGTGGTCAGCGAGGCCTACAACCACACGTCGTTTGCCCGCACCATCGGACTGGTGCTGGGCTTCCCGGCGCTCAATCGGTTCGACCGCACCGGTCTGCCGCTCACGCAGTGCTTCCAGGCACAGGCGGATTCTCGCGCGTACTCGGTGCGGGCAAACAACATCCGTCTGGATGAGATGAACCCGCCCACGAGCGCTCTGCGAGGCGAGGCCCGGCGTCTGGCCGAGGCGTCCGGCGGGCAGGACTGGAGCGACGTGGATCGGGCCGAACCGGAGGTGGTCGCGCGGGCTGTGTGGCACGCGCAATTCCCCCACCGTCCTTTCCCGGCTGCCCGGTTCCATCCGCCTGCTGACGACGACGATTGATTGGCGTGCGCTCTCCGGCGCCTGCGACAGCATGGCTCCCGCTCTCGTTGCTTGATCCCGCAGCCAGAGCGGAGCCGTGCGTCGCAGTGGGTGTCCCCGATCTGCCCCTGGGCATCTATGTACACATCCCGTTTTGCGTGCGGAAGTGCCATTACTGCGACTTCGTCGCGGGACCGGCGCCGGATGAGATTCGCAGCGCGTATGTGGCGGCGCTCGAAGCGGAAATTCGGGCTTGCGCGCTGGCGGGAGCTCTGGTGCGCACCGTGTACTTCGGCGGAGGTACGCCTTCGGAGTTGAACGGCGCCGCGTTGGCCCGCATCGTCGCCGCACTGCGGGATTCATTTTCTTTTGTTGCTGCTGATCTCCCCGACGCCCGTCCTTGCTTGCCGTTACCGGGGTCCGCGTTCGCGAGCCCGGTGGAACCTCCCCCGCCTCCTCCGCCCCTTACCGCTACCGAGTGGACCATCGAGTGCAACCCCGGAACGGTTAGTGAGGAATCGCTCACGGCGATGCACGAGATGGGATTCAACCGCATCAGCCTCGGCGTGCAGACGTTCTCGGACATTCAGTTGCAGCGGCTGGGACGGATTCACACCGCGGCCGAGGCGGCCGAGGCGGTGCAGATGGCCCGCCGGGCCGGATTTACCCGCCTGAGCGTGGATCTGATTTTCTGCCTCCCGGATCAGACCCTCGCTGAGTGGCAGAATGATGTGGAGCAGGCGCTCCTGCTGGGACCCGAGCACCTGTCGCTCTACAACCTGACGATCGAGCCGGAGACGGAATTCGGCCGCCGGCACCGCGCCGGGTGCATGCAACTCCCGGATGACGACCTGGCAGCCGACATGTACGAGTGGGTAATGGATCGCTTGAGTGAGGCAGGGTTTGCGCTGTACGAGGTATCCAGCTTCGCGCGTCCCGGAGAGGCGAGTCGGCACAACAGCCTCTACTGGCGGCACGAACCATACCTCGGCTTCGGCGTGGGCGCCAGTGCGTACCTTCATGGGATGCGCTGGACTCACACCCGCAGCATGCAGGCTTATCTTGCCACGGCAGCCCGCCCGGGCGGGCCGGAGCGGGCCGTCGAGGAAACACTCCCTCCTCGGGCCGCTTGCGGTGAGGCGATCATGCTTGCCCTGCGGACCTCCGCGGGCGCGGACATAGCGGCACTGGCCGCCCGGTATGGGGTGGATGGTGAGCGCGAGTTCGGCGCAACACTCCGCGGATTGGAACAGGATGGGCTTTTGGTGCGCGACGGCGCGCGGACTGCCTTGACCCGTGCGGGATTGCTGCTCGCCAATACGGTGTGCAGCCAATTTCTCTAGGTCACGCGGTGTGCCCGCCTCCAGGATGATTCGGGGGCGAAACATGAACCAACTCGAAGCGCGTGCCGCTACCCGGACGAGCCGGGTTACCACCGGAGGGCTTCTGGCGCTCTGGTGCACAACCGTTCTGCTCGGTGGGCTGTACGCCGCACCGGCAGTGGGCCGATGGCTGCGTCCCGCGAGCGCGCGCGGGGTCGAGCCGCAGGGCCGGCAGGCGCGTCTAGCCGCACCGCCGCTCCCGTCGCCGTTTCCCGCCTCTGCGAGTGTCAGCCCGCCGGGGGGTGCGCCACCCATCCCGGGCGGAGGCGCGGCGGGCGTTTCGGTCCCTGCGACCGCAGATCCTGCTGTTCCGCAGGGACAGTTGGGCGCGGGAAGTACTCCGGCGGCGGCGGCATCCGCGCCGAATCCTCTTCGCGGCGGCATCGTGCCGGGCGATCGGCCGGGCCCGAATGCTACCCTCGGGCCGACCGAGCAATGGATTAGCCCATTAGAGCAGCTCAAGATGCGGGGGCAGGCGCCGCCGTCGGCAGTGATCGCGCCCCCGATCGGCGCGCCTGGGGTTGGGATGCCGGGTGATCCGGGTGCCAAGGCAGCGTCGCGGACTGATCCGGACCGCGGGCTGCCCGGCAGGAGCCTTGCCGGGCGGCAGGAAGAGCGCGCCGAACCGGCCGGCAACACCCCGAGGGACCGTGCGAGTTTCCGCGATGTTCTCACTCCCGACCCCTCGCCTCTGGATTCTCGCCGGGGAGCGGGTGTCGGCAGCGCAGATCCCGCCTCCACGGGCGCCGGCGCGGAGAGAGTCCTGGGCCCGGGCGCGCGCGAGGGGTCCCGTGGGGTGCGGAGTGTTCCGGCCCGTGGCGAAGCGCCGGAGGGGTTGCCGTCCCCTGCCGGGAGTGCGGCGCGAGGCCTGGCGGCGCCGCGCCCGGCAGGGAAGCTCTCGACCGGGGGAGGGGCCGACGCCCTGCCTGCCGGGCCCGACCCAGCCGCCACCGGGCCTCGGCCCCGCACGCGCCCCGGAGCGGGTCCGGATCCGGGAGGGCCGGCGTCCGCTCAGCCGGCCCGTGACAATCCCCCCACCGTGCCCGCGCGGCTGGGGCCGGTGGAAGGTGGGGTGACCGCGGACGAAACGGGCCTCTTCCGGGTGCAGGTCGGCAGTGCCCGCGATCGGCGCGAAGCGGAGCGCCTCCAGCAGCAAATCCGTCGCGAAACCGGGTTGAAAACTCAACTGATTCCCACCGCCGAAGGATTCCGAGTTCAAGCAGGGGCCTTCCGGAATCGCGAGAATGCGGTTAAAGTGTTGGACAAGCTGCGTGGCAGTGGGTCGGAGCCGGGTGACGTTCCGGATGACCGGTCCCGGTCCCGCTGACCTCTGGATCGAGGACCACCATGAATTTGCAACAGAAAAAGTCCGGAGGGCGTGAGGCCCCTGCCCGTCGGATGCTGGCGACCAACCGGCGTGCGCGGTACGAGTACGACATCATCGAGTCCGTAGAGGCCGGCCTCGTGCTTACCGGGACGGAAATCAAATCCGTGCGCGCCGGGAAAGTCCAGCTTCAGGATGCGTTTGCGAAGATCACCTCCGGGGAGGTGTGGCTGCACAACATGCACATCGCGCCCTACGAACAGGGTAACCGGTTCAATGCAGACGCCATGCGGCAGCGCAAACTGCTCCTCCATCGTGGCGAAATCGAGCGGCTTTACGGCAAGGCGCAGGAGCGTGGGCTGGCATTGATCCCGCTCTCCGTTTATCTGCGAAACGGGTTTGCGAAGGTAGAGATCGCGATTGCCCGAGGGCGCAAGCTGTACGACAAGCGCGAAGCGATTGCCGAGCGTGAGGCGCAGCGAGCGCAGGAAAGAGCGTTTCAGGGGCGGGAATGAAGTCCACCACATCTCCCGATCTTGTGGCCGGCGCCGCGGGGCCGGATCGCCGATTCGGCGCCCATATGCCCACTACCGGGGGGCTGCATCATGCGTTTGCTGCCGGGGAGGCTGTCGGCTGCGACGTGATTCAGATCTTCACGAAGAACCCGCAGCAGTGGCGCGCACGCTCGTTGACCGATGACCAGATCACCCGTTTCCACGCCGCGGCCCGGGACAGCGCGGTGCGTTGTCTGGCCGCGCACGACACGTACCTCATCAATCCCGCGGCCGCCGACGCGGATTTGCTGGAGAAGAGCCGGGCGGCTCTCGCCGACGAACTGGAGCGGAGCAGTGTGTTGGGGATTCCCAACGTGGTGATGCATCTGGGTGCGGCGGGCGCTGCGCCCGAAGAGGAGGCCTTGCAGCGCCTCGCAGAAAGCGTGGCAGTGGTGCTCGAACGCACGCCGAACGCCACCAGCCGGCTGTTGCTGGAGACTACTGCAGGTCAAGGCTCCTGCCTCGGGTATCGTTTCGAGCATCTGGCGCGAGTGCTGGAGTTTGCGGCTGCCCCGGAACGGCTGGGCGTCTGCTTCGACACCTGCCACGTGTTCGTGGCAGGATACGATCTGCGGGACGAAGAATCCTACGCCGCGACGATGGCGGAGTTTGACGCCCGCGTCGGATTGCGCCACGTGCGGCTGGTGCATGCCAATGACGCCAAGCGCGCCTGCGGCAGCCGGGTGGACCGCCACGATCATGTGGGGAAGGGAGAGATCGGGACCACTGCGTTTCGGCTCCTCCTCAACGATGGGCGCCTGAAGGAGGCCTCGGTGGTGCTCGAGACTCCGAAGGAAGGTGAGATGGACCCGGTCAATCTCGCTGCTCTTCGAGCGGCGGCAGGCGTGATTTAGTGATAAGCACAACATTCCGGATTGACAGTCACAGTCCGGCTTGCTAACATGAGACGGGTTGTGAACGACACGGCAGGAGAGAGGGCTGCGTCGGGCGTATCTGCGGATATGGACCTTGATCGCCGAAAACGAGACTTGCTTCAGACCATCGTCGTCGCGTATGTCGAGAGCGCGGAGCCGGTAGGGTCGCAGTTTCTCGCGTCCCAGCCAAGCCTCGGAGTGCGCTCCGCCACGATTCGCAATGAATTGGCGGAGATGACGATGATGGGGTACCTGCGACAACCGCATACGTCTGCGGGCCGCGTCCCCACGGAGCAGGGGTACCGGTACTATGTGGACCACCTGATGTCGTGGGCGCGGTTGGGGCCCGTGGGTGTGCGGGCACTGCGAGGCGCGCAGCGGATCAGTGCGGGCGATGTAGAGGCGCTGCTCTACCAGACCTGCCGCGTGCTTTCCAGCCTGACGCAGTACACGGCGGTAGCCACACTGCCGAGCAGCGGCGAGCGCCTGGTGCGTCAGGCACACGTGATTTCCGTCTCCCCGTCGCGCTTGCTTGCAGTGGTGGTGCTGGATGGGGGGCAGGTGGTCCACCGCTTCCTGGACGTCAAGCAGGCATTGACTCCGGCGGAAGTGACCCGGCTTTCCAATGCGCTGGACGAACGGGTGCGTGGTGCTTCCCCGTCGTCGCTGTGCGCGGAAGCGCGCCCGTGCGACGAACTCGGGCCGCTGGATGCGATTCTGCGGTCGCTGATTGAAGTGCTCGCACTGGGTGTGTCCGGAGACGACAGCGACCTGATGCTGGGAGGGGCCAGCCACATCCTGGAGCAGCCGGAGTTCCGCGAGGCGAACCGCGTGGAACCGCTGATCCGATTTCTTGAGGAGCGGCGCACCGCGTTTCAAACGCTGCGCAGCCTGCTGGCGCGGAGGGCGCTTACCGTCAGCATCGGCAGCGAGAACTCGCACGATGCATTGCGCGACGTCAGCTTTGTTGCGGCGCGGTACGCCACAGGTGGAGCTGCCGAAGGTTGGGTCGGGGTGCTGGGACCGACACGGATGCACTATGATCAGGCAGTCTCGGCCGTGCAGTTTGCGGCGCAGTCTCTCACCGAGGCGCTATCGCGGTCGGCCGGAGAATGAGGAGATGGAGAATGCCCTGGACGCAGAGCGCGCCCGGACAAGACGGTGAAGGCGAAGTGAATTCCGAAGCGGAAGAGCTAGGCCCCGACGACGTTGCGGGGGATGGGGTCAATCCTGAAATGGGCTACGAGGAGGGGGATGCTCCCGCCGGGACGGCCGCGGGCGCGGCCACGGCTGCGGACGAGCGAATTACGGCGCTGGAGGCGGATCTGGGAGAGGTCAAAGATCGCTTTCTGCGCAGCGTGGCGGAGATGGAGAATGTCCGGCGTCGAGCGCGTCTGGATGTGGAGGAAGCACACCGGTTTGCGAATTCGCGTCTCATTACCGATCTCCTCCCCGTCCTGGACAACTTTCTCAGAGCCCTGGATGCCGCCACACAGACCGATAACCTGGCGGCGCTGCAGGATGGGGTGACGCTGATCCATCGCCAATTGGAGGATGCGCTGGAACGGGCGGGCCTGTCGCGGATTTCCGCTCTCGGCGAACGGTTTGACCCCAATCTGCACGAAGCGATCATGCAGGTTCCGGCAGAGGAAGGTCAGGAGCCGATGACGGTAATCGAGGAACTCCGGGGTGGTTTCCGCCTCCACGACCGCGTGCTGCGACCCAGTCTGGTCAAGGTGACTTCGGCCTGAGAGTCGGGGCGATGCGCGTTTCGTCAGGAGCCGAAGGACGCCGGTGGGGGCGTCCTTCGGCAATTTTCCGGTCATGAGGGCGCCCGGGCCGCTGCACCGTCTCCGTCTTGCGCTGGCGGTGTTCGTGATGGTGATTCTGAGCGGCGTAGCCGGTTATGCGACGATTGAGGGACAGTCGTTCCCCGAGGCGCTCTACTCGACGATCATGAGTGTGGGGGCGGTTACGGACGTGGTAACCCGGACCCGGTGGGGGCGACTGCTCAACGGGGCCCTGGTTGTAGCCGGAGTGGCCGCGACCGCGCTGATGGCCGGGGCGGTGGTGGAGATTGTTGTGGGCGCGCAGTTACGCGCGATCCTGGGAAAGCGGCGCATGGAAAAAGAACTGTCCCGCCTGCGGGATCACTACATCGTGTGTGGCTACGGCCGGATGGGGCAAGAGCTGGTTCAGTTGTTCACCCAACGGGGCGCCTCGGTCGTTGTGATTGATGTGAGCGAAGAGAAGTGTCGCCTGCTGCAGGAACTGGGATTGCCGCACATAGAGGGGGATGCCGCCAGTGATGCTGTGCTCCAGGCTGCGGGCGTGGAACGGGCAGCGGGACTCGTGACGGTTGCCCCGCGCGATGCCGACAACATCTTCATCACCTTGAGCGCGCGCGCCCTGAATCCGGATCTGTGCATCGTCGCGCGTTCCATCTACGATCAGGATGTCCACAAGTTGGAACTGGCGGGGGCTGACCGGGTGGTGTCTCCCTACGTCAGCGGCGCTCGCCGCATCGCGGCGGCTGTGTTCGAGCCGACCGTGGCCGAGTTCCTGGACGTGCAGAACGATCAGGGAAGTGTGCAATGGCAACTCACGGAGATTCCGGTGGGGGATCAGGTGTCGTTGACCGGCCGGAGCCTGCGTGACAGCGGCATCCGGGAAAACACCGGGTGCACCGTGCTCGCCATCCGCCGTCGCGGAGAGACCGGTTTCCACAGCAACCCGGGGCCGGATGTGCTGCTGCATCCGGGCGACACGCTCATCGCGATCGGCACTCAACCGCAGGTGCAACGACTCTATGAGCACGCAGGCGTTCAGCACGAGGGGCTTCTGCGCAAGCTCATGCGTGCCCGGCACGCGGTCACGCAGCGATCCGGACGATTCGGCCGCCGCAAAGTCTAGCAGCGCCGACGTGCGGGTCAGTCTGCGGCGCTGGGAGGTGTGCCCTGGACCGGGCACGGCCAAGGTTGCAGACTGCTATGTTGGCCCACCTGCTCACCCGAGAGGCGTCCGGCGGGGCTCCCGGCAAATGGAACGGGTTGCCCTGTCTGCGCCTGTCAAGTCGCGGACGAGAATTTATTCGCCGAGACGGACCAGGTGTTCGGCGAGCAGGTACCAGCGCAACTCGGCGCCCCCGGGCTCCACGCGTTGAACGTCCAGGCAGGCGAGCGACGCCTTTGCTACCCGGACGTGTCCTCCGCCGATCAGCGTGCCGACGAGCGTGCTGAAATCCGGCTCGTGACCGACAAGCAGCACCCGCGCGCGCGGGGCCTGATCGGCCAATAGCGCCTGGAGGTCTCCCAGGCCGCACCCGCCGCCGAGCGCAGGGACCTCCTGCACGTGCGCCTCGCATGCGAGGCTCCGTGCTACGATGTCCGCCGTTTCCCGCGCGCGGACCAGGGGGCTGGTCAGAATCACGTCGAGGCGCAGATCCAGGCCGAGCATCCCACGCGCCGCCAATTCCAGTTCCTGGATCCCGCTCGGCGTCAGGCGCCGGGCGGCATCAGGCCGGCCCGGCTGCCGGTCTTCGGCGTCGCCATGACGTAGAAAGAAGAGACGCATCGAACTACGGCTCCTACCTGTTCGCGGGCGCAAGTCCGAGGTACACGCGATCCAACGGGAAGCGGAGGATGAGTTCCAGCGACCAGGGCGTAAGCACCCGGACTTCGAGGTAGTCCGTGCCACCCGGGGGATCCGTCGCCGGCCAGTAGTGCCGTGCCTCGAACCGGGGCCGCCACCCCACCAGAGTCACCTCCACGCCTTCGGGATTCGAGAGGCGGGCCTCGCGGCGCCCCGGATCGGCAGATACTACCGTCCCGCGGATGATGGACGGCAGCACCGTCCCCACACCGTCCTGAAGCGTCGGATAGTAACGGCTCCGGTGATAACCGCCTCCGCGCGTTTCAAACCCGAGTTCGACTTCTTCGCCCGCCATGGCAGCCAGGCGCTCGAAGGAAAACACGAACTCCTTCAGCGTGTCGAGCAGGTCGGGCCCACGCAGTGTCTCGGCGGTGGATTCTTCAGCCATCGGGGCATCCTTCCGGTGTCAGTTCAGCAGTCCACGCGGTGCAACGCGACCGCTGTCTCGTCCAATTCCACCCCGAGTCCCGGTTGGGTCGGCAGTGGCACATATCCGCCCACAATCGGAATCGGGTCCACGATCAGATCGTCCGAGCGGAGAAAATTGCCCACCATGTCACCTGGTAGTGTGCAATTGGCTGCGGCGAAACTGGCATGCACATAGGCCATGTCGCGGATACCCAGATCCACGCCGCTCCCGTGCCAGACCCGGATTCCCGCTTGCTCCGCCAGCCAAGCCATGCGCACGAAGGACGCCATGGACCCGTTGAGATTGAAATAATCCACCGCATTCAAGCGCACGGCAGCGAGCACGGCAGCCGGAGTGGATGCGTGGATGGCGATCGGCAGGGGCGACACCTGGCGCAGGTGGACGTACGCCTCCAGGTTGTCCCGCCACGGCACCGGGTCCTCAAGCACGAGGACATTGAAGCGTTCCAGCGCCCGCGCCATCCGCAGCGCCTGGGCCGGCTCGTAGAACCGGCAGTTGGGATCCACGGTGATGGTGAAGTCAGGTCCGCATGCGTCCGTGATCGCCGCCACGCGTTCGACGATGGGATCATCCTCGGAGATGGCCGCCCACCGGGCGTGGTCGCCGGGGGAAGCGGCGCCGGCCGGTGACGCTCCCCGATCCGAACTGACCGCCGCGTCGGCGCTGCCTCGCGGCGGCTGCCGCCGCGCGTTCGGATTGGCCAGGGCTGCCTTGATTTTGATGCCGTGAAACCCGCGTTCCAGGCCTGCCCGCGCCTGTCCGGCGGTGTCTTCCGGACTTCGGCGGCTCGCCCAGTAGTCCACCAAAACCTGTTTCTGCCGCGCGCCCCCGAGCAGTTGATGGACCGGCACCTCCCACGTGCGTCCGAGCAGATCGAGAATCGCCATCTCGAACGTGTCGTAGGCGGCTTCGGGCGGCAGCGGCAGACTGTGCAGCGGAAAGCCCCGAGGATCCTTCCCCAGGATCGCCTGAATTCCGGCCTCAATGGCCGCCTCGCTCTCGCCGCGCGAACTCTCGCCCACCCCGGCCACTCCTGCATCGGTATGCAGTCGAATGATCCACTTGGGGACCGCGTCGAAAGTGGCCAGGCCAGGATCCCACCATCGGCCACTCCGCTCCAGAACACCCTCTCGACACGGGACGACGACCTGCCACTTCTCCACGCAGGTGATGCGCATTTTGGAACTCCGGAAGATACTGACAGTAGGAGTGTGCGCCGCCACCAGTGCAGATCCCTGCGTCACGGGACGTCGTGACGTATTTTTGTTCTACTGGCACTTCTTGCCCGCAGATGGTGCGCCCCGCGTGGTTGACGTTTCGCTGCTGCTTAGCCCATAAACTTCGGCAACACAATGCGGTTTGGAGTTCCGGTTCAGGGAGGAATCAGAATGGAGACGCTGATCGAGGGAGGACGTGCCGCCGGCACCCGACCCCCCGACTCGGTGCCTGCAGAGGCCCGGATGGACCCTCTGGCCGAGCATTCGCTGGATGGGTACGACGCCGAATCAGTGTTCGGCGCCGGTTCCGGCCTCACGTTTGACGATCTCATCGTTCTTCCGGGATACATTGACTTCCCGGCGGCGGATGTGCGCCTGGAAACGCACCTCACCCGGAACATCCGCATCAAACGGCCGCTGATCAGCTCGCCGATGGATACGGTGACGGAAGCGGCAATGGCCATCACGCTGTCGCTCCTCGGCGGCATCGGAATCCTGCACTACAACAACACCGTCGCAGAGCAGGTCGAGATGGTACGCAAGGTGAAGCGCTACGAGAACGGGTTCATTACCGACCCGATTTCCCTGTCGCCGGAACACACCATCGCCGATGTAGACGCCATCACGGCGCGGTACGGTTTTTCGGGGATTCCGATCACTGCGGACGGCACCCTGGAGTCTCCGCTGGTCGGGATCGTCACCAACAGAGACACAGACTTCGAGCGAGACCGCAGCCGCAAGTTGCGGGAGGTGATGACCACGGAACTGGTCACTGCGCCCAAGGGCATCACACTCAGCGAGGCAAATCGCATCCTGCGTGCCTCCAAGAAGGGGAAACTGCCGGTGGTGGATCACCAGGGGCGGCTGGTGGCGCTCCTGGCCCGACGGGATTTGCTCAAGAACCTCAATTTCCCGGACTCCTCCAAGGATGGTTCCAAGCAGCTCCTCTGCGGCGCCGCGGTTTCGACCCGGGACGAAGATCGAGACCGTGTGGACGAACTAGCCGCCGCAGGCGCCAACGTCATTGTGGTGGACGCCGCGCAGGGGCACTCGATCTATCAGCAGCGCATGGTGGGGTACATCAAGGGGCGCTATCCACATGTGGACGTGATTGCGGGCAACGTCGTCACCCGGCAGCAGGCGGAGACACTCATCCACGCAGGAGCCGACGCGCTTCGGGTCGGGATGGGTCCGGGTTCCATCTGCATCACCCAGAACATGATGGCGGTCGGACGGCCGCAGGCGACGGCGGTGTACCGCACCGCCGAGTTCGCGCGCAAGTACGGGGTACCGGTGCTGGCAGACGGCGGGATCAACGGCATCGGACCGATGGCCAAGGCGCTGGCTCTCGGCGCCAGTGCGGTGATGCTGGGGAACCTGCTCGCCGGCACCCAGGAGGCGCCCGGAGAATACTTCTATGACAATGGGGTGCGCGTCAAGCGATACCGCGGCATGGCCAGCCTTGAGGCGATGGGGCAGGGGGGAGCCAAGCGCTACCTGACGGACCGTAATGACCCCATCAAAGTCCCCCAGGGAGTTTCCGGCACCGTGGTGGACAAAGGCTCGCTCGTTGACTACGTCCCGTACCTGATGAAAGGTCTTCAACAGGCGTTTCAGGACATGGGGTATGCCGACATTCCGTCACTGCATGCGGCGCTGTGGGAAGGGCGTCTCCGCCTCGAACGCCGGACCCCGAACGCAGCGGCGGAGGGCAGCGTCCACAGCCTCGTGAGCTACGAAACCCCGCGCTTCGGCATACGCTGAGGGAGACGGCAGGTACTGATACTCTGTTGACCTCGGAAAACGGGGCGCAGACACGCGAAACTATAGGTGCTTCCGAGTGTCGGATCGGACATCCTGAACACGGAATCTTTTTTGTTCGCCCGAGACTTCGGTCTCGGCGAGCCGCGTCTTGCGGCCGCCGGCGGCGGACGGGAGTGGAGTATGGCTTCCTCAGGGAGATGGTCCCGCGCGACGGTCCCGTGCCTTGTCGTGATGACGGCAGGGTTCGTCGCTGTTCCCGCCGACGCTGCCCCGAGCACGTGGCAAAAACCGATCCAGGTCGCCGCGGCAGGTATGCCTCCGGCGAAGTCGGCGCCTGCGGCCCGCCCGGCGCCCATCACATCACTGTCGCTCACCCCGACGGCGATCGTACTCGACGGCCCCCGGTCCGTACATCGCATCCTGGTCACAGGCGTCCGCAAGGACGGCACCCAGGTGGATCTGACCGGTCAGGCGAAGTTCATCAGTTCGACGCCGAAGGTCGCACAGGTGAGTCCGTTCGGCGTCGCAACTCCGACCGGCAACGGCCAGGGCAAGATTCTGGTCACCGCCGGAGGGCGACGTGCCGCACTGGCTTTAACCGTCCGCAATGCGGACAAACCGGCTCCGTGGAACTTCTCGAACCATGTCATCTCCGTCCTGAGCAAGGGCGGGTGCAGCATGGGTGCGTGCCACGGGGCCGCAGCCGGCAAGAACGGCTTCCGTCTCACCCTGCGGGGTTATGATCCGGACCTGGACTTTGAGCGCCTTCTGCGTGAGGGCGGCGCCCGCCGTCTGTCGAAGTCCGATCCGGGCAACAGCCTGGTGCTCCTCAAGGGCTCCCTCGCTGTGCCGCACGCGGGCGGACAACGCTTCAAGACGGACAGCCTGGAGTACCAGGTCCTCTCCGAGTGGATGGCCGAGGGGATGGCCGGTCCCAGCGCCACCGACCCGACGCTGGTACGACTGGAAGTCGCGCCCGGTGAGCGGATCCTGGTGGAGAAGGCCGAACAGCAGCTCCTGGTGCGTGCCCACTTCAGCGACGGGCACGTGGAAGATGTTACCCACTGGGCACGTTACGCTTCCAACGAGGAAGGCGTCGCCACGGTGGATGACACCGGCAAGGTGCGGATTCAGGGCAACGGCGAGACCGCGATTACAGTGATGTACATCGACAAGGTGACCTTCGCTCGCGTATCAGTGCCGTTCCCGAACAAGGTGCTGCCCGCCCAGTATGCGAAGATCCCGGCCCCGAGCTACATTGACCGGTTGGTGCTGAAGAAGCTCGAAGCCCTTCGCTTGCTGCCGTCCGATGTGGCTGAAGACGCCGAGTACATGCGGCGCACCTATCTCGATCTCATCGGCACGCTGCCGACAGCAGCCGAAGTGCGCACCTTCCTGGGTGACCAGGATCCGACCAAGCGCGCCAAGCTGGTGGATCAGTTGCTCGAGCGGCCCGAGTACGTGGACTACTGGACGTACAAATGGGGCGACCTGCTCCGCGTGAACCGCGAAACCCTCACCGAGAAGGGCATGTGGGCCTTCTACAGTTGGGTGCGCGAGGCAGTTGCCGAAAATCGCCCGTGGGATCGGGTTGTGCATGACGTGCTGACCGCCAACGGGAATACCTTCTCGGATGGCCCCAGCAACTTCTACCGGATCAGCCGCACGCCGGAAGATCTCACCGAAACGGTGAGCCAGGCGTTCCTGGGAATCCGCGTGCAGTGCGCCCGTTGCCACAACCATCCGTTTGAGAAGTGGACCCAGCAGGACTATTACAAGTTCGCCAATCTCCTCTCGCGGGTGACCCGGAAGCCGGGCGAACATCCGCAGGATCTGGTCATCACTGCTGCCGCTACCGGGGAGATCGCCTTCCCGAAGACCGGCAAGCCCCTGCCTCCCGCCCCGTACGACGGGAAGCCGATGGCCACGGACAGCGCGGAGGATCGCCGTGTCTACCTGGCTGACTGGCTGGCCTCGCCGAAGAACAGCTACTTCGTGCAGTCCATCGTCAATCGCGTGTGGCGCCACTTCATGGGGCGCGGCTTGATTGAGCCGGTGGATGACCTCCGGGCCACGAACCCGGCCTCGAATGAGCCGTTGATGCAGGCGCTGTGTAAGGACCTGGTGGAGCACAACTTCGACCTGAAGCACCTCATCCGCCAGATTGCGACCAGCCGCACCTATCAGCTCACTTCGCGGCCCCGGCCGGAAAACAAGAAGGACGACAAGCAGTACAGCCGGTACTTCGTGCGTCGTCTGACGGCCGAGCAGCTTCTGGATGCGATCTCGCAAGTTACCCAGCAGCAGGAGAAATTCTCCAATCTGCCTGCGGGTTACCGCGCCATCCAGTTGCCGGACACCAAGGTAGCGAACTACTTCCTGGACGTGTTCGGACGGCCGCCGCGGCAGATCACCTGCGATTGTGAGCGCGCGCAGGAGCCGAACATGGCTCAGGCGCTGCATCTCATCAACGGCGCCGGCGTCAACCAGAAAATCTCGGCGAATGGCGGCTTCGTGGATCAGCTCCTGAAGTCTCCGAAGAAAGACAACGAGATCGTGGAGGAGATGTATCTCACCTGCTTTGGCCGCTTCCCGACCAAGTAGGAGATGGATGCCGCCCTCCAGACCGTGAAGGAAGCGATGGAGCCGCCGAAGCCGGCCGCAGCGAAGCCTGCGGACCCAAAAGCTGCTGCGGCTGACCCGAAGGCAGCGGACGCGAAGGCCGCGGACGCGAAGCCGGCGGACCCCAAGGCCGCCAAGCCGGCCGAGCCGCCGAAGTTCGATCCGGTCGTGGCCCGGCGCCAGGTCTTCGAAGATCTGCTCTGGGCGCTTATCAACGGAAAGGAGTTCGTGTTCAACCACTAGGACGAACACGGGCCCGGTCTCACTGACCCACGGACCGCCGCCGGGCAGCGCTGCACAAATGCAATGCAGCGAATGTCGGCGGCGGTTCCGTCATATGGGGAGAGGCAAGTCTGGAGAGACGAATGAAAATGCGCTTCGTGACGATCAGCGCCGCCGTCGCTGCCGTGTTGCTCCTACCGGGGACGGCCCACGCGCAAAATGTAAGCTTCAGTAAGGATCTGGTGCCGATCCTGCGGGAGCAGTGCGTGAAGTGCCACAGCACCCGGCAGCCATCCGGGGGCTTTGCGGTCTCCACGTTCGCCGCCATCGAAAAGGGCGGCAAGGGCGGCAAGGCACTGGCGCCCAAGCCGGATGACAGCCGGCTGATCAAGTACCTGGAGGGCACGCTCCAGCCGAAGATGCCGATCGGGGGCTCGCTCACCAAGGAACAAATTGCTAAGTTCCGCGCGTGGATTACCCAGGGCGGAAAGTCGGATGTGGACGTGGGGCTGGTGGTCATTCCGGACTCCGCCATTCCGGCCGTCAAGACGCCGGTGATCGCGGTGAAGGTGCCGGTGCTGCCGGAGGCGCTCGCGTTGGCGTGGAGCAAGGACAACAAGTTCCTGGCGATTGGGACGTACAAAACCGTCCTGATCGTGGACCCCTCCACAGGTCAGCGTATCGGTGAACTGAAGGGGCATGCCGACAAGATCCACGATCTACAACTGAGCCCGGACGGTAAGATCCTCGCGGCGGCGGGCGGACCGCCCGCCCAACAGGGCGAGATCAAGCTCTGGGACACGACCACGTGGAAAGAGATCCGAACGATCGTCGGCCATACCGACTACATCTACAGCATCTCCTGGAGCCCGGACAACAAGCGGATCGCCACGGCCAGCTACGACAAGACCATCAAGGTGTTCGACGCAACCACCGGGTCCGAAGTCAGCACCCTGAAGGACCATGCGGACGCGGTGTACGCTGTGGCGTTCGACCCCACCGGCAACCTGCTTGCCTCCGGCAGCGCAGATCGTTCGGTAAAGGTCTGGGATGTGAAAAGCGGAAAGCGTATTTACACGCTGGCGGGCCATACCGACACCGTGTACTCTCTGGCCTGGAACCCGAAAGGCAACCAGATCACCTCCGTGGGCGCAGACAAGACCGTGCGCACCTGGAACGTGAATCCCCAGAGCGGCAACCAGGCGCGCAATGTGACGGCTCACGACAAGGCCGTTGAAGAAGTGGCCTATTCGCCGGACGGCAACGCGATGGCGACCGTGAGTGATGACAAGAGCGTGAAGATCTGGAATGCCGCCAACGGGTCCACCACCCACCACATCAAGGACCTCGGCGACGGTCTTCAGTCGGTGGTCTTCAGCCCCGACAGCAAGCTGATCGCGATCGGTGGTTACGACGGCACAGTGCGCATCATCAACGCAGCGGACGGCAAGACGGTGAGCACGATCATCGAGATGCCGAAGGCCGCGCCGGCGCCCGCCGCCAAGCCGCCGGCAGCAGTCCCGGCGAAGCCGACCCCGGCGAAAACGGACGCAAAGCCCCGTTCCCGCTAACGCCGCTACCCTGTACAGGGTTCGCCGCACACTCGAGAGGAGCCGGTCACCGACCGGCTCCTCTTCTTTCTCTCCATCCGCCGCTGCCCAATCATCCCCGAGGACGGCGGCGCATCGCAGCGTACTCGTTCCTCACGTGTGCCCCTGCGAGTGCTCCCCCCGTACCCGAGCCACGCCGGGTGCCCCCTGGGCGTAGCAAGTGGTCCCCCGCGACGCCCCAGGCCGCCGCCATCCCCTTCGTACCCGAGCCACGCTGGGTGCCCCCTGGGCGTAGCAAGTGGTCCCCCGCACAACAGCCAGCGATTTCCCCACCCCACCACGACCCCGACTTACACCCCCCCGGCTACCCTGGGTGTTCCAGGTCAAAAGTGGGAAGCGCCTTCTTGGTGAAATGATGAGAACGCAGGTCGCACGGAATAGTTCGCCAGTCAGCGCTCGTCCGCCGGGCCGCGAGGGATTGAAATCGCCTCGCTGGGGGAGCGTCCTACCGGACGGGAACTGGCGATACCCGGGCCCGGCACGCGGACGAAAGGAGTCTTCCTCGGCTTCTGGGCAGCCTGCCCTACTCGGCTTGGGAGCGAGAGCGTTCGGCCGAGCTTACCGACCCCCCGCCCCGGAACGGGCGACCGCGGGCCTCGCGATCGCCTTATTCCCGCTGAAGCGTTATCCGCGGACAGGCTGCTGGCGGAGGCCAGGGCCGGCAACCGATTTGAACCGGTTTTCCTCGGAAGTAGCCCCGCGGTTTTGACCCGGGGCGGGAGGGCGGATGAGCACAAACCGGCAAGCTATCGGCGACCCAGTGTTTCGGAGTTTTCACCGAAGTGCTTCCATTGGCGTCCGGAGGTGCAGTAGCGCACCGTGGGTCCACTTGCTCACGCGCGTGGCTCGGGTACGTGGGGCAGTTTGACGCGCTGAAGGCAGGCCCGAGACCACGAACTGTGGGGTGCTTGTGGGATGACGTTTTCGCCCGAACACGCGCCCGTGTTTCGCCTTGTGCACGTTGGGCATTGCAGCTTGCCGTGACGACCACAACCAGTTCTACATGGTGACGCGTGACACCTCCGAGGCACTCCGAGTGTTCGGGGCGCGGCGCCGCGGAACCCCCTTCAGCACCCGCCGAGGCGACATCCGCACTGCTCGGCGGTGATCTTCACCATGAGCCTTCAGTGAAACACCGTGGTGCTCAAGGAGCCGCCCGATGGCGCATTCGCACTGCGGAGTACAAATTCCGGGGAGGGAACAGGCGCGGGTGGGGTGGAACAACGGGAGGGCGTCGGCCCCACCCTGGTGAGGTCCGGCAGCCGGGAGGGAGCACGAATGTCGGTCGAAGGGGAAACGGAAGCGCGCCTGCCCGCCGGGTTGCTGCGGGTGGCCGTGACGGCGGTGTTTGAGCGCTGCGGGATGAGCCCGGACGATGCCGGGCTACTGGCGGACACGCTCGTCGAGGCGGATCTGCGCGCGGTGCATTCGCACGGGCTGCTGCGGGTGCCGGAATACGTGAAGAAGCTCACCGCCGACGGTGTGAATCCGCAGGGGCGTCCGCATATCGTCCGCGATGAGGGTGCGTGCCTGGTGGTGGACGGCGGGAATAGCATGGGCCAGATAGGCGCCGCCTTCGCGATGGAACAGGCGATCGCTCGTGCCGTGACCACCGGCGTAGCTGCGGTGGCGGTGCGCGGAAGCAACCACTGTGGGGCGATGGCCTGGTTTGCCTGCCAGACGCTCCCGCACGATATGATTGGGATCGCTACCTCGAACGCGCTGCCTACCATGGCGCCGTGGGGGAGTGCAGAGCGCATCCTGGGCATCAATCCCCTTGCCATCGCGATCCCTACCGACGAAGAGCTACCGCTGGTGTATGACGGGGCGTTCAGCATGTCGGCGCACGGGAAGATTCGTATCCTGCAGCAGCAGGGAAAGCCCCTTCCCGAGGGATGGGCGTTGGATATCGAGGGCCGCCCGACTACCGACCACGCGGCGGCGCTGGCAGGCATGCTGGCTCCCGTCGGGGGCGCCAAGGGGACGGCGCTCGCACTGATGATGGGCATCCTCTCGTGCCACCTTTCCGGTGCTCTCTACGGTACCGAACTTGGGAGCCTCGAAGCGGGACCGATCCCCGGAGAGGACAGCCACTTCATGCTGGCGCTCCGCGTTTCCGCGTTTGAGGAACCCGCCCGTTTCAAGTCCCGTGTGGATGCCGCCATCCGCGAGATCCACGCCAGCCGGCCGGCCGAGGGCGTGGATCGCATCTATGTGCCGGGAGAGCCTGAATGGCTCCGAAGGCAGGAGTACATCCGCGACGGCGTTCCGCTGACCGCGGCAGTGCGGGACGGTCTGGAAACAGCGTTTGCGCGCTTCCAGGTGACCTGCCCCTGGTGAGAGAAATCTTGCCCTCGCGCGTGAAATCCTACAGTGAGGCAATCTGAAGTGCGTTCCACGAGCCGTTTGGTCCCGCTGCCGGCCCTGCTGTTCGCGCTGGCTCTGCTGGTGTCTCCGGCGACTCCTGTGCGGTCGCTGCACGCGCAAGCCCGGCACAGGAATGTGCTGATCCTGGTGGGTGATGACCACGGGCGTGACCTCGGCTGCTACGGCGCCCCGGTCCGGACGCCGCACCTGGACAGCCTGGCACGGGAGGGAACGCGCTTCGACTACGCGTTCTGCACGGTGTCCAGTTGCAGCCCCAGCCGCTCCGTCATCATGAGCGGGCTCCACACACACGCCAATGGGATGTACGGGCTGCAGCACGCCGTGCACAAGCAATCGTCGCTCGATTCGGTGCGTGGGCTCCCGAATCTGCTGCGCACTGCGGGCTATCGCTCACTCTGCGTGGGTAAGTATCACGTCGCCCCGGAGGCGTCCTACCGCTTCGACGAGTACTCCAACGAGGGTGGCGGACGCAACGGCGCCCGGATGGCGCAGGCGGCGGCCGCGTGGCTCGGGAAGGACCCGGAGCGGCCGTTCTTGCTCTACATGGGGTTCACCGACCCCCACCGGGGCGCGCGCGGCTTTGCCAACGAGGGCGACTACCCCGGAATGACCCGGGACCGGTATGACCCTGCCCGGGTCACGCCGCCCCCCTTCCTACCCGACCATCCGGATACCCGCGGCGACCTCGCGGATTACTACGAGTCGGTCGGGCGCCTCGATCAGGGGGTGGGCCACGTGCTGCGGGTGCTGCGCGACTCCGGGCACCTGGATGACACCCTCATCCTCTATCTGAGTGACAACGGCATCCCGTTCCCCGGGGCGAAGACGACTTTCTATGAACCGGGGATGCGACTTCCGCTCATCGTTCGCGCGCCGGCGCAGCAACGACGCGGGGTTGTGTCTCGTGCGATGGTGAGCTGGACGGACGTGCTGCCGACTGTGCTGGCGTACACCGGTACGGCCGGGCCCGCCTACCCGCTCCCTGGGCGCTCCTTCCTCGGTGTGCTGGACCAGGACAACCCGGCGGGCTGGGACGTGGTCTATGGATCCCACCAATTCCACGAGATCACCATGTACTACCCGATGCGAGTGATCCGCACCCGACGCCACAAGTACATTCTGAACCTCGCCCACGGCCTGCCGGCCCCGTTCGCCTCTGATCTGTACAACTCCGCGACCTGGCAGGGAGTCCTCCGCCGCAAGGACACGCGGGTGGGGCAGCGCACCCTGGATGCTTTCCTGCACCGCCCGCGCCACGAGTTGTACGACCTGAAGCAAGATCCGGGCGAAACCCGGAATCTGGCGTCGGATCCGCTCCTCAAGCCGGTGCTGACCGACCTGCAGACCCGCCTGCGTACGTGGCAGGACCAGACGAAGGACCCGTGGCTGGTCAAGTACACCCACGAGTAGTGACACTCGGTCGGCAGGGGCCTGTTCCTGGCCTGGTGCGCAGCGCGGGAACTGCGCCGGGTGCTGAACAGCCGGCCTGGTTCGCCTAACGGGCTCGCGGTCCGCCCGGGAGTTCCAGATCGAGCAGTTCCACGGTGGGGATGAACGGGCCATCCCCACGTAGATCCCCGAACACTACCCACTCGCCGCCGTGTCGGGCGCGCACGAGGCCGAAGCGCTCACCGAGGCGCGCGACGATGCCGCGAAGGTCGTCTCCGCCGATCTGAGGACCAGGACGTTGTGCGCCGACCCCGGCCGGGGAAGCGGCAAGGCGCAGCAAGGTGGTGCCCGTCAGGGGATCGTGGCGGGCAGCTTCGATGGGCACGCGTCGGATTCGAAGTTCCGGGCCCGGGGTGCGCGTCCGGCCCGGCGAGGGGGGCTCGATCCGGTTCCCCTCCTGGACCAGATCGGGAGTCTCTGCGGTTACCTGAGCGGTGGTGTGGCCGCGAACCAGGTTGCCCCGCACGGTGGACGGCTTCAGGTAGTCGGTTGCGCGGTTGCTGTAGAAGATGCCGACCGCACCATTGTGCACGAGTGTGTTCTCGGCCAGCAGCATCCACGAGTTGCCGCACCCGACGCCGCCTGCCGGATTGGCGAAGAAGACATTGCGCTCGATGCGGGCGCGCCCATCCTTGCTCAGCCGCACCGTGGCGCCGCCGCGGTGACCCGAAAACAGATTCTCCACGATGTGCGGCTCCGACAACTTCATCGAGTAGATGGCGCCTCCGTCGTCTTCGGCAGAGTTCCCCACAAAGGTGTTGCGCGCGATCCGGGGAGAGGACTCGTATTCACAGTAGATTCCGCCGGCGTCGCTGTTGCCGCCGGCGCGGTTCTGCACAAAGACGTTGCCCTCAATGTCCGCCAGGGCATTGGAAAGTGAGATCGCCGCGCCGTTGCTGCTGCGGCCCTGCTTCTTGCGGTCCGGATCCGTGTCTGCGATCCCGGTCCGGTTGCCGATGAAGAGGTTTTCAGCGATGATCGGAGGGGGGATCTCCTCTCGCGGGCGGACACTCTGGCTGCGCAGCCCGATGGCGCCCCCGCCCCCGACCTCAGTAGTGTTGCCTACAAAGATGTTCCCCTGAATGCGCGGAGCGGCATAGTTCAGGCAGGCGACGGCGCCGCCTTCCGTCCCGATCTGATGCAGCACGCCCTGCAGGTATCCGGTCGGTGTCCGCGTGCCGTTGTTCACAAACGTGTTGTTGGTGAGTGTCGGCGACGTGCGATCACACAACAACGCGCCTCCCGGGGTCCGGCTCCGTCCACCCCGCAGGACGAACCCATCGAGTCGTGCGTGGTTGGCGCCGATCAGCAGCCGATCTCTCCCGGCCGCGTCCAGGACCGTGCGGAATCTCTGGAGGTCGCGTTCCCAGCCGGGCGCCGAGAAGCCTCCGAACAGGTCCACGTATGGCCGGAGTGGGAGGGCTACTGTTCGATAGGTCCCGGCCGCTACGAGGACCGCCCACCGGCGCTCACTGGTGGCGTTCGCGCGCGTCAGGGCGTACCGCACCGTGGCCCAGGGTCGGGTGCGGGACCCGTCTCCCTGCGAGTCGGATCCCCGGTAGGGCGCCACGTATCGCACCACTCGGTAGGCGGCCAGGTCCACTGCCCCGGTCCGCGGCCCGAGTGCATCCAGGTCAGCGCCGGAAGGCGGGACGGACGTGGATGCGAGCGGCGCCAGCACGCTGAGGAGCGCTGCGATGGAGAGCACGGCATGACGCATGGGAAGCTCCCGAGCCGCCTGAGGGCGACGGGTCAGGCAAGGGGAGCGAGGGGTACGAGTGTGCGGCGGAAGGAGCCGCCCCTGCGCTCGCGCAACTGTAGCGCAAACTGCTCGAGGAGAACACCATGTCCCGGTTCGCCCGCCCGCGCACGCCTTCCCGGTCCACCCATCCGGCGCCCACCGGGCTCGCCCGTACTGCTTGCCTGTTGGGTTCGGGGCGGCAGCTGCGCCTGGTTTCGCTGCGGGCCGTGGGGGCGCTGGTCCCGGCCGCGCTTCTGGTGCTTGCCTGGGGTGGCGCGGCGCCCGCAGCGGCCATTGTGCCCGACCCGCCTGAGAAGGCCTGTCGCGCGTTTGTCCAGGAGTTCTACGATTGGTACGCGAAGCGCAGCCACAAGGGCGCCTTCGGAATTGAGGAGGCTCTGAAGGAGCGGCGGCGCGTGTTCGATGCGGAGTTGGTCCGGCGGCTTCGTGAAGATGCCGCTGCCGCCGCAAAGGCGCCGGGCGAGATCGTGGGTCTGGATTTCGATCCGGTGCTGAACGCACAGGACATCGCCGAGAAATACATCGTTGGGGCTGTCCGGCGCCAGGGTGTTCGGTTCCGGGTGGATGTATTCGGCTACTGGAATGGCAGGAAATCTCCCCGGCCGGACGTCACCCCGGAAGTGCTCCGTGCCGGCAGCCGCTGGGTGTTTACCAATTTCTACTACCGTCGGGACGGGAAGCAGGCGACGAGCAATCTACTCCAGGTCCTCCAGGAACTGAAGCGCGAGAGGAAGTAGCACGGAGGAAGGAGGGCAGAGGAGGAAGGAGGGCAGAGGAGAAAGGAGGAAGGAAGGAGGGACGGAGGAAGGAGGACAGTGGCGGCAGGGGAAATGTGTGAGAATCCTGGGTGAACGAGAGAGGAGGTCATCGCTCCTCGCGGTGGCTTTCGGGCTGTGCTTCGGCGCCACGCACCACCCACCGTTTTCGCCACCACGCTCCCCTAACGCGTCACCCCGATCCGTTCCAGCCACGCTTCGCAGAGCCTCGTCCAGGACGCGCAGGGGTTTCCGTCCTGCCGGACACCGAAACCGTGTCCGCCCTGGTTGAAGATGTGCAGTTCGGCGGAGACCCCGGCCAGCTTCAAGGCCATGTAGAACATCACACTGTTCCCCACCTCGGATCCCTTTACGGGGTCGTCGGAGGCGTGCACGAAGAAGACGGGTGGGGCATCCGGCGCCACACGCACGGTGGGTGTGAGTTTTTGCTCGGCGGGAGGGTAGAAGTACCCGGAATAGGCCATGATGCCGAAGTCGGGGCGGCAACTCACGCGGTCCACATCGTCATGGGGCGCATAGCTGCGCTGTGCGAAGTTCGTGGCCGTGGCCCCCACCAGGTGCCCGCCGGCCGAAAACCCGACCATGCCGATCCGGTTCGGATCCAGCTTCCATTCAGCGGAGCGGCTCCGGATGAGGCTGATAGCCCGCTGGGCATCCTTCAATGGTCCGGGCGCCGGCACCCCGAGCGTGTCGCCCGGACGCCTGGGACAACGGTACTTGAGGATGATGCCCGTCATACCCAGAGAGTTCAGCCACGCGGCGACCTCCTCTCCTTCCAGGTCCCACATCAGCGCGTGGTAGCCGCCACCGGGACAAATCATGACCGACGCACCGTTATCTTTTTCCTGCGGCGGCCGGTAGATCGTCAGGGTCGGACGGGTGACGTTGGTCACCCACTTCTGCCACTTGTCGCCGGGCCGCGGGTCAAGCCACTTCTCCGGCGGGATCGTCTCCGCATGGTCATCAGCCGGAGCTCCAGGCCAGACCGGTACCACCTTCGGCTCCTCTGCGCGTCCCATCGCTGCCCCTCCCAGCCCGAGCAGTGCTCCCACCAGTGCTGTGCGTCGGTGCATTCCCTTCTCTCAGGTCCGTCCGAGCCGCCGATCGGGGCTGCGGGTCCTCGTTCTTCGCCGGACCCGGAAGTTCCTCGATCCCGCCGGGAAGACAGGGAGGCGGACAGTGGTAGACATGGCGAGGTGTCAGAGGAAACAGGACACCACGGGGTGAAAGGAAGTATGAGGGAATGAGACGGAACAGGTTTGCTGTCCGGCTGGCCCGAGAACCTCCCGCAGTCGCGCAGACAATCACGCCCTGTTTCCGGTTGTCTCTCGCACTCGCCCGTCATATGAGGGAACCAGGATGCCCCACTATTGGGTCTACGTCGGCACGAGCACCGGAGAGAAGAGCCGGGGTATCTACCGGTTCCAGTGGGATTCCAGCACCGGCGCGCCCGTGTCCCCCGTCGAGCTGGCTGCTGAAACCCCCAATCCCACGTTCTTGAACCTCCACCCGAGTGGACGGTTTCTGTACTCCGTGAATGCGATCTCTGACTTCAATGGGGAGCGCACCGGCGCCGTGAGTGCCTTTGCGGTGGATGCCGCCACCGGGGGGCTCACGCTGCTCAACCAGCAGCCCTCGGGGGGTACCGGTCCCTGTCATGTGGTCGTCTCGCCGGATGGGGGCGCCGTGCTGACGGCGAACTACGGCGGAGGCAGTACCGCGTCCCTTCCGATCGAGGCCGATGGGCGCCTCGGACCTCCCGTCTCGGCGATACAGCATGTCGGGTCGAGCGTGAATCCGCGTCGTCAGGAGGGCCCTCATGCCCACTCGGTCAACCTGGACCCTTCGGCACGTTTCGCCCTTACCGCCGATCTGGGCCTGGATCAGGTGCTGATCTATCGATTCGATGCGGCGGCGCATACGCTCACGCCCCATGATCCCCCGTTCGGGCGCACGGCCGGCGGCGCCGGTCCGCGGCACCTGGCGTTTCACCCGAGCGGTCGCTTCGCCTATGTCATCAATGAGCTCGACTCCACCGTTACCGCCTTCCAATGGGAATCGGGAGCGGGCACACTCGCTGTGATTCAGACTATCTCTACCCTGCCGAAGGGATTCGCCGGCGAAAACTATCCGGCTGAGATCGTAGCGCATCGCGACGGTCGGTTCCTGTACGGATCCAACCGGGGGCACGACTCGCTGGCGATCTTTGCCGTTGACGGCGCCACCGGTCTGCTGACTCCCACGGGTCACGCTGCCAGCGGAGGCAAGTGGCCGCGCAATTTCAACTTTGACCCGACCGGCGACTGGGTGCTGATCGGCAATGGGAGCTCAGACAACATCCGCATTTGCCGCGTGAACCGGCAGGACGGTTCACTGACCCAGGTCGGCGCCGACCTGGAAGTCCCGTCCCCGATTTGTCACAGGTTCCTGCAAGTCAGTTCGTAGCGGGATGAGCCGGCGTCCTTCTTCCCGGTTGGGACGAAGGGCTCGGGCGAGCGCGGCTGTGATGCGTCTCGAAGCTGCCCACCGCGCTAATGCCAGACCTCGCGGATGACGTCCAACTTCTCGTCGCTGAGGTAACCGTAGCGGTTGATCCAGACTCCCTGCACCGGGCTGTCGGCCGCGAGTTGGAGGCGGCGGCGGAAGTCATCGGTCGGCCCATAGCCGTGGACGAGGGCATACAGCGGAGTCGCGCCGCCGACGGATGCGAGGGCCTGGTTGATCTTGCGCCGCTGGGGCTCGTTGGGAATGGGGTGCGGAGCGTCGGGTTCAGGGTAGTCGTAGGTGGCGAGAGTCAGACCCGCGGGCTCACCGTCAGTCAGGTCCATGAGGTTCACCAGTGCGCGCACCAGCAGAGCCTCGTCCAGCCCCGGATTGGCCGCCATCAGGGCATCGCCCCAAAAGCGAACCATCAGGGCCCAGTGCATGGTGTAGAGCTTGGCGGAAATGGAGTCGCAATGTTCCGCCGCGCCCTGAAAATCCATGCCGGTGAACAGCGTGTAGGGCGGCATGAACGCATTGGCCGAGAGTTGTTTGCCCGTACCACCGGCGCTGGTGAGTGCCGTACGCCAATCGCGCAGCAGATCCCGTGAGAGCGCCGCCTTCAGGCGCAGCCACCCGACCACTCCGGGAAACCGTCCGAGGTCTCGCAGTAACGTGAACTTCCCACGGTCCGGAGAGGCGAGGTCGGTCAGGTCCGCGTTCGTCAGGTCGCCATGCAGGTAGTCCCACAGCGCCTGCACATCCCGTCGGATGCCGGCAAAGTCGAAGCCATGCGCCTCGGCCCACGTCTCGACGGGCTTGCCGAAGTCCTGGAACAGCTCCCCAAACGTGTAGCAGGGATACTCGGGCCAGTCTACTCGCAGGCCGTCCACTTCCGGATACCGCGCGAGCAGATCGTGCGCGTAGGCGCGATTGTAGGCGCGGATCGCCTCACTGGCCAGGCTGCCGGTATCCGCCATGCGGTTGGAGGGGATGGCGCCGTCGGGCAGCCGCGGTGTGTCCTCCGGGCGCAGTCCAGGGGGCTGGACGGCGCCCACCTGGAAGTAAACCTGGAGACCCCGCGCATGCGCCGCCTCAAGGAACCAGTCCACGACCGGCCCGTCCCGGTCCGTCAGGTCGTTGGCGCCTCGAGGACGATAAGGCGTGTCCGCGTACAGGTCGGCGTTCGGGACAAAACTGGGACCACTCCGCACCCAGAGTTCGCGCTTCCCCCAGAGTGGCCGGTCGAACAGGCGCACACTGGCCCCCGCATCTGCCGGTGGTTGCCACGAGCCGTTTGCGGCATCCCCGGGGGCTGTAACCGTTGGATTGCACGCCACCGCACAGGCCCCGGCTCGCCCGGCGATGTTGTCCAGAATTCCCTCGACGCCCTCGTTCAGGACGAAGTCGGTGAGCACGGTGATTCCAAGAAAGCGGTGGGTCGGCATGGTTGGCTCCTCGTCTGAGAGTTCTCCTCCGGCGAGGGCTCGTCCTGTTTTCCGTACGGCCCTGATCGAGCAGGCGGACCGAGCGTGGGCGGTGAGGATGTAACCCGTGCGCCGGCTCACGCATCTAATTCCTGGCGCCGCGAGATTTCAACACGGCGCCCACAGTCCCGGAGATGACTCATGCGCCGCGTGTTCTGCCTTATCCTGCTTCTCCCCGCCGCGTTCTTCGTGGGACGGACGCCGGCCGGCGCCGAACCGCGGGCGCCGAAGCCCACGCCAGTGGGTAAGACGGTGCTGGGAGTGCTGCCGCTGCCGGAGGGGGAGCGTGGAGCCAGACGCTCGTCCGACGAATTGGTCAACCGACTGGAGACGCGGGTGGACCGGCTGGAGGCCGAACTGCGCGAGATCCGGGCACTCATCGCCGAACTGCGGCGTACCCGAACGCAGCAGCCGGAACGCTCCTTGATTCCGCCTCCGGCCGTCCCGTCGAAGCTGGTGCGGGACTATCAGTTCGCGAAAACCCTCGCCGACACGACCAACCAGGGGCCCGTGCTCACGGCGCTGAACGGTTCAGTAGCCACTGCCTCGTACGAGTTTGCCGCCGGGAACGGCCTCCGGTTAGACCATACAGGCGTCACGGACCACTACACGCTCGAACTCACTTTTCGTCTGGACGAGGTCGAAGGATGGCGCAAGATCGTGGACTTCCGCGGTCGGGAAGAGGACGCCGGCCTCTACGTCTATGAGGGTCAATTGCAGTTCTACGGTCACGAAACGGGTGGCCGGATTGAGCCGGGCAAGGACTACCAGATTCGTCTGGAACGGGATCGGACCACGCGTGCCGTGCGTGCTTCCATCAACGGCGTCCCTGCTCTCCAGTTCGTGGATACGGAAGGGACTGCCGTGTTCGCGGGCGGAGTCGGTTACTTTTTCATAGACGACACCAGCACAGATGGCGCCGAGGCATCGGGCGGTTCTCTGAAACGGCTTCGGATCTGGGACGGGCCTCAGAGGTGACCTCAACCGGTAGTCCCGGCGGGGTAGCAGCGGCGACCGGTCGGCCCCGGTTTTCTGAACAGCAGCCGCATTCTCAGCCCCCAGTTCGCCGCGTACCGGACGCTCCGCCGACCTCAGCCCAACGCCTCCGGGGAGTATGCCCAAACGACCCCCGGGCGAATCAGGTTGCTGATTCGCCCGGAGTGTTTTCGTGTCCTGCGCGGCGGGTATCCTGAAAGTACTCGTCCGGTGCGGGCGGCCAGTCCCGCGCGCACGCTCCCGTTTCAGGATCACAGATGCTCGGAAGGCTTTCCCTGGCAGCGTTCGCCGCGGCTGCAGCTCTCTTTTTCTCATACAGGTCCCAGGGCCCGGCGATGCCGGTGGGCAGGCCCCAGGATTGGGTGACAACCAAGTCTCGGTGGAACGAGGCGGGCAGATTTTGGATTGCGTCCGCACCCGCAGAGATCCGCAGCGGCAAACCCTACGGGAAGCTGCGCTACCTGTATCAGCAGTACTGCGCATTGCTGGTCAAGCATTCCTGTCCGCTGAACAGTTCCCTTGTGGGCAGAGGTACCGTAGGGCTGTACGCCTGGGCGTGCGCCGACCATGCGCTGAATCTGGAACATCTCTTTCAGGCAGCCGGGATCCGTGGCCTTCAGATTTTTCTGATTCGCGGTACGCCGAGTTCTACCCTCTCCGGCATCGCGAAGGGCGTGAACATGGACCATGGTGCGTTGGTGGCGGTCATCGAGGGAATGCCTTTCGTGTTTGATCCATGGCTGCCGGCGTACCTGACTAGTAAGTCCTATGCGAATTCCGAGCAGATGGACTTCGGAGGCATCCCGATCGAACTTTGGGAGTGGAAGATGCGGCGCCACGGCTATGAGGTGTACACGCATACAAGCGAACTGATCGGCAACACGTGGCACCCGTCAGTGGCAAAGGCCCTGGAGGCAGGCAACGGCAAGTTCACGGCAACGGGTGACTTGCCGCGACCGCAGCGAGCGACTCCGTCTCGGGCGCACTGGAAACTGGGTCTGATCGAGACCGCGGGTTACCACAAGTCGGCGCCGAAGCAGATCGCGGCAGCAGGAACCGATGGGTTCTTCTGGATCTGGACGGCGTTCAATGACGACAAGGAGTACGTGGCTCGGCTTCGTCTTCACTGGGCGGCGGCGCCGGATCTTGCCACGCTCGTCCCCGGGGAAACCGTCAACGTCTCCGGTTCGATGGTGGACACGCTGTCCCCGGCAAATCCGGCTATCGGCTACCGCTGCGACATCCTGGCCGACTATGTGCCCGGGTTGGGGACGGACCGAAAGATCCAAAATGTCCTCTCCGTTGGGCTCGTAACCGATGCGAGCGGCAATCCGAAGCAGGTAAGCCACACCGATGGGAAGTTCACCGTCCCAGCAGGTGACTCCCCCGACGCCGCGCTGAAGGTGACCGTGGCAGTAGCCGGGCGCCAACTCGGGGAGTCCCTTATCTACCGGTATCGGTGGTCACCGACCGGTGCAGCCCCCGTGCCCGGAGGCAAGCTGGGGTTTGCGGGCCGCTGGAAGACGGCGTGGGGAATTGTCGAGCTGGGCGTCCGCAACACGACAGTGACGGGCTCCTACCCACACGACGGCGGCAAGATTGACGGACTTCTCTCCGATGACGGGAAGATCCTGACCGGGACCTGGTCGGAAGGTCCTACCTATCAGCCGCCCAACGATGCGGGGGACATCGTGTTCACGCTGAGCGACGACGGGAGGACCTTCGCGGGCCGCTACTGGTACGGACAGCGGAAACCGGATGACCCCGGCGCGGAATGGAACGGCACACGGATCGAGTAGCCGCCGGCCCGCTGCGCATGATGACCGGGTTCCACCGGTAACCAGCCGGTGGAACCCCGGTCATCGTGTTTTCACCGGGTAGTGAGTGGTGCGGTTCTGTCCGCTTCCGGTCCGATGCAGGATCCCGAGTCTATGCGGGCGAGGGCGGGCGCTCGAGAATCTTCGCGACGACCTGTCCCGGCTGCCCGTCCAGCAAGCTGCCGAACCCATTCGGTCGCGTGATGGTCAACTGCTGCGGCTCCAGTCCGAACAGGTAGAGCAGTGTGGCGTGGTAGTCGTAGTGATTAACGGTGTCCTGCACCGCTTTGTACCCGATTTCGTCGGTCTCTCCGTGGACCAACCCGCCCTTCACCCCGCCGCCCGCCAGCCACATGCTGAAGCCCTGACCGTTGTGGTCGCGGCCGATGTCAGCCTCGTTCTGTACCACGGGCAGGCGGCCCATCTCCCCTCCCCAGTGTACCAACGTCGTGTCCAGCAACCCTCTGCGTTTCAGGTCCATCACCAGGGCGGCGCCCGGCTGGTCTATCTTGCGGCAGACCTTCGGGAGTGTTCGCTGAATTCCGCCGTGATGATCCCAGGTCTGGTTGCCGGTATGGATCTGCACGAAGCGCACGCCGCGTTCCACCAGTCGCCGAGCGATCAGGCAGCGGGTCCCATAGTCGCGGCTGTCGTCGTGATCCAATCCGTAGAGCCGGTGTGTCTCCGCGGACTCACCGGAGATGTCGAGCGCCTCGGCGGCGGCAAGCTGCATGCGGGCGGCCAGTTCGTAGCTCTGCATGCGGGCAGCCAGGTCATGCTCGCCCGGGTGCCGAGCGGAATGGGCCTGGTTGAGGCGCTGCAGATAGGCGAGCGTGCGACCCTGGGGTGCGCCGCGGAGGTGGGCGGGCGGGTCCAGATTCAGGATGCGCGGCTCCCGCGGCCGGATGACGGTGCCCTGGAACAGAGATGGCAGCCACCCGTTCTGCCAGTTCTCAACCCCGAGCACGGGGATCCCCGTTGGGTCGGTCAGCACGACGAAGGCGGGCAGATTCCGGTTCTCGGAGCCGAGACCGTAGGTAAACCACGCGCCCAGGGCCGGCCGCCCGCGGAGGATGCGGCCCGTGTTCATCGCGCTGATGCCGGTCTCGTGCCCGTTGGTACCCGTATGCATTCCGCGGATCAGGCAGATATCGTCCGCGACCTGGCCCAGGTGTGGAAGCAACTCACTCAGTGCCATCCCGCATTCGCCGCGTGGGAGGAACTTCCAGGGACTGGCGTACAGCTTCTGGCTGGCTTGTTCGGTATTGTCCTGTTGGAACCGGAGTTTCGTTTCCTGGAGATGGTGATTCGCCAGTTCGGGTTTCGGGTCGAACAGATCGAGGTGGCTCGGTCCACCCTGCATGAACATCGAAATCAGAGCCCGGGCCTGCGGCGCGCGGGCAGGGAGGCGCGGCTTCAGGTCGTAGTCACGCCGCTCCAATTCCGGTTTGGGCGGCGCGGCGAGGGCGCCGTCCTGTCGAAGCAGGTCCAGGAGGGCCAGCCCTCCCAGACCAAACGCGCTCTGTGCGAGAAGATGGCGACGGGTGAAGTGCGACATGGACGGCTCCTATTCGACGTACAGAAAAGCGTTTGACGCGACCAGGGCGTGGCAGAAACGGGTGAGTGCAGGCAGCGCCACCTCCGCAGGCTTTGCTTCCGCATTCGGCGTGTTCGCGGCCTGCTCGTCGCGTAAGAAGGCTACCCCGTCCTCGACCTCGCGCAGAGAGGGTGTGTGACCGAGTGCCAGGCGCCAGGCCAAACGACATTGTGTGGCGAGGTCAGCTCCGGCCTGGCGCCGGACCCGATCGGCGAACAGGGATGCCTGCTGCAACACGAACGGGTTGTTGAGCATGAGCAGTGCCTGCGACGGAGCGGTGGACGACGCACGGCGTTCGCAATTCGGCGACAGCGGCGGGAGGTCGAACGGCTCCAGCACGCCGAGGGGCATTGTCCGGCGCATCTGGATGTAGATACTGCGTCGAAACTCTTCGTCGCCCAGCGGCACAAACTTCCCGGTGGGGCGCCCGGATCCGTCGCGGGTGTCTACCGCAATGATCACCTGTCCCCCCTCGTCCGGGCTTACCGGCACCGGTGGCCCGTAGAGTTTCCGTGTGAGCCGACCGCTCGCCGCGAGAAGTGAGTCCCGGATCGTCTCGGCCTCCAGGCGACGGACCGGCATCCGCCCCAGCAGGCGGTTCTCAGGGTCCAGGGCATCCAGAGCGGAGCGGCGTCTGGATGTCTGCCGGTAGGCGGTGGAACACACAAGCAGGCGGTGCAGGCGCTTCAGTTTCCAGCCGCCTGCCATGAAGTCCGAGGCGAGCCAGTCCAGCAGTTCGGGGTGCGACGGCCGTTCCCCCTGGGTGCCGAAATCGCCCGGCGTGGACACGAGCCCCTGCCCGAAGTGATGGAGCCAGAAGCGATTGACGAGCACGCGCGCTACGAGAGGGTGCCGGCCGTTCGTCAGATGGCGGGCGTAGGCCAGCCGACGGCCGGAGGTCGGGAGGGACGGGTCGTCGCTCGGTATCTCTGCCCCGGCCCGATTCAGCACACTCAGCTCTCCGGGCGCGACCTCCTGACGCGGCTGCTGGAAGTCCCCTCGTGCAAAGAGGTGGGTCGGGGGGAGCGGCCCCGGCGCCTCCGTCAGGCACATGGCGAAGCGATCGGCCGGCCGCGCCTTCCCGGCGGCGGCGATGAGGTCGTCCCACCGTTTCGTGAATTCGGCCAGTTTATCGGGCCGGAACCGGGCCACAGAGGCGCCATCCACGCCCACGAACGGGTGCTGCGCGAGGAACTGTTTCTGCGCCGGGGTGCGCTGGGCCGGAGGGGTGGACCGGACGGTCCGGGCAATTTGCTGTGCGTCGTTCGGAAGCTTCGCCACTTCTCGCTCGAAGGTGGACTGCACGATCGCATCCAGTTCGGCCTGGCGCTGCTTCGACAACGCCTGGAGTTCGCGATCTGCTGCGGCCGCGCGGTCGCGTTCCGCGTCGCTCCAGAGGGATACCAGGCGCTGCGCGGGCGTGCGCCACTTCTTCCAGTCGTAGGCGGGGGCGAAGAGCGCGCGTACCCGGTAGTAATCCACCTGGGTGATCGGGTCGTAGCGATGGTTGTGACACTGGGCGCAGCCCACGGACAGCCCGAGGATGGCGGTACTGGTGATCTTGATGGTTTCGGCGATTACCTGGTTGCGTGCCGTTGGGGCGTCCGCGTCGGATGCGCCCGTGCCGTCCGGCCCCATTCGGAGAAATCCGGTGGCGATCAGCCGGTCGGCCTGCTCCGGTGTCAGGTCGCGGTTGGGTGCGGGGACCAGTTCATCGCCGGCGAGTTGCTCCACCAGAAACTCGTTCCAGGGACGGTCGGCGTTGAACGCGCGAATCACGTAGTCGCGGTACTGGTAGGCCCACGGACGGAGGGAGTCCTGTTCGGAGTAGCCATCGCTGTCGGCGTAGCCTGCGACGTCGAGCCAGTGCCTGGCCCACCGTTCCCCGTACTCGGGCGAGGCGAGCAGGTCGTCCACGAGCTTCTCGTACGCGTCTGGGGATACGTCTGCCGTGAAGCGGTTCACTGCCTCGGGGGATGGCGGGAGCCCTGTCAGATCGAAATACAACCGGCGAATCAGTGTCTCGCGGTCCGCTTCAGGTCCGAAACCCTGACCCTTTGCTTCCAGGCGGGCGAGCAGGAAGGCATCAATCGGGGCCCGCACGCGATCCTGCCGCTTGACCCGGGGCACGGCCGGCGTGGTGATCGGCTGGAAGGACCAGTGCGCGCGCTCCTCGTCCGTGAAGGAGTCGGCCGCGGACGGCGCCGCGGGTTCCGGTCGCGCGGTGCGGGCCCCCGCTCCGATCCACTCCGCCAGTGTTCGCAACTCCCTTGCGGAGAGCTTCTTGGGGCCGGGCGGCATTTCACCCGCAGCAACCCGGCGGTACAGCCGGCTGTCGTTGGGGTTACCGGGGACCACAGCGGCGCCGGAGCGACCCCCCTTCACCAGCAAACGGGCCAGGCGAGTATCGAGCCCGCCCTGGATCGTGTCCTCTTCCCCGTGGCACTGCCAGCAGTGTGCCTTTAGAATGGGACGGACGTCACGCTCGAAGAGCAGTTCCCGGCCCGAAGGTGCAGCGAGGGCTGTTGCGCCCGGCCGGCGACCGGACGGCGGCGACGCCGGAGCGTCGCGCTGTCCGGTCGCACTGCGCCCGGGTACGGGACCGGCGAACGCAAAGAGAAGGCCCGCCAGCAAAGCCAGCGCCGGATATCGAAATGGAGTGCCGGGCGACACAGGCGTCATCCCTCGCTGTGGTGACTATTGCGAATGTTCTCAAGGGAAGGTTCGGCACGCACCCGCCGCGCACCTTCGCAGCAGATGCGCGTCCTTTATCCGCCGCCGATCCGCGCGCCGCATTCCGCACAGAACTTCGCGCCCGGCTTCGCCTCCGCGCGGCAGGAGGGGCAGGAGGGCTTGGCTGCCAGGTTGTGTCCGCATTCGCTGCAGAAGCGCTTCCCTGCCTGGGAGTCGGTGCCGCACGCCGGGCAATTCGAGGCCGCCGCGGCGCTGCTCAGTTTCACGCCCCCGGTCAGATCCGCGCTCATCGCCTTTTCGCGCAGTTGTTGGATCGTGGCCTCGCTCTCAATCGCCGTGATTTCCTGATCCATGTGCGGCGAGCAGCCCACGCACTGATTGCGCTCGTGATTCCAGCAGACCGGTTCACAAACCCACTGGCCGCACCGCCGGCACTGTTTGAACTGGGGGCTGATCTCCTCCACCGCCTTCTTCAGCGCGCCGTCGTGCGCCGGGCCGCCGATCGCCCGCTGGATTTCAAACGCGGAGTCGGCCGCTCGCCCGAGGAGGCCGCCGAAGAGATTTCCGGCGGCCCGCAGCGCACCTTCAGCCACTCCCGTCAGGTTGGCCTGAAAGGAGGACATATAACCGTTCCCGCAGCGCTCGCAGTTGAACCGGAACTGAAAGCCGCGATCGGTGGAGAGGTCGTCGTAGTTGTCGGTGAATGGGATGTGTCCAGCCATAATATGTCTTTCTGCCGCGGTGCTTCGTTTTGCCGCGTCTTTCTATCAGAGCGCGGCGGCGATGAACTCGTTGAGCAGATTGTCGGGCGGCGGGTTCATGGCCGCGCGCACGTTGGCTTCGAGTTGATCCTGATTCAGATTGCCCAGCGGATTGCCGTGTATGCGCCCTTCACGCAGACAAAAGTGCAGGGCCATTCGGAGGAGGCTGACGCTGCGTTCGAGACACCAGCTTCGCATACGATCGGCGCGCACGGCGTCCGTGTC
>SYMT01000217.1 GCA_005805375.1 Actinomycetota bacterium
CCTGGGAACGCCGGCGTCCCGCCGACCTCCGACCCTGTCCCCGCGGGTGCGGGCCGAAGCCCGGTGGGTGCTTGCCTTTTCCCGCGCGCGGCAGCATCGCTTCGCGGCGGCGCGGCGGGAGTTTGCGGCACTGCGGGCGGAGGCGCAGGGGCAGAACTGGCTCGTTCCCGGCGTCGCCGAGTCGCCGACGCCGGCGCCATCCACCTCTGTGTCACCCCCGGACCCCACACCGCGCACGGAGCCGACGCTGGAGGAAGAGGCGGCCTACCAGCACGCCGTCCTCACCGCAGCTCTGGCCGGGGTGAGCCGCAAGCCGCTCTATGACCCGCGCCGCCCCGCCGCCTCCCCACCGCCCACACCCCTACCCGCCCCCCTGCCCGGGGAACGGCGTCCCACCGTGGCGGAAGTGGAGGCGGAGTTCCTGGCGTTCCTGCGCACCTATCCACTCAGTCCGCTGGTGCATGCGGCGACCCATCGGCTGCGTCGGTTCCGGGAGGGCAACCTCTCCGCGGAAGCAGAGGCGGCGTGGAAGACCGCCATAGCGCAACAGTCCCAGGCGCACGCAGCCCACCAGAAGGAGCGCGCGGAGTGTGTGCCGGATGTGCTGCTGGAAGTACTCCGGCGGACCGGGCAGCCGCTGCCGCCGGGAGCCGATCCGGGGGAAACCCTGGCCCGGGAACTGGGCACGAACGCGCAGGGAACGCCACTGCTGGCCCTGGTGCAGGCCGCCCGCCGCCGGGGTTTCCGGGTCGAGGGGCTGGAACTGACCTGGGACGGACTCCTCGCCGAGGCGAACCGCGCAGACGAGGCGAGGCCGGTGCAGCGGGCGGTGCTGCTGCAGCCGGGCCATCTGGTCCTGCTGGAGAGCGCCAACCGCGCCGGGGTGCAGGTCTGGGACCCCTCGGCAGGGGGAGCGAAGGTGGCCGGTCAGCGCCGCTTTACCCCGAAAACCTGGGGGCGACACTGGGCCGGGGTGCTGCTGCGGCTGGAACCCGGCGGCGGGAGTGCGTCCCCACGGCTACCGAAAGGACGGACGCGATGATCCGGATTGCGGTACATCCGGACGCGCCCGCCTGGGTGCCGCCCCTCGGCCGGACGGTGGCGGACCTGGACCCGGATATCTGCTGTGGCGCACCGAACCCGGATGTGGTGCTGCTGGGCCTGCGCACCGCTCCCTGGGAGGAGGGCGCCTGGCCCACGTTCCCGGCGAGAAACGGCCGGCGGACGGGACCGGTGCGGGCCCAGTTTGTCCACGGGAACTGGGCGGAGCTGGTGTGGGCCATCGAGCTGGGGGTGGAGGTGGTGCTCTGCGTGGGCGCGCCGGAAACGGAGTGGCTCACCGGGATTCGTGCCGGGGCCGCCGGGAAACGGTTCCTCTCGCCCCGCCTGATGGACGCCCACAGCGCGGCGGTCCGGCTCCACACCGCTTATGTGCGCTTCTGTTCCTGCTCGGAGGAAGTCCGGAAGGTGGCGCCGTTTGTGGCCCTGGGACTGACCGACGAAGAAGTCGCGGCCGAGCTAGAGCGGTGTGAGAGCACGGTGAAGAAACACACGGCCGCACTCCGGGAGGTGTTCGGGGTGGCACGTCGCCCCGATCTGGCGGTCTTCCTGGCGCGGCACTCCTTCCTGCTCCGGCTCCCGGCACCGTAGTCCCGTCGCCGCCGTGGAGACAGGGCCACCCAGCCGCACAGCGGGGAGTATTCGCTTCCCTCTGTGTGTTCCCTTACGTTGTAACCGAAAGGTCTACCGACTCGGTAGACGAAAGGTCTACTGAAAAATGACTGAAACGTCTACTGGACAAGGTGCTGGTATGCTCTTATGCTTTAGACATCCGAACCATCCTGCCACCGGACAGCCCGACCGGGCACCCAGCCCCGGAACAGGAAATCCCTCCCGAATTGTGTCGGGATGCACCGGAGTCCTCACGATGCGGAAATTTCTCTGGAGAATCTTTGGGCTGCTGACCGCCCTCGGCCTGACCCTGCTCGCCGGGCGTCCGGCGGCGACCGAGTTGAAGTACCAGCAAGCGGTCTATGTGGATCAGTGGGTGGACAACCTCAAGGTCACCCGCATCACGATGCCGAAGAGGATCCGGGTGGAGTGGGAATACACCCCCATGGGCGGCGCGACCCCCCAGTTCACCTTCTACCGGACCCCCATCAGCGGGGGCGGCTCCCCGCTCGCGGTGACCCTCACCGATAAATTTTACGAGGACACCACGTTTGACTTCGGGGTGACCTATGAGTACCGGGTGAAGGTGGCCTACGACCATGCTCCTTCCATGGGATTGCCGCCGCCGCCGCCGGGCGCTGATCCGAACGAGATCTATTCCCAGCAGTTCGCGTCAGGCAGCTCCCCGTGGGTGGTGATCCGCTGCACAGCGGCGGAAGTCCTGACGACCGACAACCAGGCCGCCGACTCGCGGTACGATCTGCGCTACGGCAACCCTACCTTCCTGGACTTCGCCTTCGGCAACCGCACTTACCGGGGCGGCCTGTTCGCCGGCTACGCGCAGGACCCCTCACGGGTGGGGCGCAGCTACTTGAAGTTCCCCTTCACCACTCCCCTCCCGGCCAACGAGCACCTCTGGGCCGGGTCGGTCTCGGCGTACCACACCCAATCGGCAGCCAGCGGCACCCTGACGGTGGGAGCGCAGGAGGTGAGCACCACCTGGACCCAGGCGGGCCTGAAGTGGACCACCGCCCCCAGCCTGCTCCCCGGCAGTCCCTCCGCGGTCACGACGGTGAGCTGGGACAGCGCCAATCCCCAGCCGGCCTGGAAGAACTGGCACTTCGGGTTCGAGATCGCGGGCTACGCGGAGGGCGGCGGCACGCTGGGGGTGGGGCTGGCCTCCACCAGTGAGACCACCAACGGCTGGGCGTACTTCGCCAAGAAGGAGCACAGCAGCACCTACCGGCCCCGCGTGGTCTATGCCTACGGCGGCCCCGTCTTCCCGATGGAGCTGCTGATTGAGCCGGGCAGCATCGCGGTGGGCAACACCGCTACCGGCACGGTGCGCCTGAATGATTTTGCGCCGGCGGGGGGCGTGGTGGTCACCCTCTCCACCTGGGGAGATGAGGTGGACATTCCCGTCTCGGTCACCATCCCGGCGGGGCAGCGGGCGGCCACCTTCCCCATCGTCGGCACCGATGCCGGCTACCCCATCATCTGGGCAGAGGCCAGCGGGCTGTACAGCACCGCGGCGATGGAAGTCACCGGGTAATTCCCGGCAAGCACGCGGCGCCGACGAGAGCAAAGACGAGTTGAGGACGACCATGACAATCAAGAAGCTGCGCAAGAGTCGCCTGATGAAGCTGGCGGCGGTGATGGTGAGCTCGTGCTTCCTGCTGGAGGTGTCCGCGCCTCCGGCGGCAGCGTTCTTTCCGCCCCGGGAACGGCCGGGCCGCAAGACCCAGACGCCGAACGCGGCCGAACGGGCGCAGATTCGGGCGAAGGAAGCCGGCGCCGGGGCGCAACCGGCGCGGCGCGTCCTCTCCGAGAAAGAACTCGCCCACCTGCGCGCCTCCGGGCCGTACCGCAACCGGTATTTCAACGGCGTCCTGCCGTGGCAGCGCAGCTATCGGGACGTGAACCTCTGCAACGGCAACCTCTTCAAGAACTTCACCGACATTCAGGTCTCCCCGGCGCGCGGCGCGGGGCTGGCGTGGCAGCGCACCTACAACAGCTCCGATGACCGTGTGGGGCCCTTCGGCATCGGCTGGACCCACGCCTACGACATCCGGATCGAGGAAGCAGGCAGCAACAATGTGCCTCGCACCGACTTCTTCGGCGGCAAGCACACCTACAAGCGGGATGCGGACGGCCTCTACTCCCCGCCCGCTTACATGCACGACGAACTGTCGTCCGACTACACTACCTTCCTGGACAACGGCCCGAACAGCGTCCTCTCCGATGACCAGATCGGCATGGACGGCACCATCAAGCACTTTGCGCCGAACGGCAATGAGCGCACCATCGCCTGGATCGAGGACCGCCACGGGAACCGCACCAATTTCACCTACGGCCTGACCGTCACCATCGGCGGGGTGCAGAAGAACCTACTGACCCGCGTGACCGATCCCAGCGGGCGCTACCTGGACATCACCTGGAGCAACCTGGGCACCACCCAGGCCCCCGCCTACCGCATCACCCAGGTCGCGGGGCCGCAGGCGTCCGGCGGCGGGTCCACTTTTACCGTCAGCTACGAATACGACGGCGGCCTGAACCTCTGGAAGGTGCATCAGGACCCGAGCGGGCTCAACCGGGTCACCACCTACACCTACACCGACTACGTCGGTCAGAACGGCACGGAAGTCGGCCTCCTCGCCGGCATCAGCGACCCGCTGGGGCACGCGGTGGCCTACGACTACGCCCTGAACCCGACGATGGGTTACGTCGGCGTGACCCGCGTGACCGAACCGAACGGGCTGGCCTGGAACTACACCATCGAACTCTCCGGCCAGCAGGGCAAGTATGGCAAGACCCCGCCCTGCGCCACCGTGGACCCGGTGCAGCAACTCGGCAACCTGATCCCGGAATCTCGTCCCTGGATGGAAGCGATCATGGACAGCCAGCTCCGGGTGGTGACCACCCGCTGGGGCGATCGCCAGACGAACACCGCGCCCACCTGGCTGGGAGAATACGACAGCGAGAACAACCTCACGCTGGATGCGAACGAGCTGATTACTCTGACCAGCTTCCGCCTGAACGCGGTGGAGCGCACCTACGGCCCGCACGGGAATGTGCTCACCGAGAAGCCCTACCAGTTGCCGGGGACGGTGACCTACAGCTATTACGACGGGAGCAAATACTTCCAGAAGCACACGGTGACGGACGCGCTGGGCCGGGTGAGCCGCTTCGAGTACCACGACAAATACGCCGGCCCGGGTAACCGGGGCAACGTGCAGTGGGTGCGGGACGCGAACTATCAGAGCAGCGGGCAGCAGTACGAGTACACGTACAACGGCTACGGGCAGAAGACGAGCGAAACGAACCTGAACGACGTGGCGACCCAGTACACCTATGGGGACACCTGGGGCAACCTGACGCAGGTGGTGCAGGACCCGGGGACGGGCCACCTGAACCGCACCACGAGCATGACCTACGACGCCGCCGGGCGGGTCACCGCGAGCACGGACCCGAAAGGCCAGAGCAGCAGCTTCGTCTACAACAGCCTGGGCCAGCCCACCAGCGCCTCCCTCCCGGGCGAGACCCTCACTTACAGCTACGGCGCCAACGGCCGCACCCAGAGCGTGACCGACGGGCGCGGCACCACCACCCTCGGCTACGAGACCGGGAGTGACCGCGTGCTCAGCGTCAGCGACCCGGTCACCGGCACCTCCACCTTCACCTACGACCTCTTCGGCTCCCGCCTCTCCGTGGCCCACCCCGGCGGCGGCGCCTGGACCTACGCCTACGACTACTGCTTCACCGTCCTGGGCGATCCGAGCAGCCTGGACAAAGTGGGCCCGATGCTCACCGGGATCACCGACGACCAGGGGCGCGCCGTCAAGTACAACCTGAACACCTTCGGCGGGCTGGACACTGTGGAGAACAACGAGTCCTTCGTGAACGGAGGCCGGGTGAGCTACCAAAAGACCACGTACAGCTACGACGTGGATCCGGTGGCCAACCAGTACAGCCGCAACCTCCTGGCGCAGATCAAGAACAGTTGGCACTGGGTAGA
>SYMT01000218.1 GCA_005805375.1 Actinomycetota bacterium
AGAGCGCAGCGTTCGGGACGCTGAGGCCGGAGGTTCAAATCCTCTCACCCCGATGACACCGGGGGCGGACCTGCAGGTCCGTCCCCGGTTTTTGTCATGGAGGCGCCAGAATGGACCCTTCTCGCCTGAAGGTCGGACTGATCGGCTGCGGACGTATGGGCCGCATCTATGCCGAAGCGTTTCACACCTACCCGGACTGCGAGCTGGTCGCGATCGCCGACGCGCATGCCGAGCGGCGGGCAGAGGTCGGTGCGCGCTTCGGAGTCACGGCGCTGTTCCCTGATGCCGCCGCGATGCTGGCCACGGTCGTCCCCGATCTGGTCTCTGTGGTCACCCCCACCCGGTACATCCCCCCCGCCGTCCTCGCGTGTGCCGCAGCAGGCGTGCGAGGCATCGCCGCCGAGAAGCCGATCCTGGCGCGCCTCGTGGACGGAGACGCCATGCGGGCCGCCTGCCGGCAGCACCACGTGGTATTCGCGGGCGGCAACCTCCAGCGCGCGATGCCGGAAGTGCAGGAAGCGTCCGGGTGGATTCGAGAAGGGCGCCTCGGTCCGCTGGAAGGCGCCTGTCTCCGGTTGGGGCGCGAAACTTCCGGCGGCGGGGTCCAGGGCCTGTCCATTCTCCGCCTGTTCGCCGGCGCCGAGGTCACGCGGGTGCTGGGGTGGGTGGACCCCCCGGAGGCGGCCGACAACGAACTGGACACCTGCCATGTTCACGGCTGGCTGGAACTGAGCAACGGCTTGCGCTGCCTGGTGGTGCCCGAAACGGAAGGCCAGCGTGGACTTGAGATATGGGGACCGGACGGCCTGATCCGATGGAACTGGGGGCCGCCGGAGTTGTTCCTCGGCCGCGATGCGGCCGGAAAGCGAATTCGCCGTGAGACCACTTATCGCCCGTACGACTACTCCGAGTTCGGCTATTTGACCGGCTCGCTGCGTTCCACTATCGGAGCACTGCAGTCCACCGCCACGCCTCCCCGCCTTGCGATTTCGGGCGAGGACCTCTGTATTGCCGTCGAGATCGCCCTCGCGCTCAAGGTTTCTGCGCGTTTGGGCAATGTTCCGGTGGAACTTCCCCTAGCGGACCGGTCCCTGGCCCTCTACCCGGTTCCCTACCGCTGGCTCGGCGGCGATGCCACCGCCTACCACGACCCCGACGTCGCCGGCCGGCCGCTCGACCCGTAGGGACCCCCGGCGCGAATCGGGTGTGATTCGCGCCCCCAATGTCCCGAATTCTTACTGAGGCCCACCGTGTCCGCCGCACGAACCGCCTGCGCGAAAGCTCCAGGAAAGCTGGGGGCGGACGAAGGACTCATTGTGCGTCAGAACGCGCCGCCGGCGGGATGGCGAGCAGACCTGGAGCCTCCGCGCTCCGTTTCGGAGGCCCCCGGCAACCGGTCACCACACTTCAAAACTGAGTGCGGAGACTCCGGGTATTCCCCGGCCACGGGCGCGCGCGTCGCCCTGGCCCGAAGGAGCGGGTTCCGACACAGACTGAGGACCATGGGTGAGGCAGACCACTTCACTCGTTCGCCGAGAAAGGGAGTTCCGCGTGGGGGTCATTGCCGAGAATGTATTGAGGGTTCGGGAACGCATGGCCCGGGCGGCCGAGCGTGCCGGACGTGATCCGCACGGAGTGCGACTGATCGCTGTGTCCAAACGGCAGCCGGTGGAGGCAATGCGGGAGGCACTCGCGGCGGGCATCACCGATCTGGCGGAGAACTACGTTCAGGAAGCCGAGGAGAAGTTTGCTGCGCTCGGGTCCATCACGGCAACACTGCACCTGATCGGACACCTGCAGCGAAACAAAGCAGGGAAAGCAGCGGCGCTGTTCGATGTGATCCAGACCCTGGACTCGCTGGAACTGGCGCAGGCGCTGGGTCGCCGGGCCGTCGGGCTCAGAAAGACGCTGGATGTCCTGATCGAAGTGAACATCGCGCGTGAAGCAAGCAAATCCGGCACGGCGCCGGAGCAGGCGCTGGAACTGGCCGGCGCCGTGGGAGAAGTAGCGGGGCTACGCCTGTGCGGCTTTTTGGGTATGGGAGCGTTGAACGCCGACCTGGCGGAGACCCGGCGGAGCTTCGAGTTCCTCGCGGACTTGTTCACACGGCTACCGACGGAGCAACGGCGCGAACTCTCGATGGGAATGACGGGGGACTTCGAGACAGCAATCGAAGCCGGATCCACGATGGTGCGGGTGGGCACGGGGATCTTCGGCCCCCGGGGGAGTGCGGGATGAGCAGGAAGGCGATGACCGAAGACTACGACGGACAGGATGGCTGGATCGCCCGGCTGCGCGAACGCTGGTTCGGCGAGGTCGAAGACGATGGAGCGGATCTGCCCCCGATAGCGGGGCCCGCGGTCGCAGCCCCGCGCCCTGCCGCGCGCCGTGCCCCTGCGGCAAACACTCTGCACCTGGTGCAGGGCAACCGAGGGGGTCAGATCTGCAAGCGGGTGCCCCGATCGCTCGCCGACGCCCAACGAGCGGCCGAGGACCTGAAGGAACGGCGCCCGGTGATCGTTAACCTGGAGCGCGCCGACGATGAACTGGCCCGGCGGGTCATTGACTTCATCAGCGGCGTCACTTATGCGCTGAACGGCTTCTACGAGCGGGTGGGGGACAAAGTGTTTCTGTTCACGCCGTCCAACATCATCATCGCCGATGAAGACGACCTGGAACCGGCCAGCAAGGGGCTTTTCGTGGGAGACGAGGAATGAGCATGCCGAACTCATTCACCTCCCTTGCATTCCTCGGCGGCGGGGTGATGGCAACCGCCATCCTGCGTGCTTTGCTGGAAGCGAAGGTGCTTGCCCCACCGCAGGTCTGCGTGAGCGAGATCGTGGAGGTGCGGCGTGAGGCACTCCAGGGCCTCGGGGTACGGGTTACCGCCGATAATACCGAGGCGATCAACGGCGCGCAGATCGTAGTGGTGGCTGTGAAGCCGCAGGACCTGCCTGGCGTCGTCGAGCCCCTCCGCGGACAACTGCTGCCGGCACAGTTACTGATCTCCATCGCACCGGGCTTCACCACGGCCCGGCTGGAGGAACTCGCGGGGGAGAAGATCCCCGTGGTGCGGGTGATGCCGAACACTCCGATGCTCGTGGGTGAGGGCGCGTCCGGGTTCTGCCGGGGCCGTTTCGCCGCCGAAGTCCATGCCGAATGGACGCGCGCGCTCCTCTCGGCCGGGGGACGCTGCGTCGAGGTGCCCGAGAAACTGATGGATGCAGTCACCGGGCTCTCCGGCAGCGGACCCGCGTACGCCTGCGTGCTCATTGAGGCGTTGGCGGACGGCGGAGTGCAGATGGGGCTTCCCCGCGACGTGGCCCTCACCCTGGCCGCCCAGACGCTGCTGGGAGCAGCCCGGCTCATTCTGGAGACGGGCGAGCACCCGGCGGTCTGGAAGGACCGGGTCGCCACTCCCGGCGGGACCACGATCGCCGGCCTGGCTGCCCTCGAAGAAGCCGGGGTGCGCAGCGGCCTGATCCGCGCTGTCGAAGCCGCGACGCGCCGAAGCCGGGAACTGGGGGGATAGGAGATAGGACATAGGAGGCCCGTTCTACTCGCTACTCGCCGTTGACCCTGGTGCTCGCCTCATTCCAGAGAAGGCGGCACGTAGAGCGCAGTATTGTAGGGAGCCGTGGGCGAGGCGCACTTCGCCAGCCACGCTACTTCAATCACGCAGGCGTCGGTGACGAGAAGGCTGGTGCTGTTTTGCGCGAGAGTTACGAGCCGGGCGGCTGCTTCCTTCACTGATTCCCCCGGCGCCGGCGCGGATGCATCGAGAGCAGCCGCAATGGTCCCGACGGTACTCGCCAGTCGTGTGTCATGATAGCGAATCGCTCGACGCTCGAGTCGTGCGAGTGCCGCGCGGGCCGCCGTTCCCCGCTTGCCGCCGTCCCGGACCGCATCGGCCAGCGCTAACCCGGCCGCCGCGAGGATGCCGGGACGCGGATCTTCCCATTCCCCCGCAATCCGCCGCGCCTTGCGAAAATCGCGTGCCGCGGCATCCGGTTCGCCGATCCCGATCAGGGCCCAGCCTCGTTCCAGACGGGTAAGGAACTCCTGGTGCGGGTCCTGCAGCGTACGGAGCACCGGCGTGAGGCGCTGTGTGGCGGTGTACAGGCAACCGGCCCGCGCGAGCAACCCGGCCAACAATCGCTCGGCCTGTACGACCAGAATGGGCACCTCCGCCCGGCGCGCGGCCTCCAGCCCGTCGTCGGCGTGGAAGAACGCATCATCCCAGTCCCGCGCATCCCACGCTGCGAGCGCCAGGAACCGCAGCGCTTCGATCTCGCCGATCGGCTCGTGCCGCTGGCGCGCCCGCCCCAACCACTCTCCGGCAGTCTGGCATGCCTCGTTGAGGCGTCCAGCTTCTCGGAGTGATAGCGCCAATAATTGCAGCGTCTGCTCCACGTCCAGATCGCCGGCGGACGCCCGGGCGAGGCGGAGGGCCGCACGGGCTGCCCGCAGTGCCACATCCGCCCGTCCGCGTCGCAGATCCACATGGGCCAACGTGCGGAGCGCAAGCAGTACATCGGGCACGCGTCCGGTCTGTTGCAACTCCCGCAGCGCTACCTGCAAAGGCAGGCGGGCACGTGGGGCGCGCCCGGCTTCCAGCGCGGCCAGAACTTCGGCCACCACTCGCAGCGGATCGGATGGTGTCGGTGCATCCGGCGCCATCCGATCCGCTTCGGGACCCGGATCACCCTCGGGCATCGCCTCACACTCACCGGGCGTACCCGACTCAGAGCGGGAGAGCCCCACCGGTTTGTCGTACTCACTCATTGGAGATGCTCAGAATTCCAGCGTACCGGATGGAAGAACGAAGTTTCGCGATCCGAAACTCGAAATCGGAAGGGCACTTGCCCGTTCTGCTTGAACATAGCTTGGTGGTCGTCGCCCGGTTAACCCGCACAGCTTTCGGGCGGACGTTCACCTCGACCCGGGTGCACGTTGCATCCGCGAGGTCGCACCGTAGAGGAGGCAAACATTGTCCGAAAGTTTCGTTCTGGGGGTGAATGCAGTTCCCCTGCTCGAATCCACGACCGACGCCGTAATTCTGCCCGCATTCGAGGATCAGGAGTGGACCGGCAGCCTGTCCGGCGCCGACGAAACCCTTGGCGGTTGGCTGGGCGAGGTTCGGTGGCGAGGCGAGTTTCGCGGCGAAGCCAACCAGGTCGTCATCCTGTCGTCGTTGGGCCACGTGGGGGCGGCGCGGCTGGTCATGTTGGGGCTGGGCAAAGGAGCGAACCTCTCGGTGTCCGGATGGCGCAACGCAGTCGCGACGGCCTGCCGGGCGCTCGGCAGGCGCGGCATCCGCTCCGTCGCCCTCGATCTCGGAGACGTTCCGCTTGAGCGCGCCGCAGCGGCGGAAGCCGCCGCGGAAGCCGCCGTCCTCTCGCGCTTCCACACAACCCTGTACCGTACCGGCACCACTCGGGATGAGTCCATCCACGAACTCCGCGTTGGCAACGCGGCGGAAGCGGACCTGACGCGGGGCGGTATTCTCGGCCAGGCCAAGAACTGGTCCCGTAACCTGGTCAACGAGCCGGGAAACGTGCTTACGGCGCCGGAACTCGCCCGCCGCGCCGCGGAGATGGCGGGCGCCGTGGGGCTGGGCTGTGAAATCCTGGAAACTGAGGTGCTTGAGCGTCTCGGGATGGGGGCCTTTCTCGCGGTGGCGCGCGGTTCGCGCACTCCTCCGAAGCTGATCGAACTCTCCCACAATCCCCCCAACGCCCCACAGTCCCCGATACTCGCCCTGGTGGGGAAGGCGGTGACCTTCGATACCGGCGGGATATCGCTCAAGCCTGCCGCCGAGATGGGCCGCATGAAAGGCGACATGGCCGGTGGAGCCGCGGTGCTCGGGGCCATGCGCGCCATCGCACAGCTCGGCATTCCCCTTCGAGTTGTGGGCCTCGTCCCGGCCGTCAACAACATGCCGGACGGGAATGCGTGGATGCCCGGCGATGTCGTGACGGCGATGAGCGGCAAGACCATCGAGACCATCAGCACCGACGCCGAGGGCCGGATGCTGCTGGCCGATGCCATCCATTATGCCCGCACCCGGGGCGCCACCCACGTGGTGGACATCGCCACCCTGACCGGCGCCTGCGTCACCGCGCTCGGGCATGTCGCCAGTGGTCTGTTCAGCAATGACCAGGAGTTGGCGGACCTCCTGTGCGGCTGTGGGGAAGAGGCGGGGGAGCATCACTGGCCGATGCCGCTGTTTCCGGAGTACCGCGAACTGATCCGCAGCGACATCGCGGACCTGAAGAACAGCGGAGGCCGCACCGCAGGCGCCATCACGGCTGCCTGTTTCATCCGTGAGTTCGCCGGGGACGCTCCCTGGGCCCATCTCGACATCGCCGGAAGCTCCCAGTACGAGAAGGCGCGACCCTGGGCGCCCGCCGGCCCCACCGGCACCGGGGTCGGCACTTTCGCCCGACTCGCCGCGCGGATGGCAGCGCGCGCCCAGGGGTAAGCGAGCGCCGTCCCGCACGGTACTTGGCGAGCCGGGATGCGCACGCAGGAGGCGGTACCACTCGTTTTTCGGGAGAATCGGCAATTGAGACGACGAGACGTGCTGGCGGGTCTGGCGCTGGGGACTGCGGCAGTGGGCAGGGATGCGCTCGGAGCGGACAGAGCGCCGGGCACGGGGCCGTGGGACCTGCGGGGCCTGCGGCGCGCACCGGATGCGGAATGGAGTGAAGCGAAACCCGTCACCGAGCAGAGCCGGGAGGTGTTGCTTTCCGAGGTGCGCTACGCCGGGGAACCGTGGCAGGGGAGGCCCACTCGTGTCTTCGGATACTACGCCCGCCCGGCCGCCCCGCCCGGCGAGGCGCAGCGCCGCCTGCCCGCCATGGTGCTGGTCCACGGCGGGGGCGGCACTGCCTTCCCCGACTGGGCCCGATTGTGGGCCGCCCGCGGCTACGCGGCGCTGGCGATGGATCTGGGTGGGCGAGGACCCAACCGCCAGCCACTCTCCGATGGAGGCCCCGATCAGAACGACGAGTGGAAGTTCCGGCGCCTGAAGGATGGCGTCCGGAACACCTGGCCTTACCAGAGTGTGGCCGCTGTCATTCGTGCGGTGTCGCTCCTGCGAAGCGTCCCGGAGGTGGATCGGGACCGCATCGGGATCACCGGCATTTCCTGGGGCGGGTACCTGACCAGCCTGGTGATGAGCCTGGATGATCGCCTGAAGGTGGCCATCCCGGTGTACGGCTGCGGCTTCCTGCACGAAAACAGTGTCTGGCTGCCGATCTTCGGCGGACTCCCCGAGGCAGAGCGGACACAGTGGGTGGAGAATTTCGACCCTTCCCGCTACCTGCCCCGGTGCCGGCTGCCGGTGCTCTGGGTGAACGGCACCAACGACTTCGCCTATCCCCTGGACAGCTACCAGAAGAGCTACCGCGCGGTGCGCGGGCCGCGCACGCTGTGCATCACCGTCCGGATGCCGCACGGGCACCCGCAGGGCTGGGCGCCGCCCGAGATCGGCCTGTTCGCCAACTCGATTCTGCGACCGGAGACCGGGGAGCCCGGCCTGGCACGCGTGACCGCCCCCGCGTTCGGGGGCAACCGGGTGCGGGTGACGTTCCACAGCGCCACGCCGATCCGTGAAGCGCGCCTGCATTGGACCACGGATCTCGACAAGCCCTGGCAGGAGCGCGACTGGAAGACGAGCCCCGGCCGCGTGCGCCAGGAGGACCTGGCCGAAGCCGACCTCCCGGCTGCCCGCCCCGCGCTCCTCTTCATTACGCTGGTGGACACGCGCGGCGCAGTGACCAGTTCCGAGCACATCTCAGTCCCGAGAAGCTGAGGTCGCCGGCTCCAGGCGACGGTGTGCTCCGCTCCTGCCTGCGCACAGTTCCTGGACACACGTCTCCCGACGCTGGGCCGCGACCCACGCAAAGCCCTGGAAGACGCGGGAGCCACGGCGGCACTCGCCCCGGCCCGGGCCCTCTGCTGGGTGCATGACGGGCGTCACTGCCAAAAGCTGCACCCGGAGTTTCTGGGGCATCACCGGCGGAGTTGGGGGCGCGGCAGCGGGTGCGGAAACGGGACGTGAGCTTCGGGCCGCGGTCCGCGGCGGGGGTCTGCTCACTCCTTCTGACCTTGGGGATGCCGTCCGCTGGTTTCCCCGAGAGCAGTTGGTGCTGCTCGGAACCGAGTATCCGGGACTGGATCTGGCGTACGAATTCCATGACCTTTTCTCCCTACGGGTGCGATCTCCGCAGTACTGGACGCGGCTGGTGAGTCCCTCCGGCCTCTTGCTCCAGCAAGCCCTGCCGCAGTTGGCTCCTACGACGCGGGACGGGCTCCAGCGAGGATTGACCCATCCGGAAGCATATGCGCTCCGTGTGGTAGAAGGCTCGGAGCAGGATCCCAAACGGGGCGAGGTTCGGACCTTCCGTGTCCAGGTGGTGGACCGGTCGGGCAAAGTGCTCGCGGGACGCCTGTCGCGTTACCACCGAGGGGAGGGGGTCCGGCTCAGCCCTCCGCTGCGAATGGGGGGATAGGTGTACCTCCGCCGCCCCATCCCTCCCTCGCCCAGTGCTTCCCCACTCGCCGATCTCAGAGGCTGGCTACGGCAGCCGGGCGAGGAAGTGGGTGAGGAACTCTTCCGGTTCCCAGTCCACACAGACCGTACCGTTGGGTGGGGTCTTGCGATGGAGGACGGGGGGGCGGAAGTCGGCCACCGTCTGGCCCAGGCAGAGGGGGCTGGCGGTCTCCACGTCGACACGGCGGGGCTCCGAGCGGAACAACTCCGGCCAGATGACCCGGGCGACCGCCACCGCGTCGTGTGGGAAGCAGGCGCGGGCACCGTACACATTCTCGTGGAAGGCGAAGGAGATGCCCACGATGTCGCGGACGAAGTGCGCCCGGGGGGTGTCCGGGAGGTCGTTCACGTGCTGGGACAGCAGGAGGCAGTGGTGGGTCACTTCCAGCGAGATCCACTCCAGCGGCACGCCCGCCTCGCAAACCGTCTGGGCGGCCTCCGGATCCACGTAGATGTTGAACTCCGCCAGCGGCGAGACGTTGCCCGTTTCGCGGAACGCGCCTCCCATCACGACGATCGCGCGGAGTTGGCGGGACCCCTCGGGGTCGAGGCGGGCGGCGGCGGCCACGTTCGTGAGCGGCCCCAGTGTAATCAGCGTGATCTCCCCGGGGTGGCGGCGGGCCAATGCCGCCAGTGCCTCCACGGCCGGCAAGGGAGAGAGTGGTGTGGTGGGAGGATAGCGCGGCTCCCCGTCCGGCCGGAGCAGGGTGGTCGCCCAGCCCAGCCCATCCGAACCGTGGACCTGCTCCGCCGTTTCCGTTCCTCCGGCGCGCCCCACATGCAGGGCCGGCAGCGCCCCTCCCCCCCACGCCACCGGGAGGATGCGCCGGGCGTTGCCCGTCGCCTGCGCGAGTGGTACATTGCCCCCGACCGTGAGGACCGCCGGCACCTCCAGTTCCGGCGCCGTCGCCGCGAGCAGCAGGGCCAGGGCATCATCCACGCCCGGGTCGGTGTCGATCACCACCCGGCAGGGCGTTCCCTCACGGGCCAAAGCGCACGGTCCGGGTCACCGAGGGCAACGCTTCTACCCGGATCGTCACGTTGCAGTTCCCGGCCTTCTCGCTCTGCACCGTGGCGGTCGCTTCCCCGTCGTGAAAGGTCAGTTCCGCCGCCGAGTCCAGTTCGCCCCCCACCGCCTGAAACTCGACGCGCGCCCCCGGCAACAACTGATCGCGGGCATCGTAGACTCGCACCGTGACCGGTACGCCGGTGTCGTCCGCCTTCGCCGTGGCGGGGAGGTCCACCACGAACCGGGCCGGTTTCGGGCCCCGATTCCGGAAGGAGAGGTTGATCTCGGAGCGGACGTTCCGGGCCCGGTCGCCGGCCAGGTTGCGATAATCCACGGTGAGGAGATAGACCCCATCCGGATAGCGGGCCGTATCGAGCGTGAGTTCGCAGAGCTTCGTCTTCGGGTCCCGGACGGCCACGGTGTTCGCCACGGACTTCCCGTCCTCATCGACGAGAACCACCTCGGGGTTGGAGAAATACCGCTCCCCCGGCGCCTCGACCGGCCGGATCCGGAACTGCACCACCCCGCGCACCACGCTCTTGTCCGCGGGGGCCACGACCTGCACATCCGCGGCACCCACCGGGCGCCCCATCCCCCACAGGCACCCCACCAGGGCGAGGGGCACGGACCAGCGGCACAGACGGCGGAATGGCATGGCGTGTTTCCGGACGAACGGGCGAAGGGGTTGTTCCCCTGGTACGATGTTACCATACATGGAGACTCTCGCTCCACTTCGGAAGTTCGCCGATCTCCGCCGATGTCCGCCCCCACCCCGTCCCGATCCTGCCGCCGCTCCGCTCCCTGGTGTCCGCTTCCGGCACTGCTCGCCGTAGGTACCGTCCTCACGGTCTCGGCCAGCGTTCCCCACCCGGTCTCGGCCGAGGGCCAGCGGCTGCGGCAGGGCAGGATTGTTCGTGTCCATTCTGCTCGGGAATTCGAGGTGTCCTTCGGCGCAGGACGGGACGTACGCGCCCGTCTGTGGGGAGTGGCGCTCCCCGCAAATGAAGGCCCGTACTCGATCCACATCGTCAAGCAACTCGAGGAACTGAAAGACAGGGACAAACACCTGTGGTTCAACCGCTTTGAGCCGCGGATGTCTCCGGCCAGTCCCGGCGAAAGACCCATTGCTTTCAAGATTGCTCTGGAAGATCCGCGCGACAAGAACTACCAACATCCCAGTGTCAATGCCCAGATCATCCGCAACGGGTGGGCCTGGTCGTACTGCCCCGACTCCCGCGAGTACGACGATGATCAGGCACGCGCCATGCAGCAGAAGGCGGGGCTCTGGAAGCAGGCGCCTCCTTCGCCCCCTCCGGGGGCCACGAACGACCTGAACCAGTTGCTCTCCGGTCAACGACAGTGTGGCGGTGGCAACGCGCTTCCGTGTGAATAACTACAGGTGTCTCTCCCCCTACCGCCTCCAACCACCTGCCATGCACGCTGATCGCCGAAATCCGACCACCCGGCGGGTGCCCTGGGTCGTGGTCTGGGTGGTCCTGCTGATTGGAGCAACGGCAGGGAGTCTCCTGGCAGGGCTCCGGCTGGAGCGGGGCGGGGAACTCTCCGTTCCGGCTGAGTACTCCAGTACCCCCCTGGTCCTCTTCTTCCCGAAGGGCGACCGGTTTGTCGCGGTGGAGAGTGACGGGCGGGTTCGGGTGTGGGACACTGCTTCCGCCCGCGTCCTGTCAGAAACCTCTGGGGAAACGCCGGATCCGGGGAGCCCCACCGCCTGCGCCTGGCTGCAACCGGGAGCGGGGTTGGTAGTCGGCTACAGCTCGGGTAGTCTCTCCACCCTGCGGCTGACCGACCGGGACCGAAGGTGGCAGCCCCTGTTCCCGCAGGCTGGTCCATCACCCCAGCGCGCCTCTCGGTTCGACACCGAGCAGAGTGTGCAGACTCTTACCGTCCAAAAGGACAAGATCGAGTGGATCGCGGGCGGCAAGCGGTACCGATGGGACTGCTCGACCGGTGCGCGCTCCGAACTGGGACCGGGAACCGCGTCTCGGCCCGCTCCGAATCAGGACTCCCCGCAGTTGCTGGCCGTGTGGGAGAAAGGCGGGGATCGCCGGGAGATCTGGGAGACCGACCGGGCCTCCCTGGAGATCCGCCTGAAGGGCAGGCTGACAACGCGGGTGATGGGCCCCCCCGAGCGCGTCCTGACCGTGGCCCCCGATGGGCGTCGCGCGGCCGTAGCCTATGAAGATGGGTCGGTCCGTGCCTGGGAACTGCGGGATGGGGGGCGCACGCTGGGGGTATTCGTTCCGGCATCGCCTCCGGAGCGGATCTGGTGCGATCCTGCCGGGCGTCGCGTCTATGCGCTAGACACGAGGGGCGCGACCTGTTACTGGGATCCGGAGGGAGCTGAAGGGGTCCCAACTCCGGTCCGGGACGGGGAGCCGATCGCGCCGGATCCCGCCATGAACCTGGCAGACCGGAGCCGGCTCTCAGCGATGTGGGGTTACCCGGTGCTGGACGTCCCGGAATTCTGGGCGACCTCCGTGGCGAAGCCCCGCTCGCTCCCGGACTGGCTGCGGCAACGCCATCCTCTGGTGGGGATCACTCAGGACCGCTCGCGCCTGATCTACGGTTGGGTCTTGCCTGCGTTCCCGCTCTGGCAGGCGTGGGGGGTGCTGCTACTGCTGGGGCTAGGCCCCGCAGTCCAGGCGGTGCGGCAGCGGAGTCAACGCACTCGGAGTCGGCAGCGGCTGCTGGACCGCGCCCGTGATGTACTTGTGGCGGCCGGGGGGCAGGTGCGCCTGTTTGGAGAACGCGCCGAGGTCACCTTTCCCGGTGGTCCCCTCGCCCGCCCGGGTGTGTGGCCGGTGGCGGCGGTCGTCAGTCCGGGAGAAGAGGAAATCCGGGCGCTGGCCGATCTCGCGCGAGGGCGGGGGGATTCTCGCCAACAGGTCGGGCTCCTGCTGTCCGAAGAGCCGCCCAACCTGGTGGGGCGGCTGGAGATCGCACAGGTGCGGGCCGAGCACAGGGTGGTCGTGGTGCCGCTCCTGTTCTCAGCGCTGGAAGCCAGGAAGGACGATCCGGCGGAGTGCCGGGGCCTGCTGGAGAGTTGTGCGGTGCCCTACCTGACGGCGGACAACTTCTTTCTCCAAACGGGATCGATTGCCGACCCCGCACAGTTCTTTGGCCGGGCGGACCTGCTCACTCAACTGGAGGCGGACCTGACCCGGGGGCAACCGGTGGGCCTCTTTGGCCTGCGCAAGTCCGGCAAGACATCCCTCCTGTGGCAGCTAGAATACCGGGTACGGAACCACATCGTCCTCCGTCGGGAGTTGATCGACAGCGGCGATTGGGGAATCGCGCTCTTCCGATGGGTGCTGGAGACGCTGCAGAAGCAAACCACCCTTCCCGACGACCCGGCCGACCCGCTCCGGTTTCCCACGTCGTTTCGCTCCGCCGCGGAGGGAGCCGAGGCCTTCCGAGAGGAATTCACCCGTCTCTGCGTCCGGGGTCCCGCCACCGGGAAGGAACTGCCGGTGCTCTTGCTGCTGGATGAACTCGATCGCGTGTTCCCCTGGCCCGGTGCGTCCGAGCAGAAGTACGAGGAGTTCAACGCAGTCTTCTCCACGCTCCGCGCCCTGCACCAGGAACTCCGCTCCCCCGTGCTGCTGGTCTGCGACCTGATGCCGGACTGCAACGCCGTCAATCTCTGGGACCGCAGCGAGTACGGGACCAACCCGCTGTTCCAGTACTTCACGGAACGCTACGTGCGCCCGTTTGACCAGAGCGAGACGCTCGAGATGCTGAACGGGTTGGGGGCGCTACTGGGCCACGAGTTCGCCGACCCGACGGCCCGGCAGATCCAGGCGTGGAGCGGGGGGCACCCGTACCTCTCCCGCCGCCTGGCAGCGACCACGATCGGCGCCTCTGTGAGGCGGATTGAACCGGAGGCGCTTCCGCCGCTGTCCAGGATCTTTGACGCCGCGGGTGCGCTGGATGAGTACCTGCACGGACAACTGGAACAGTATCTGGAGGGCCGGGGCGCCAACACGGAACTGCGGGTCCTCCACGCGCTGGCCGCAGCAGAGGAGGGACTGACCGCCCCCGACATCCAGGAGAGGAATTCCGTCGCGCCGGTCGATCTGCGCCGCACCCTGCGCTGGCTCACCCACACCGGCCTGATCGACACGGTACCCGGCGTTGCCGAACCGACGTATCGGCTCCGGCTGCAACTGTACGCGGAGTTCTACCGCCAGTCCCAGCCGATGATAGAGGTTGTCCCTTCGACGAATGATCGCCCATGCAATTGACTGGATCGCAACAACGACAACTGTGTGACGCCTTCGAGGACGCGTTCACTCCCGCGGCCCTCCGCCGGATGGTGCGGTTTCGGCTCGACATCAGCCTGGACACGATCGTGAAAGACGGCACCCTGCGCGATCTGGTCTTCGAGTTGACCGAGTGGGCGCGCACCCAGGGACGGCTGGCAGACCTCCTGCACGGGGCGTACTCTGAGAATTCGGGAAACCCGCGCCTCCAGGCGGCCTACCGCGACCTCACAACCGTTTTGAAAGGAGGCGAGCCGCTTGTCGTCCTGCGGGAACCGGCACAGGCAGCAGGATCCCCTCGTCCTGCCGATGGGTACCGCCTTACTCTCCGGGATCGGCGCCTCTTCATTGGCCGACAGGAACTCCTCCAGGAGATCACAGGAGCCCCCCTTCAGGTCCGCATCCTCCTGGGTGGACGACGGTTCGGCAAGTCGTCCCTCCTCCGGGCGGTCGAATGGTCCCTGGTGCCGGGGCACGGACCCACTCTGGGACAGGCGTTCCCCGTCTTCGTGTACGTCCGCGCCGGCCTGGGGTCGGCAGAGGAGACATTCGCGTACCTGGCCCACCACCTCTGCGCGGCGCTCGAACGCTGGCTTCTGGTACGGAACACGCCCGCCTCGGAGCGTTACCCCCGTTTTCTGCAGGCGTCGGTGGAAGAGGAGCACATTCGGAGGTGTCTGCAGGGGTGGATTGGTGACGCACCCGCACAGTTGTCTGCGGACCAGTTCGAGCGAGTACTGCAGCAGGCTGTCCAGAAACTCGAAGGGGAGGGCTTTCCGGGTCTGGTGCTCCTTCTGGATGAAGTGGAGCATCTGGACGATGGGGCCGGGCGTCCGGTAGTGTTCGACACTCTCCGCCGGATCAAGGACGCCCAGGGGGGCCTGAGTTCTCGCTTCGGGCTCATTCTCACGGGACACCTGGGTCTGCGGGACTATCATACGGCGGTCGGATCGCCGCTTCACAACATCGCCACCACGCACTTCCTCGGCCCACTGCGACGCGACGAAGTGGGCCAACTGGTACGACAGCGCCTGGACGACGAACAACGTGCCAGCGAAACGGGGATTGGCGACACTCTGGAGGGGGTTTTCCCGTTCGTTGGGGGGCATCCCTTTCTGGCACACCAACTGGTCAGCCGGTACCTGGACGGCAGCGGGGACCATGCATCGGCACGTCTGGAGCAGGCCGTGGCTGCGTGCCTGGACGAGTTGGACCGCATCTTCGTAGCCTGGTGGAACGAGTCCGGTCATTCAGACGGCCTGGGGGACCCTGAACGCCGGGTGTATCGGGCCCTCTCCGGGTTGGGGACCACTTCTCCGAGCCAGGTGGCCCTGGCAACCAGTATGAGTGTGCGGGATGTGCGAAACTGTCTGCAGGCGCTCCAAGCGAACGGGTTCGCCCGAGAGAAACCGGCCGGTTCCTGGATATTTGAGGGGGACCTCTTCTTCCAGTGGGTATGGGACAACTATGCCCCGCCGAGCCCCGTGGGTGGGGCAGCAGCGTAACCCCTCATCCCTCAGAGGGTGTGTGAAAAGGGGAACTTCTGTACTGGATATCTCCCGTGCCGCGCGTGGGGGAGGCAACGATTTTGTGCTGGGTGCGTTACCGATACCGAATCCAATCTTCATCCTGAGTGCCGCCGCTGAACCCGCCGTCCGCCCGGCGCATCCGTTTTCGCCAGCGACTGTGGCCATCCACGAAGAGCTCGTTGAACCCGTGCTGGTGACGCGGATTCCCGTCGTGCGCCCGCTCCCGGGCTGCGTTTCGCTGCCCGGCGGTCCAGGTAATCTCGTGCGGGTCGTCGGTGGTGGCGTCCTCCACGTGAACCGGCCAACTGTCCACAAACAAGATCGTGGCGGCGGTCTCCACCAGGCTGCTCAACGGTGCGTATGCGGCGCCGATGTGGTGATCGTGGACATCTCGCACGTCGTTCATCGCAAAGCTGTACGACCACTCATAACTCACCCCCTCCGGAAAACCATGCAGCGGGGGCGAAACCTGGAACGGCGCCTCCGAAGAGCCGCACCGCAGCACACCGGTATTGCGGATGTAGGGCTGGAGCAAGTCTCCCCACAACAATTCGACACGATCCTCCTCTTCCTCCTCGTAGTCCACCTCACCGCCTTCCTCGGTGCCGACGAGGATCTCATCATAATCCTGTGCATACAGCATCGCAGCAAGTCCGAGTTGCTTCAGATTGCTGACGCATCCGGCTCGCCGGGCGGATTCCCGTGCCTGAAAGAATACGGGAAGCAGCAGTGCTGTTAGAAGAGCTATAACAGCAATTACTACCAGTAGCTCGATCAGAGTGAAGCCAGAGCGGGTACGGGGCATGACTCCTTCTCCTTCAACGATGCGGGCGGGGCGCCTATCGGCGCGGCAGTCGCCGGCAGGCGGACTTCTACGCACACGTCGGTGACGTCCCGGCGCCACAGCAGAACCCAGCCGTGCAGATCGCTCACTGCCTTGCAGGTAGCGAGCCCGAGGCCGTTGCCGCCGGTGCGCGAACTCCGGGAGGCGTCCGGCCGGTAGAACGGCTCGAAGAGGCGGTCCGCTTGCGCGGGAAGCTCGTCCCCACAGGCGTTCCTGATGGTTAGATGCCACCGACCCGACGACCGGTCAAGACGAATCGACACGGTTGTTTCGGGAACTGCATACTTCGCTGCGTTCTCGACCAGATTGCGCACGAGCACTTCCACGTGGGACGGGGGGAGCTCCACTTCCGCGTCATCCGGCAGGTCGAGCGTCAGCTCCAGGCGCCGAGCCTGGAACGCCGCCTGCAACTGCCGCACGGACCGCTGAATCACATCTACGAGGTCGAGCGGCTCGGACGGCGGCAGAGCGGTGCGCTGATGCAACTGGTTCAGCAGCAGCAGGTCCTGGACCAACCGGGTCAGGCGACGGGTCTGCCCAAACGCCTCGCGGACCACCTCACGGTACTCCTCCCCCGTCCGCGGCCGGGTGAGCGACAATTCCAGGTGACCGGACAACGCCTGGAGGGGTGTGCGCAGCTCATGCGACGCTGCGGCGTAGAACCGGCCCCGCGCCGCGACCGTCTGGTCCAACCGCGAGAGGAGCTGGTTCAACGTATGCACGAGCTCTACCAGTTCCGCATCCTCCGACGGCGCTGCAAGAGTGCCCCGGAGGCTCTCCATCGGGGCGCCCTCGACCTGCCGCACGAGGAGGCGAATCGGGTGCAACGTTCGCCCCACGAGCACCCATACGCCCACCGCGACCACAAGCGCCACGCAGACAACCAGCCCCAGGAGCAATCCGGCTTCCCGAACGAGCGCTGCCTGATACCGGTGCCACGGCACCCCGATCACTACGGTGGCGTTCGCAGCGCGCACGACGCGCACCCGCCAGCCGTCGTCCTCCCGGCGCGGCCACCGGGGCGCCGCCCAACGCGACCGCGCCACAAACTGCCCCTGCCCATCCAGGATGAGGAGAGCTCCGTCCACCTGCTCCAGGAGACTCCCCTCCTCGCGGATCAACTCGCCCGGGCTGATCCGCCCGCGGGCCTCGGAGAGTTCCTGCCGGATGCGCCGTTCCGTAGCCACGAGCACCCGGTCGGTGGACCGGTGCATCGCGAATGCGGTGTATCCAACAATCCCTGCCGCCACCAGTAGTAGCAGGCCCACAGTCACGCTGGTGAACAACAGCGTCATCCGGGCCCGGAGGGATCTAGTCAACGACATCGGCTGCAATCCGATAGCCCATGCCTCGCACGGTATGAATCAGTTTCGCCGCGTGCCCGCGGTCCACTTTCTTACGCAGATAGCTGATGTACACGTCCAGGATGTTGTCGCTGCCCTCGAAATCGTATTCCCAGACATGCTCCAGGATCATGGAGCGGGTCAACACGCGGCCCCGGTTGCGCATCAGGTACTCCAGGAGGGCGAATTCAGTCGCCGACAGTTGAATTCTGCACCCCGCGCGGTCTGCCGTCCGGGAAGAGGGGTCCAGAACCAGATCACCCACCCGCAGCCTCGCCGGCGCGTACACCCGCCGGCGAAGGAGTGCGCGAGCCCGGGCCAACAACTCACCCACCTGGAATGGCTTGACCAGGTAGTCATCGGCGCCCCGGTCGAGCCCTTCAATCTTGTCTTCCAACGTGTCGCGCGCCGTGAGCATCAGGATCGGCGTGGCGATCCCCCGGGCGCGCAGGTGCTCGCACACCTGGTAGCCGTCCATGGTCGGCAGCATGACATCCAGCAGAATCAGGTCGAACCCCCCGGTTGCGGCGAGAAGCAGTGCTTCATTGCCGTCAGCCGTGCTGCGGGTGACGTACCCCGCCTCGTGCAGCGCCTGCGCCAAAAACCGGGAGACGCTCGTATCATCCTCGGCAATCAGAACCTGCATTGTTTCTCCACCGCGGGGAACGGCCGCGCGAACAGTTCGGAGACAGGGTTCCCTGGCTCCAATGCCTGGAACCCCTGTCGCGGGTCCGGTGCTGATGCTCATGTTACCCGCACGGGCGGTACGGCTTTCGCGGGATGCTCTGAGCATCGCACGTGCGGCTTGGAAGCGGCTGGGTCTTCTCTTAGAGTATTCACAGGATTGAGTGCAGCGACCAATCCGCCCGGCGACCCTTGCCTGGAATCGAGGGTTCGAGCGCACGCACGACACCTCGCTCAACTTAGCCTTCTCTCAGATTCCTCCCAGGTTCATCCCAGATCGGTCGTCTACCGTTCTCTCGAGCAGCTATTGCGCTGCCCCAATCCGCGGCGATGCAACGCCGGGAGGACGCCATCCCCATGTCCCGCTCTCGCTTCTGCACCGGACTCGTTCTGGTACTGGCATTGGTCGGCGCTCAGGCCGCCGTGCGTGCCCAATCCCGCGCCGTCTCGGCCGCAGTGGCCGCAGCCACGGTCCTCCGACCGCCGGTCACACCGCCGGTGTTTTCCCACCCGCTGGTCTTCACGAACCGCAACTTCCCGTTCGTGCCGGGCGGCACCAAAGTATTCACGGGCCTCGACGGCCGCAACGCGACCACGAGCGTGGATTTCTACCACGGAGAAACCCGCACGTTCTCCCTCGGCGGCGTGGACATTCCGACCCGCATCCTCCAGGAAACCGAGTTTGAAAACGGGAAGCTGAAGGAAATCAGCCAGAACTACTTTGCCCAGGCGGACGACGGCACCGTCTACTATTTCGGCGAAGTCGTGGACAATTACGAGGATGGAGTCATCGCCGACCATGAGGGAAGTTGGCTGGTGGGCGGCCCGACGCAGCCGGGCGACCCGGAGAAGTCCGGCAACGCGCCGGTTCCGGCGGTCTTCATGCCGGCCGAGCCGGAGGTGGGGGAGTCGTTCAAGCCGGAGGATCTCTTCCCGATCGTGGACGAGACTGCCACCGTAGTCGCCACCAACCGCCGTATCGCCGTCCCGGCGGGCCGGTTCTCCAACGTCCTCGAGATACGGGAAACGAGCCGGCTCTCGAGCGGCTCCGAAACCAAGTACTACGCCGCAGGTCAGGGCGTCATCTCGGGCAAGTCGCGCTCGGATTCGTTCAAGCTGATCGCCTCGACCTTCTGAGATGCCGGCGGGACGCCGGCGTTCCCGGGGTGCGTCGCCTCGCGGGCGGCGGGGCCGGCAGGACGCCGGCGTTCCCGGGGATGCGTCGCCTCGTAGGGGCGAGGTGACGGGGGCTGGCGGGACGCCGGCGTTCCCGGGGGTACGTCGCCTCGCGGGGGGCGGGGCGGCGGGGCCGGTGGGACGCCGACGTTCCCGGGGGGGCGGCGCCTCGTGCTGAGGAGGAACACACACCGCCTGGGAACGCCGCCTTCCTACCGGCGTCCCGGGTGCGTGCAATCCGACCCTTCGGAAATCCGCTTCCGTGGGCAGGACCGGTCGGCAGTTAGAGTACGATTGAAGGGCGACCGGACTAGCGTGGCCGCGCGGCGTTTCGATCACCGGAGACCGCCGCCCTTCGAACGTCGCTCTCCGGACGCCGGAGTAGTGTCCTGGCCCCCCTGCGACCTCCGGGGCATGTCCACTTCGAAATGGGCGACGATTTCTGCGAGCAGGCGCCACCAACAGGCAGCATCCAGAGCCTCCAAACCAAATGCCCGACTGGTCAGCTCTACCAATCAAGCACACATACCCCCGTACCCGAGCCACGCCGGGTGCCCCCTGGGCGTAGCAAGTGGCCCCCCCCCAACGCTCGCCACACCCCCCAAGCTCGCCACACACCCCCCAACGCCCGCCACACACCCCAGGCTCGCCACACACCCCAACGCTCACCACACACCCCCCAACGCTCACTAGTGACAACACCCGGCGCCTCCGGGCTAGGAAGCGGGCCCCGAGTC
>SYMT01000219.1 GCA_005805375.1 Actinomycetota bacterium
CATGTGGTACATCCCCACGTACCACTGGCGATTGAGCGAGGTGCCCGTACGCTTCACCGGCACACCCCACGCATCGCTGGCGAACCGATCGGTCACGGCGCCCGTGTCGTCCGTCAGGCACTGCACCGTCCCCTGGTGGTCGAAGTGGTAGGTCAGCCGGCGCCCGGTCTGGACTTCCTCCATCGCCGCCAGCGTCGCCCCCCGGTAATACCGTCGCAGTGCCTGCATCATCACGTTGCCCTCGGTTTCTACTCTGTCAGACGTCGTTTGCGTGGAATCAGTTGCGTCAGTTTCGACTACACGATCAGCGCGTAGCCCAGCGAATACGTCCAACTGCCTCCGCCCGAATGGACCACGTTCACCCGCCAGGTGCGCTGTAAGGGCGTCCCCTGCACTTCGTAGTTCGCCACCGCCTGCGTCTCCACGGCCCCGGGGTAGACCACATACTGGTAACACCCCGACGTCGTAAGCGCCGGGAACGCCACGTAGGTGCCCCACCCGCTCACCGGGTCCCGCGCCTGTGCCTGTACCGTCAGTGTCTGGCCCCGTCCGGCGGCGTGGGTAAAGACAGTAAGAGCACCAATCCGCGGACGTGGGCCATTCCCTACAGGTCCAGCTCCATCCCCGTGCGCAGGGCCGCTTCCGCTTCTGTCTTGCGCCCTAGCCGACGCAACAACAAGCAAAGTTCCAGGTAGACCTGGAACAGCCGCGACTGGTTGCGAGGACGGCGGGCGTCTGGGTCGTGTATGGCGGCAGTGTAGACCTCCAGCGCTTCGTTGCACTGGTCCCACTCTTGGAGCAGTTTGCCCAAGTTGAGGTATGGGGTGAGCGTGCCCGGTTGATGTGCCAGCGCCTGGCGGTATGCTGCGATGGCTCCCGGCACGTCTTTCGCTGCACTGCAGGCCTCCCCCAGGAGTTCCCACACCCTGGAACATTCCGGTCTGTCGTCCACCAACCGTTGTGAGCAGGTCACCGCCAGGTCCGGAAGCTGCACCCCCAGCAGGACCCAGGCGAGATCCTCCCACAGAGTGGGATCTTCCGGCATCTGGGCAACCGCCTGCCGCAGCCGGCTGCGGCAGGCAGTACGGTCATCCAACTGCTCGTGGGCCAATGCCAGGCCATAGAGACAGCAAAAGTCCACCGGCGCAGCGTCCAGGCCCGCCGCAAACTGTGTCACTGCTTGTGCAAATTGTCCCTGCTCGAGGAGGCCCCAACTCAGAAGACCCCGTCCCAGCACCGTACCGGTCAGCAGGGGTTCCTCCAGCACTTCGTCAACCAGACCTTCACGGGCCAGCACCAAGGCGAGTCGACGCGTACTTTTGAATGTCGGGCAGCTGCGGAGGATGCCGGGTATCGTGTGGTGGCATATCGTGTCGGCCTCCGCATACCGCTCCTGCCGTCGCAGCACCGCGGCCAATCCCAGTTGGAACTCCTCCGTGTCAGGGGACTCACGGAGTGCTTCCCGGTAGCGAGCCTCGGTCTCGGTGTACCGCCCCCGGCGGCGCAGGCAGTGTCCCAAGCGACCTAAAGCGTAGGCGCGGCCAAAATGGATCTGTGGGGCTGCGAGCATTCTTTCGACGCTCTCGATATCACCCTCGCGCAGGTATTGGTCCAGAGTCTCCTGCTGTGCCCGAAAGAGGAACCGCCTCTCGCGCTCGGTCATCGGGATCCGCCGAAGCCGCGACGCCGGTTGACAATGGCGCAACGCTTCGCAATCCTCGGTGAGGACCCTGGGATTTTGAAACAGTATGGGCAGCAGAGGATGCTCATCGCTTGTTCCACCGGCCCATTCGCCCTCAAGCATTCGACTTCGATGTGGTTCCCGGTGCATTTCGGTCGAGACCGTTTGTCGCAGTCTCTCGGTTGCCCACATCTTCGCCCCCGGAACACCCGGCAGGTGGGAGCTCGACAACGACCCGGACCGCGCCGCGCGCCAAGCGCGACCCGGGCCGCACCTGGCGTCGGGATAGACCTCCTGGTTGGCGCCAGCTCAGTCTCCGCAACCCGCTGCTTCCCGGCGTCCTGGATCTGCGCGCCCCCACCACGCTGGCCGAAGCCGCCGCGGTCCTACAAGCCGCCCGGGCGTTCCTCGGGATCGACTCCGGCCTGATGTGGATGGCGGCCAGCCTGCAGGTTCCCACCGTCGGCCTCTAAGGCGCCGCCTACATTCCGCGCCGCGCCGCCGTCCAGCCCGAGAACCCCCACGCCACCTACCTGGAGGCGGAGAACGACCTGGCCTCCCTCACTCCGGAGCGCGTCCTTGCCGCCTGCCGCGCTCGGCCGGACCGCCCTGCTGCCACAAGGACACCGCCCTGATGGTCTGACCCCACCGGACCCCACACCCCACACCCTACACCCTACACCCTACCCACTGCACCCGCCCGCCTTCGACGCGCACCTGACCTGCTGCAATCCGGCGCACCGTCTCCGGATACAGCCTGTGTTCCGCTTCCAGCACTCGTGCTGCCAGCGTCTCCACCGTGTCGTCCTGCTCGACCGGGACGGGTGCCTGCGCGATGATCGGGCCGTGGTCATACTGATCGTCCACGAAGTGGATGGTGACCCCGGTGTAACGCGCGCCGGAGGCCAGCACTGCCTCGTGGATGCGGCGCCCGTAGAAGCCTTTACCGCCGAAAGCCGGCAGCAGCGCCGGATGGATGTTGGTGACCCGCTGCGGAAACTGTTCGAGAAACGCGGGGCCTAGCAGTCGCAAATAGCCGGCCAGACAGACGAGTTCCACCCCAGTTTCGGTGAAGGCCGCCGCCAGGGCCCGGTCCAGTTCCGCCGCATCCGTGAAGTCCTCGGCCGGCAGCAGCCGGGTGGGAATCCCCTCCGCTTCCGCCAGCGCGAGCGCCGGCGCACCGGGGGAAGTGCTGACCACCAGCACCACCTGGCCGGTCGAATCGCCGGCAGGGAAGGCGCGGATGAGGGCAAGCATGTTGCTTCCGCGCCCCCTGCCGGACAGAAGAATTCCGATGCGCATGGTCGAGAAGTGAGTGAAGAGAAGTGAGGACCGAGTAGGGAGGAGTGAGTGGAGAGTGCGGAGACCACTCGTTTCTCACTTTTCTTCACTCACTCCTCCGGCTGGCGGAGACTACCGGGCAGCGAGTACGGGTTCCCGGTCGCGTGGGTCCCGGTCCGCCGGATCCCTGCCGGGCGGTTCTTCCAGGGCAAATTTGGACATGCGGAGTTCGTCGGGGACCTGAATCGGGTAATCGCCGGTGAAGCAGGCGTGACAGAAGCGGTCGCGGGGCATGCCGATAGCTTTGAAGACTCCGCGAGTACTGAGGTAGTGGAGGCTGTCCGCGCCGATGTGCCGGCGGATCTCCTCAATGCTCTTCTTGGCCGCAATCAGGTCTTTGCGATCCGCCATATCAATCCCGTAGAAACAGGGCCAGCGCACCGGCGGTGAACTGATGCGCACGTGAACCTCAGTGGCGCCCGCCGCGCGGATGAGCCGCACGATCTGCCCCGTAGTGGTGCCCCGCACAATGGAGTCGTCTACCATCACCACGCGCTTACCGGCCAGATTTTCGCGCAGGGCCGCCATCTTCATCTGCACTCCCAGTTCGCGCAGACGCTGGTCGGGCTGAATGAACGTGCGGCCGATGTAGCGATTCTTGATGAGCCCTTCGCCGAACGGCGTGCGACTCGCTTCGCTGAAGCCGATGGCGGCCGGCACTCCCGTGTCGGGCACGCCGATCACCAGGTGTGCGGGGACCGGGTGCTCGCGAGCCAGTTCGTGCCCCATCCGGCGGCGGCAGGCATGGAGCGAGCGCCCGTAGATGGTGCTGTCCGGCCGTGCCAGGTAGATGAATTCGAGGACGCACATGGCGGGCCGTTCGGGGATGAGCGCCGGATACTCGGTCATGCCGCGTTCGTCCAGCACCACCAGTTCCCCGGGTTCGAGTTCCCGCACCAGCCGGGCGCCGATTCCGTGCAGTGCGCAGGTCTCGGACGAGACCACGAAGCCGGAGCCGTTCAGGGTGGCGACACAGAGGGGGCGAATGCCGTTCGGGTCGCGGAAGGCAAGCAACTGGTCACGGGTCATCAGCACCACCGAATAGGCGCCCTCAAGGTGAGCCATCGCCTCGCGCACGGCCCGGACACTGTCACCGCGGTGGAAGCTGGCGATGCAGTGCGCCAGCACCTCCGAATCGTTGCTGCCCTCGAAACGGACTCCCTCCGCGGCGAGTTCCTGCCGGAGGGAGCGGGTGTTCACAATGTTTCCATTGTGGGCGACCGCGAGGGGGCCGTGGGGAGTGTCAATCACGATGGGCTGCGCGTTGCACAGCTTGCTGCCCCCGGTGGTCGAGTAGCGCGTGTGCCCGATCCCGATCCGCCCGGTGAGGTCGCGCAGCACGGCTTCGTCGAATACCTGGCTGACCAGGCCCATCTCTTTGTGGCAGCGGATGCCCTGCCCGTCAGTGACGGCGATGCCCGCGCTCTCCTGCCCGCGATGCTGGAGCGCGTAGAGACCGAAATACGTGAGGCGGGCGACATCATAGCCGGGGCCGAAGATGCCGAATACTCCACATTCGTCGTGAGGCCGGTCCCACTCCGGATCCAGAACCGTCAGGGCCTCATTGCCGCCGGGATCGTCCGCTGCCATGCCGCCTCCAGGTCTCCGACTTTCAGATTCCACGCCCCCTCGACTTGGAGCCGGTCGCCGCCGACCTCTCCCAATCGGGTGCAGGGAACACTTGCCTCCGCCAACCGCCGCGCTGCCGTCTCTGCCTGCTCGGGCGCGAGGCTCACCACCACCCGTGAGGGCGCCTCTCCGAACAGGATCTCGGCGGTAAGCCCCTGCGGGAGGGCGAGGTTTGCCCCCACCCCGCCGGCCAGGCAGCATTCGGCCAACGCCACTGCCAACCCGCCCTCCGCCAGATCGTGCGCCGACGCCAGCACCCCGGCGCGCACCAGGTCCCGTACTGCATCCTGCAGCGCCTGCTCCCGTACCAGGTCGAGTCGTGCGGGACGGCCGGTTTCCCGCCCGTGCTGTACCCACAGGTACTCGCTCGCAGCCAGGGAACCGGCAACGTGCAACTCGCCCAGGAGCCACACCTGGTCACCCGCCGCACGGAACGCAGTTCCGGTCGTCCGGGAAACGTCCGGCAGCACCCCGAGCATCCCAATGATCGGTGTTGGATGGATGGGACCTTCCGGGCTCTCATTGTAGAAAGAGACGTTGCCGCTGATTACCGGCAGATCCAGGTCCCGGCACGCGTCCGCGATCCCCCGCACCGCCTCGCGGAACTGGAAGTAGCGATCCGGCTTGTCGGGATTGCCGAAGTTCAGACCATCCGTGACGATGCGTGGTTCCGCCCCGACGCACGCCAGATTACGGGCCGCCTCGGCCACACAGAGACGCGCCCCCTCGTACGGGTCGAGATACACCAGGCGCGGGTTCCCGTCGAGCGTGAGGGCAAGCCCGAGCGGGGGCGCCTCCCGTACACGCAGCACCGCGGCGTCGCCGCCGGGACCTGCCACGGTGTTGGCCTGCACCGTGAAGTCGTATTGCTCCCAGGCCCACTGCTTGCTGCAAACGTTCGGCGCAGCGAGCAGCCGCAGCAGTGCCTCGCCGTAGTCCTCGGGCTCGGCATACGTCAGATCCGCGGCCCACGCTTCCGCCAGATAGGCGGGCGGCTCGACGGGAAGGTCATAGCGCGGCGGCGTCGTGAGAAACTCTGCCGACAGGTGCGCCACTTCCACGCCGCCGTCGAGGATGGACAGCATACCGTCGTCGGTAACCTCGCCGATCTCCACTGCGTTCAGTTCCCACCTGTGGAACAGCGCCATGAGGTCCGCCTCCCGACCGCGGGCAGCGACGAGCAGCATCCGCTCCTGAGACTCGCTCATCAGGACCTCATAGGGTTCCATTCCCGCTTCGCGCCGTGGGATTCGCTGGAGTTCGACCCGCATCCCCACCCCGCCGGCTGCCGCCATCTCCGAGGTAGTACAGGTCACGCCGGCAGCGCCCATGTCCTTCATGCCGACGATCCAGCCGGTCCGTGCCGCCTCCAGGCAGGCCTCGATCAACCGCTTTTCGGTAAACGGGTCGCCGATCTGCACCGTCGGGCGCTTTTCTTCCCCCTCGCCGAATTCGTGGCTGGCGAGCACGGAGCAACCGCCGATCCCATCTCGCCCCGTGCTGCTGCCCACGTAGAGCACCGGATTTCCCGCCCCGCGGGCTGCGGAGGACACGAGTTGTGTCGTCGGTGCGATGCCCACTGCCAGGGCATTCACCAGGCAATTGCCGGTGTAGGACGGATGGAACCAGATCTCGCCCGCCACTGTAGGGACTCCGATGGAATTCCCGTAGTCCCCGATGCCCTTGACTACCCCGGCCAGCAGATACCGGGTGTAGGCATCGTCCAGAGAGCCGAACCGCAAGGAATTGCCCGCGGCGATCGGGCGCGCGCCGGTGGTGAAAATGTCGCGGATGATGCCGCCGACACCGGTCGCCGCTCCCTGATACGGCTCTACCTGCGAGGGGTGGTTGTGGCTCTCCACCTTCATCACCACAGCCAATTCCGGCGTCACGTAGAAACCGCCGCAATCTGCTCCCACCAGGACTTCGATCCGCGTACTGCGGTTCGGCAGCATGCGCAGCACGTTGCGGCTCTTCGGGTAGCCGCAGTGCTCGCACCACTCCACCGAGAACATGGCGATCTCGGTGAGCGTCGGCTGGCGTCCCACCCCCTCAAGAATGCGGTCGTACTCGTACGGGGTCAGTCCCCAATCGTACGCTGCCTGACGAAGCTGCTCCGGCGTCAACTGCGAGGAGGACATGGGTGTCGGGTGTGGAGTGTCGGGTGTCGGGTGTGGGAGCTCCCCGTTTCCCGTTCGTCCATCAGTCCGGATCGTCATGCGCCTGCCTCGTTTCCGGCTCCCGATCCTGGGAACGCCGGCGTCCCGCCGGCATCCGGAACCGCCAGCAGTCCCGCCAGCAGGGCACGCCCGTCGTCCGAGCCGAGCAACGCCTCGCTCGCCCGCTCCGGATGCGGCATCAATCCCAGGACATTGCCGGCCGCATTGCTGACCCCGGCGATGCTGCCGACACTGCCGTTCGGATTGGCGTCCGGCGTTACACGACCGTCACGTTCGGCGTAGCGGAAGACGATCTGCCCCCGGCTCTCCATTGCTGCCAGAGTTTCCGGGTCCGCGTAGTAGCAGCCCTCGCCGTGCGCCATCGGCATGCGCAGCACCTGACCCGGTCGGCAGGCAGCCAGGAACGGAGAACAAGTACTTTCCACCCGCAAGTTGACCCACCGGCACAGGAACCTCTGGCTCTGATTGCGCAGCATGGCGCCGGGAAGCAGACCGGCTTCCACCAGCACCTGGAAACCATTGCAAATCCCCAGCACCGGCTTGCCGGCGGCGGCGAAGGCAGACAGCGCCTCCATCACGGGGCTGAACCGGGCGATGGCCCCGGCGCGCAGGTAGTCCCCGTGCGCAAATCCACCCGGAACCACCACCGCATCCAGATCGGAAAGATCCGTCTCACGGTGCCATACGAACCGGACCGGCTGACCCAGGACCGTACCGAGCACGTAGCGGGTTTCGTACTCACAGTTGGTACCCGGGAACACCACGACCCCCCAGCGGCATGACGAGAGGGGAAGGAATCCGGCTGGATCCGGAGACGGAAACTCTGCTCCTGCGGCTGCAGTGCGCCCGGCTCGCCCCCCGGGAACGCCGTCATGTTGCCGGCCTGCGTTCGGGCGTGTCATCATTCCGAGAATTGCACCTGGAACTGCTCGATGACGGGATTGGCGAGGAGTTTGCGGCACATCGCATCCACTTCGTCGGCGGATGTGCCTTCCGCCAGATCCAATTCGATGCACTTCCCCATGTGGACATTTTCCACCGAATGGAATCCCAGACTATGCAGTGCATTCCGCACCACCGCCCCCTGCGCGTCCAGCACGGTGGGCTTGAGCTGGATGGTGACCCGGGCCTTCAGCATGCCGTCTCCCCGGCGTTTCCCGGCATCGGGTGGAACGCCCTCTGGATTGTAACCCCTCAGGAACAGAGTCGGGCAGGCGAGGCTGCAAGAGCAGTTCCTGTGTTCTGGTGGTGGGCCCGGGATAGAGTACAGTCGAGAAAGTATTCAGGCCGCCCCCGGGAACGCCGGCATCTTGCCGGCTCGGGCCTTCGACCTCCCCCTCGGTACTCCCTCTGCGATCC
>SYMT01000220.1 GCA_005805375.1 Actinomycetota bacterium
CGGCGTGCGGCTCCTCGCACCCGAGATGGCCGCCCTGGAAACGCAGATCGAGCGTCTCCCGGCACTGGGGAAGTGGTTCGTGACCATCCCGGGAGTGGTCCCCGCCTGACGGGAGGATTAATTCTGCGCGGTTCCCTTAACCGATAATGAAGGAGTAGGGATACTGCTCCCGTGATGCGTTCCTCCTACGAAAGGCGCCCCGCATGAGAGTTCTCGACAGACCCCTGCCGCGCACGTTGCCCCCTCCCGTGCACGGGCTCGAATTGCAGAATGAGTCCGCTCCGACAGACAGTGCGGCGCCGAGCGATGCGTCGGCGGCGCCCGGCGACCCGGCGACTTGGCCCATCCGCGGATTCGGTCCCCGTCCCGATGCCCATGAGTTCCCGGCGGACTTCGATCCCCACAACCCGGCCTGCTTCTGGGTAGCGCCGGAGGATGACATGCCCCAACTAATCCTGCACCTGGATTCCTCGCGCTATCAGGCGGTGGCCCTGACTGTGGAACTCGAGTCTCGGGGGTTGGACTGGTGGGTGTGCGAAGACCTCCCCTGTGGGTGGGACCGGAGTGACCCGACCAAAGTGATCTGCCCGGATGTAATGGTCGGGGAACCGCCGCGGCCGGACGGGCTGGAGATTTACCAGCACGGGAAGCACGGCCAACTGCACTTCGTGGCGGAGATTGGCTCGCGGGCGAGCGAGGGGCAGGATCAGGGCCCCAAGACGGCACGGTACGCCGAGCGCCTGCGGCCCGATGAGTATCTGTACTTCAATCCCCGGAACAACGATCTGCGCCTGTTTCTCTGGGACCGGGCTCAGAGCCGATACGAGGTCGCTCCCACCGTCCGCCCGGCCTGGGCCACGGGCCCGCACTGGGAGGAAGTGCAGAAGTGGGGGTGGAGTGCGGTGCTCGAGTTCTGGTTCGCGGCGATGGGCAACGGCGAGTTGCGCATGTTCGACCGGACGGGGCGCCAGTTGGAGACCTTTCAGGAGACCTTTGCCCGCGCGACGCAAGAGACCGAACGCGCCAACCGCGCTGAGGTCCAGGCCCAGCAGGAAGCCGAGCGTGCGACCCAGGCTGACGCCCGGGCCCGTCAGGAAGCCGAGCGTGCGACTCAGGCTGACGCACGCGCCCGTCAGGAAGCCGACCGCGCCGCCCACGCTGACGCACGGGCGGCTGAGGCCGAACAGTTGGCGCGCGCCCGGCAGGCGCGCCTGGAAGAACTCGAGCGCCGACTGGCCGCACTGGAAGCACCCACCGTGCCTTGACGCACAGCAATAGCGAATGAAGAGCAGGGGACCCGAGCAGCGCCGCTCTCGGAAGCCTCCCTGCGCACTCCTCGACGAGTTAGTGCGTTGTTCGTCGCCTGCGCTCTGTGGCGCGCTTGCGCCGCTCGAAGGGCCCTTCACTCCCGGGTGACCACCTCGTCCAGGTTCAGGATCAGGGAGCAGATGCCGGTGTAGGCGGCGTGTTCGATCGGGTCGAGTGTTTCATCGCGGGGGCTCTCGCCGACGCGCAGGAGCTTGCGGGCACCCTCCGGGTCTGCGCCGTACTGGGCGCGCAGGCGCTGGAGCCGGGCGAGGAGCACGCGCTGTTCGGCCGCAGAAGGGCGCCGGGCCGCTGCCAGTCGAAATGCAGCGGTGAGGCGGGACTCCGGGGTGGGACCGCCGGTGGTCAGGACCTTCTGGGCCAGAGCTCGCGCCGCCTCTACATAGGTGGTGTCGTTCAGCAGAGTGAGCGCATGCAGCGGTGTATTTGTGCGCGCCTGCCGGACGGAGCATTGCTGGCGCGATGCGGTGTCGAAGAAGATAGTGGGCGCCACAATGCGGCGCCAGAACACATAGAGGCTGCGGCGATAGAGGTTCTCGCCGTGGTCTTGCTGGTAGGTGATCTTGCCGAACGTGGCGTCTTCCCACACGCCGGCAGGCTGGTAGGGGCGGACGGGAGGACCCCCGAGCTTATCGACCAGCAGCCCGCTCACCGCCAGCGCCTGATCGCGGAGCACGGCGGACGGGAGGCGGAAGCGGGCGCCGCGGGCAAGGAGCCGGTTCTCGGGATCGCGTGTCAGCAGAGTGGGCGGCACACGCGAGGTCTGCCGGTAGGTGGCGCTGGTCACGAGGAGACGATGGAGCGCCTTGGTATTCCACCCGAGCCGGACGTACTCGGTTGTGAGCCAGTCCAGAAGTTCCGGATGCGTCGCGGGCTCTCCCTGCACTCCGAAGTCCTCCGCCGTGCGCACGAGTCCGGCGCCGAAGAAGAACTGCCAGGCGCGATTGACTGCCACCCGGGCGGTGAGCGGGTGTGCGGGATCGGTCAGCCAGCGGGCCAGCGCCAGGCGGTTCGGCGGGGCCCCCGGCGGCAGCGGCATGAGTTGGGCGGGCACTCCGGCGGTCACCTTCTCGCCCGGCTTGTCGTAGGCGCCGCGCAGCAGCACAAACGTATCACGCGGCTGCGGACGTTCCTGCATCACCATCGCGAGCACAACGCCATTCTCTGCGTCACGGACGGCATTGCGGGCCGCCTCGAGCTCCTTCTGCCGGCCGGCCTTATCGGTGTCCGGGGCCGCGGCGAGGCGTTGCTCCGTCTCGCCAACCCGGAGCTTCAATTCTGCGATGCGCGACGACTGCTCCGGGGTCGGCAGCGCCAGCACCGGATCGGCGCTCCCGTTCCGATCCACCGAGCCGGTTTCGGGCAGGTTGTTGAAATAGGCGAAGAGGCGGAAATACTCCGTCTGCGTGAACGGATCGAACTTGTGGTCGTGGCAGCGAGAACAGCCGAGCGTCAGTCCCATCCACACGGTCGCAGTGGTGTCCACCCGATCCACCACGTAGTCCACACGCGACTCTTCGGGAATCCGGCCGCCTTCACCGTTGAGCATGTGGTTCCGGTGGAACCCGGTGGCGAGTTTCTGCGCCAGGGTGGCGCCGGGCAGCAGGTCTCCCGCGAGTTGCTCGACCGTGAACTGGTTGTACGGGAGATTGCGATTGAGCGCCTCAACTACCCAGTCCCGCCAGGGCCACATGGTGCGTGTGCGATCTCCCTGGTAGCCGTTTGTGTCGGCGTAGCGGGCGGCGTCGAGCCAGTCCCACGCCATCCGCTCGCCGTACCGGGGCGAGGCAAGGAGGCGTTCCACCACCGCGTCATAGGCGTCCGGGGAGCGATCGGTGAGGAAGGCGTCCACCTCGGCCGGAGTCGGTGGCAGGCCGGTCAGATCGAGGGTCACGCGGCGGATCAATGTCTCCCGAGCGGCCTCTGGGGACGGACGAAGCCCCTCCCGCTCCAGGCGGGCAAGCACAAAGCGGTCGAGCGGATTGCGCGCCCAAGAGGCGTTCTGCACTGACGGCAGCGGCGGCCGCACCGGCGTGGCAAAAGCCCAATGCTTGCGATAGGGCGCCCCCGCGGCGACCCACCGGCGCAGCAATTCCTGCTCCGCCGCGTTCAGCGACTTGCCGCTCGACTTCGGGGGCATGGCGCGCGCCGTCCGGTCGGCGATACGGGCCACGAGTTCACTCGCTTCCGGGTGTCCGGGCGCGATCGCGGTGCGGCCCGACGCACCCCGTCCGAGTGCGGCCTCCCGCACGTCGAGCCGCAGCCCGCCGGCGGGCTGCTTCACCCCGGGACCGTGGCAGCCGTAGCACCGATCCGCCAGCAGTGGCAGCACCTCGCGGCCGAAATCCACCGGCCCTCGGGCCGCAGTCTGAACCGCAGCCGCCGCGGGCGCCAGCACCACGAGCAGCAGACCGAGCGCGGTGCGCGCTCGCTGGAGGCTTCCGGACGGGGTTGTTTCGGGCATCCTGGTTTCCGGCAAATGGAGGAGGCGGCAGGACTTTCGGGGGAGAGTTCAGTGTTGCATGCACTCCTTCCCGGATCCCTGCTGCATTCTGTAGTGTACCGCACCGTGTGCGTGCTGGGTGCACTTTTGGCCCCGGCGCCCCTGGGCGCGAACCTTTCCTGGTTCTCCGTCCTCCGGGTCATTTTTTTGTCAGCCGCAGCGCCCGACCAGGAAGGTACACCCTACTCCTGCAACCCGGGTGAGGTCCTGGAGTCGGTTCGCCATCAATTGGGAAGTCGTTGGAAGCTGTGCTCCCGGTAATATGCACTCGCCCCTGTACCTCAATCGCGATTCCTGCCCCCGGCGTCATCCAAGCTGCCGCCCAGAAACGCGCAGTAACGGAGTACCATGACGCCGTTGTTTGCGGTCCCCGACACGCGCGCCAGATCCACGGTCTGCTGCTTGCCGGTGGGTGAGGTGATCGCGACAGAGACCGCGCCGACGCCGCTGGCATCGGTACCCGTCGCGCGGGAGGACAGTGTTCTTTCCGGTGGCAGGCAGGCTGGTGGGGCGTACCGACGTCTGGCTCAGGACGGGAGGCGTGCCGTCCGTCCTCATCACCTGGAACTGCAGCGCAGGGCTGAGCGGGGTCTGGTTGCCCAGCCCGTCCCGGGCGAAAGAGCGGACCTCGTAGATCTGGATCGCCGTGCTCCGGTTGATCGCCTCCCCAGACGGGGTGTTCCCCCGGCGCGCGTTCCCGTCCGGAATCTGGACGCAGGCTTTCCTCAGACGGCACTCGCGGGCCGTACGGGCCTTGGAGACGGGACGGGGGAACGAGATTGCGCCTCGCGACTCCGGCAAGATTCGCGAGTACGACGATGGACTGGGAAGTCTTGGGGAGGGCGGAGGAGGGGCAGTGCGGCGATGGGCCGGGGGTCGGGGAGCGCGGAGAATGGGATGTGCAGCGATGATCTGGGGGCACAGAACGGGAGGCGAGGGCGCGCCCTTGAACCTGAATCGTGCCATAGTTACTGTAGTTTGTTCACCTGGAGGGCCAACTCACTGCGGGTAGAAGTGTCTCTCTGGGCGGCCGGTCGCGGTCGGGACACGAGGGTAGCGATGAAACCAGTACTCTGGGGGCTCTGCCTGGTCGGAATCCTTGTGGGGATTGCTTACGTGCTCCCGCGTCCGCGGGTACGGGTGCCGGTGCTGTTGAACAACGGGAGACAGGTCTACATCGAGAATCTGCGGCAGGGGGCGCGCTCGCCGGGGTGGTTCAGCTGCACCTTTCTGTCCAGTGGGCCTGAGCCCCAGGCCCCCTACCTCACCTCGCTCATTGACTCGCACGGCTGCGAGTTACTCTCCTCATCCAAGGGCTGGGATACGAACGACATCCTGGGGCGGGGGACCACACCACAGGAGTGGTATCGGGTGCCGCCCCGCCGGGACCCCCAGCTCCGCCTCCGGCTGTACCGGCGCGGATCCTCGCCACAGGGCTGGTGGCAGTGGGGGGGAGAAGCGTTGATCCCCAATCCTTGTTATCAGGAGCTCCCACGATGGGAAGCGGCGCCGCTCCCGGTAATCTGCATCGTCCGGGGTCTTTCCGTCACCGTCCGCGATTTCCGCACCGGGGTCCCGGCTACTTCGGAGTTTCGATCCTTGAAGGGACCGCTGGCACGCACCCACACCCGTCTGGAATATGAGGTGCGGAGATTGGAAGCGGGGAAACCAGTGATGCGGAGCGGACGGGCGCCCCTCGAAGAGTGGCAGGTGGTCGGCGTCGTGCTGCGGGATGCCGCCGGGATCGACACGGAGTATGGGATCGGGGGACATCCGCCGGGGAAACTGGAGTTCGAGGAGGTGCTCTGCTCCAGGGAAACGTATCGTGTGGGGTTGCACCTGAGCCGCCACTACTCGCGCACCGCCGTGCCGGACCGGGTGCAACGTTTCCCCCTGGTGCCCCTGTCTCCCAACGTGCCCGCCGCTCAACAGTTCCCTCTGAGTGGTGGGGGAACCGTCCACCTTGACACCGGAGCCCAGGCCGCTCCCGGCGATCTGTATGTCACCGTGAGACTGTCGCCCGACCCGCGGCCGGTGGAGTATCGGGCCCGGCTGCTGAATGAGCACGGAAAGTTGATTGTGGAGCAACCCCTGAACGGCTATCGGCACCAGTTGACCGGCTACCGCGAGTCGTTTGCCATCCCTGCGCGCACGGCCGGGTTGATTCTCGAACTACGTTGTTTTGCTACACGCCGGGTGGACTTTGCCCTGCGTCCGCAGCGCCCGCTCGATGGAGACCGCCCATCCCGCGCTCCTCTTGAATGAGGAAAGCCGAGAGACGAGAGAAAGAGCGTTGCGATCACCGTCGAGTCCGAGGACAGGATGTGGAGTCCCGTAACTCCGATTGCGGGCGCCGACAACAGCCGCATGGAGGACGAGCGGGTGGCGGTGGAAGCGGGGGCGGAGGCCCATATGCGCTGACTTTGATTGGCAAAGTCGACCGGTCGGGCATCAAGGAACGCGGGATGCCGCCGGTTTCGTTCTGCCTTCTTTCGTATCCGCCCGACGTCACTCCGCCTCCGCGAGGGAGGTGAGGACGTGCTGCAGCCAGGCGCGGCGATGCGGCGCCAGTGGGCTGATCCGCAGCCCGCGGAGGCAGGCGACGCGTGCTTCCTCCTCCCTGCCCCAGGCGGCGTAGAGGCGTGCCTCCAACAGGTCATCCTGCCGCTGTGCCGCCCGACCCAGGGCGGCTTCGAGCAGCGCGTCCGCCCGGGCGTGGCGCGTATGACGGAGTGCTTTTCCGTACAGGACCAGGCAGTGCGACGGGAGGTCTTCCGGCTGGGCGAACCGGGTGCCGAACTCCGCGATGAGTTCGTTCCAGCGCCCCAGGCTCGCCAGCGTCCGCGCCAACTCGGTCTGTGCTTCCTCGGTGTCCGGCGCCAGTGCCATCGCGCGGCGCGCAAGGTGCAGCCCTCGCTCCGGCTCCCCCCACTTCCGACAGACGTGCGCCGCCGCCGCGATGACCTGGAAGTGATTCGGATGCCGCTCCATGATGCTGCCGAGCAAGTCTGCGACGACGGATCGCTCGGCAGCCGCCCCCGCCTCGGGCAGTCCGAGGGCCGCCACCAGGAAGGTCCAGCAAGTGAACCAGGACCCCGGGGCGAGTTCGTAGGCGCGGCGCGCATGAGCGAAGAGCTCGATCCCCGGCAGGACAGTGCGCCCGCGCCAGCGCAGGGCGGCGTGGCCCTCCGGATCGTTGGGATGGTCCTGGACGAACTGGAGCAGAGCCTCGATCGCCTCTTCCGCCCGGCCCAGTTCGCAGCAGACCCAGGCGAATGAGTCCCAGGCGGAGGAGAGATTCGGCGCGAGGCGCACCAGGCGCTCCGCCAGTGGGAGCGCTCGTTCCAGTTCCCGCGGGTCTGCCTGACGGATCCCGACATTCATCCGCACCTGAAAGAGATGGAAGAGGCACAGGTAGTCGGACGGGTCGAGGGCGTGGGCCCGGTCCAGATGGCGCAGCGCCTCATCCCACCGGGCGAGCGCCGCGCAGGGGAGGTACGTCGCCGCCATCGCCTCCATGTCATACGGGTCAAATTGCAGGAGAGCACGGAGCGTCTCCAGTTGCTCCTCATGCCGGCTGCGCCGGCCCAACACTCGGCTGAGATCCCCATAGGTCCCCTTCTCGCGCGGGTCCAGCTCCAGCGCCCGCTGGTACGCCGCCGCGGCCCCCTCTGAGTCGCCTTCCAGCGCCCGCAGGCGCCCCTCGAGACGGGCCGCTCGTGCCGCCGCTGCGGTGGTTGCCCGCCAGCCGGTCGAGGGCGACGCGGTACACCTGCGCGGCCTCCCCGGTCTGGTCCTGAGCCTCCAGCATACCCCCGAGCCGGAGCACCGCCTCCACATACGCCGGCCGGAGCCCCACCACCCCGCGGTACTCTTCCAGGGCGGCGTCCCACTCCCCGCTGCGGTAGCAGAGTTCCACCAGTTCCAGCCGCTGTCTCCACCAGGTCCGCCCCGGCCAGCACTGCGGAGTGTCTCGATCTCCGCGACCCGCCCCGCCAGTTGCCGGTTTGCCCGCAAGCAGATCACCAACTCGGCCCCGGACGCGGTTCGGATCGCCACAGAGCGGCACGAGGGTACGACGGCAGAAAGGGCTCGTTCTGCAGCGCGAACCAGTTCCCGCGCGGAGATGCTAGTCTGTGTATTAAAAAGTGCTACTACCCGAGGCTGCAGCAGGCACCGGGCTCGCTCAATCCGCTTGCGGACGCCCTCAATGCTGATCCCGAGGCTGGCCGCAACGCCGGCGCGGACGGGAGCGACGACGGCTTCCAAAAGAAGGTGCGACGGCTGAGTGCCTTCTACCTGCAGGCATACTTGTGTGGGCTCACCGGCCGCCGCCGAGGGGAGTCCGTTTGCCCGGATGAGCGGATTCCCGGCTTCTTCATGGAAACTTCATGCAGGTCCGGTAGAAGGATGACGGGCCAAGCCGGAGCCCGCGCCATTCGAGATCAAAAACATGCGCATCCTGCTCATTGAAGACGAACGTCCCATCGCCCTCGTGGTGAAGCGCGGCCTGGAAGAAGCCCGATTTCGGGTGGACGTAGCCCACGATGGAGAGACGGGACTGCAAATGGCCCGATCGGACGAGTATTCCGTGATCCTGCTGGATCTCATGCTGCCGCAGCGGGACGGATGGAGTGTGTGCCAGGCGCTGCGCGACGAGCGGAACGCGGTGCCGATCCTCATGCTGACGGCGCGGGACGCTCTGGATGACCGGGTGCGTGGACTGGAGACGGGAGCGGATGACTATCTTCCCAAACCCTTCGAGTTTCCCGAACTGCTGGCGCGGGTGCGTGCGCTGCTGCGCCGGGACAAGGTCCACAAAGGGAGGGTAATTCGGGTCGGGGATCTGGAGGTGGACACCGTAGCCGCCACCGTGCGCCGGGGTGGCGAGGAAATCCCGCTCACGCGGCGCGAGTCCACGCTGCTCGAGGCGCTGGCCATCAACGAAGGTCGCGTCCTCTCCCGAGAGGTGATCCAGGAGCGGGTGTGGATGGACGAGGAGAGCTATTCCAACACCGTGGATGTCCATGTGGGGGCGCTGCGCCGGAAGATTGACGCGGGTCGGGACGAGAAGCTGATTCACACCGTTCACGGGCTCGGCTATACGCTGCGGCGCCCGGACGGAGGGGGCGGACGATGACCGGTCTCCCCGTGCGCCGGGCTCTCTCGCGCCTGCGGGTCCCGTGGGACTCGTTTCGCGTGCGCCTTACACTCTGGAACATAGGGATCCTGGCGCTCGTGCTGGCGGCGTTCGGCGTCGGGCTGTC
>SYMT01000221.1 GCA_005805375.1 Actinomycetota bacterium
CGCCCTTCGGGAATGCGCCCGAGTCTACACCCCACACCCACACCCCAACCGGGAGTACGCGATCAAACAGTTGTGGAAACCTGTGCCCGGCTTCGGTAACACAGATATCACCATCAGTGTCGGCCCGCTCATCGGTATGTCAAGAATGCACCAGCCCCCGTGCCACTCCGTTCCTCGTCTCGCGACGCCGTTTCTGGTGTGCGCACTCGTCACTGCCGCAGTTGCCGGAATCCCCGATCGCGGACCCGATTTCGACCGGGAGGTAGCGCCGCTCCTCAAGGGCCGCTGTGTCCGCTGCCACGGGCCGGCCCGGGAGGAAGGAAAGTTGAATCTGGCGCTCCCGCCCGGCATCGCCCGCGGCGGGAAGTCCGGACCCCCCGTGCGGGCCGGTGCAGCGGCGAACAGCCTGCTCTGGCAGCGCGTGGCAGCCGACCAGATGCCGCCGGACGCACCGCTTTCGGCACCGGAGAAGAAACTCTTGCGGCGGTGGATTCAGACAGGGGCAACCGGGCTTCCCGTCCGTACGGCCCGACCGGTGGGCGAAGAACACTGGGCCTTTCAGGCGGCCACGGCGGGTGTGCTTCCGGTCGCGCGCGGCAAGGGTCGGGTGCGCACTCCGGTGGACCGCTTCATCCTTGCCCGTCTGGAGGCAGCGGGGCTCACTCTTTCCCCAGAAGCTGAGCGCCACACGCTGATCCGGCGGGTAGCGCTTGATCTCACCGGGCTCCCTCCCACGCCGGCCGAGGTGACCGCGTTTGCATACGACTCCGGACACGATGCGTATGAGCGCATGGTCGAACGGTACCTGTCGTCCCCTCGCTATGCGGAACGGTGGGGCAAGCACTGGCTGGATGCCGCCGGTTATGCCGACAGCAACGGCTACTTCAGCGCGGATACCGACCGACCGCTGGCGTATCGCTATCGCGACTATGTCGTCAGGTCTATCCACGCGGACAAACCCTGGGACCGGTTCATCCGGGAACAACTCGCGGGGGACGAACTGGCGGGGTACGGGCCCGGCGCCGAAGTGCGGCCCGAGATGGTCGAACTGCTGGAGGCGGTCCACTATCTGCGCAATGCGCCGGACGGGACCGACAGCAGTGACGGGAACCCCGACGAGCAACGGGCGGACAAGTACGCAGTTCTGGAAGGGACCATTCAGGTCATGGGCGCGTCGCTGTTCGGCCTGACGGTGCAGTGCGCCCGGTGCCACGATCACAAGTTTGAACCATTTCGCCAGCGCGACTATTACCAACTCCAGGCCATGCTCTACCCCGCCTTCAACATCGAACGCTGGGTGAAGCCGAAGGACCGGGAACTCGTGACGGCGGCTCCCGCGGAAATCCGCGAGTGGGAGCGGCACACCGCGGAAGTGGACCGCCGCATCGCCGCTCTGCGGGCGGAGTATCGTGAATGGGCCACGCGCCATCGGGAACGGGGCCGGACGCTCTTTGAAGATAGCTTCGATGGAGCGGACTATCGGGTCTCCCACCAGTGGAGCAATCGCGCTCCGGGTGACACTGCCCCTGCCGGACAACCGGCCGTTACGGTTGACGCGGCGCAGGCGCCCGCCGCGCGCGCGCTGGATGGCGCTCTGCGCATTCTGGAATCGGGCGGGTCCGGTGACCGCGCCCTGAGTACGCTGCGCGCATTCGATTGGACGCCGGAAGGACGCGGCGCCTGGGTTCAGGCTACGTTCGACCTGGTTGGCGGAGGACCGGCCGCGCCGTACGTCGGGTACTTCCTCGCGCTCCGCGATTTCAACGACGCCACCGCCGCCCCGGGCGGCAACGTGCTGCTCGACGGGAATGCGGCCGGCGGGGCAGCCGTCCATGTGGACTATCCGGGGGCGGGCAGCGAGGGTCGGGGCAAGATCGGCCGGTCGGGCTACACCCCCGGGCACAATTACGGGGTCCGCGTGACGAATGTCGGCGATGGCCGGTTCGAACTGACGCAGATGGTGGATGGGGTCGCGGACGAGGGAACCGTCCGGCTGCGGGCGGACGACCTCCCGGACGGTGGTTTCGGATTCGAATACTGCTGCGGCCGCAGCTTCGTGGTGGACAACGTACGGATCGAGGCCGGTGATCCGCGCGGCACTCCCGAAGGAGAGCAGGCGCGCCTGGCGACCCTGCGTCAGCAAAAGCGTGAAGCTCTGGAGGCGGCGGTGAAGGCCGTCGAAGCAGAACGCCCCCCAAAGCCGGGTCGGCTTGCGCTCGTGGCGGATCTGGCGCCGGAGCCGCCGGCGGTGCATCTGCTGGAACGGGGCGAGTACAAGCGCCCGGGTGCACCAGTCCCTGCCGCCGCGCCCCTGCTCCTCTCTGAACCAGCCAACCCGGCCACCCTGCCAGTTCCGTCGCCCGGATCCCGCTCCACCGGCCGCCGCCTGGCATTTGCTCGCTGGCTCACTCAACCCGGGTCACGCGCCGCGGTCCTGCTGGCGCGGGTCACGGTGAATCGCTGGTGGCAGCACCACTTCGGCGTCGGGCTCGTCGCGACCCCCGAGAATCTCGGTTATTCCGGCGCCACGCCGACCCATCCCGAGTTGCTGGAGTACCTTGCCGGCCGGCTCATGACCGGTGGGTGGAGCGCGCGAGCAATCCATCGTCTCATCGTGAACTCCGCCACCTACCGGCAGTCCAGCCTCGTTTCGCCCCTGGCGCGCCGGCTGGATCCGGACAATCGTCTCGTGTCTCGCTATCCGCTGCACCGCCTCGATGCGGAGGCGATCCGCGACGGCCTCCTGGCCGTGAGCGGTGAGCTGGATTTGCGGATGGGCGGCGCGTACGTCCCCACGTCGCGCGATGCGGAAGGGGACGTGGTCGTGGCGGAAAACGCTGCCGGCTCGCTGCGCCGCAGCATCTATCTCCAGCAGCGCCGGACACAGGTGCCGGGCATCCTCGAAGTCTTTGATGCCCCCTCCATTGTCACCAACTGCACCGCCCGCCCCACCACCACGATCCCCTTGCAGGCCCTCAAGCTCCTGAACTCCGGATTCCTGCGCGCCCGCGCCGCCGCCTTCGCCCGTCGCGTCGCAGCCGGAACCGCTGACCCATCAGCCCGGGTGGAAGCCGCGTTCCAACTCGCCCTGTGCCGCGCTCCCCGCCCGGTGGAGCAGAGGGCCGCCGCGGCGTTCCTCACCCCCCAGGGCCAGACCGCCTCCTCCGATGGCGCAAGACAGCACGCCCTGTGGACCGACTTCTGCCAGATGCTGCTGGCCTCCAATTCGTTCCTGTACGTAGACTAACACGCCGGTTCCGCGTAAGTTGGCGCCCAGGAGAAGGGGATGATCCGCCGAGTCGAAGCGCTCTCGTTCCGGTCACTTCGGTACGTGTCCCAGGAGATGAGTGACTTCCACCTCCTGGTTGGGCCGAATGCGTCCGGCAAGACCACGTTCCTGGATGTCATCGCGCTGCTTGGTGACCTGCTGCGGGACGGACTGGAGATGGCCGTCCGGTCACGCTCTCCCGACCTGGTCAGCCTGATCTGGATGGAACGCGGAGACCGTTTCGAACTGGCGGTTGAAATGGAGATCCCGCCGGAACAACGGACGCAATTTCCACGGAACGGCCAGTCGCGCGCCCGGTATGAAGTGGCGATTGGCCTGGATCCCCGAGGCGAACTCACCCTCCTCGGCGAGAACCTGTGGCTGCGCCCCCAACCGCCTGGTCCCGCAGCTCCGGTACAACGATCCCTGTTCCCACGTCCGCCGGATCCGCCCAACACGATAGTTATCCCCCAGGGCCGAAAAACTCCCATTGGTTGGCGCACAGTGGTGTCCAAGCGGCCCGAATCCGGGAACGACTACTTCCTGTCGGAAGTCACCGGCTGGAACAACCAGTTTCGTCTGGGCCCCCAGAAGTCCGCTCTGGCGAACCTGCCGGAAGATGAAGAACGCTTCCCGGTGGCGATTTGGGCGAAGCGCTTCCTGATCGAGGGGGTGCGACGCCTGGTGCTCAACAGCGAAGCGATGCGTCGCCCGTCTCCGCCAGGCAGCCCCACTCGCTTCCAGTTGGACGGTTCGAATCTGGCCTGGGTTGTGGAGTCGCTGCGTGCCGGTGACAGAGAGATGTTCGAGAGGTGGATTCGCCACGTCCGCACGGCCCTGCCGGACCTGCGGACCGTCGAAACGGTCGTCCGTGAAGAAGACCGGCACCGCTATCTGCGCGTCGTCTACGCAACCGGACTGAAAGCGCCATCCTGGGCGGTATCGGACGGTACGCTTCGCCTGCTTGCACTGACCATTCTCGCCTACCTGCCGGAACGCAACCGCATTTTCCTGATCGAGGAACCTGAGAACGGCATTCACCCCAGCGCAGTGGAGACGGTGTTCCAGTCACTCTCCTCGACGTACGACAGCCAGATTCTGTGTGCCAGCCATTCACCCGTTGTTCTGTCGCTCGCCACACCGGAGCAGGTGCTGTGCTTCGCGCGCGACACGGATGGCGCCACCGACATCGTCCGCGGCCATGAACATCCGAATCTACAAAACTGGCAGGGAGATTCGGATCTCGGCATGCTCCTTGCGGCAGGAGTGCTCGGATGAGTTCCGAGTTCCAGTTCGATTTGGTGGTCCTGACCGCGTGCAAGGACCAGCGGGTTGCACTCGAGACTCTCCTCAGCAAGCGGGCGGCAGACCTTGGTATCCACCCGGTTCGAGCCACCTATCTCGTAGATCCGAACAAGGACCCGGGGTGTCGGGGAGCCCCGGACCGAATTCTCCGCCAGTATCTCCGCTCCGCCCATCGCGCATTGGTGGTCTTCGACAGGGAAGGCAGTGGGAGGGAGACACGATCTCCCGATCAATTGGAAGAGGATGTGTCAGGGATCCTGGCTGCGAATGGATGGGAGGACCGTGGTGCAGCCGTAGTGCTCGATCCTGAGTTGGAACAATGGGTGTGGAGTGATTCCTCTCACGTGGATAGGATACTCGGGTGGCGGGGCCGAACCCCCCCGCTGCGCGACTGGCTCGTGAGCGCCGGCTGGGTGGACGGCGCGGCGACGAAACCGGCGCGCCCCAAAGACGCATTTCGTGCCGCGATTCGGCAGACACGACAACAACTATCAAGCTCACTGTTTGGTGATCTGGCCGAGTCGGTGAACTTCTCCCGTTGCCAGGACCGATCGTTCCTTCGCCTGCGCGCGATACTTCAGGACTGGTTTCCGGCCGCATAGGAGGACGCCGTCCGCCCGGCAGGAGCGAAGTTGCTGTTGACCGTCCGGCAGACGGTCGGATCAGTCGCCTGGGGGAGGCGAAACGCCAAGGAGATTCCGGAGCCGCCTCACCGCTCTCTGGCGCCTCTTGGTAGCAGCGGCGGGGGTGATGCCCAGTGCAGACGCGACTTCCACGTCGGACTGGCCCTGACCATAGCACAACGAAAGGATCTCGCGATCAGACTCCGGCAGTTGCTGGAGAGCCAACAGGAGTCGCTCATCGTCAAGGTGCTCGCGCAGACTGTCCGCCCGATCCGCGAGATGGGACACTTCGTCCGCTGGTAGTTTTTCCAACCAGTCACACACCAACGGACTGCTCACCGTTGGCGAAGAGCGCAAGAGACGAAGCAGGAAGCGCGAGACCGCTCTGCGAATGACAGTTCGTCTGTATCTGTCCGGGCTCTCTACCGCCTTCACATCATCCACATGAGTGATAGCACGCCAGACAGCAATGCGCGCCTCGACCAGACAGTCATCCACCACATCTGGACTGGTATGGCGCAACACAGCCCGGGCTAAGTAGGCGACATACTTGCGCTCAGCGAGGGACAGATCCCAATCGCCAGGAGGCCGCGGCTGGGTATCTAACTTGCTCTTACTCATCGGATCCATAATCAGGGATGGACCACACCGCCTGCGCACCAGCACGGGCGGTGTGGCTGACAGTCCGTCACCCACTGCGCCTGGCAGTGAGTTATGCATCAGGATCTGCTGCCCCCTCTCGCGGACGGGAGACGGCCTAAGAGGGTGTGTGAACAGGGGTCTGTTGGAACGGTCTGCTTGCATCCGCCCGGATTGGCCGGGGAAAAAGGGGCTCAACCCGCTGCCATCGGGCGTCAGCGAGGTCGGTGGAGCATGATTTACGCGCCATTTCACGCTTGATGTCGGCAGCCATGTCGGCACCACCCCCTTTTCACACACACTCTAAGGGACTGCTTCACAATAAGTCAGTCGTTTGGCATCGCGAAGTACGGGGTCGGATCGTGTAGTTCCACTCACCGCGGAATTCGGCTCGATCCAACCTCAACCCGGCCAGATCGGCAGGGGAGATCTTCTTGCCCGTTTCATAGGGGGCTTCATCAAGCTCGGCCCGGATCGTGAGCCCGCCGACGGTGCGGGTGTGCTCAATCAACTCGACGATCACCTCGTGGCTCTCCAGCGGCCGTCCCCGCCAGTTCTTGGTGATCTCCGAAAACATCCGATGTTCGATCTTGTTCCATTTGCTGGTCCCCGGGGGGAAGTGGCAGACGGTCAACGTGAGGCCCGTTTCGTCGGCCCACGCTTGCAACGCCACCTTCCACAGACGCACGCGGCTGCCGTTGCTACCCCCGCCATCTGCGGTGATCAACAGCGACGCTGCCGCCGGATACCGCTCCCGGCCCATCTGCCTCCACCAGTGGCGCAAACTCGCCACCGCGAATTCCGCCGTGTCGTGGTCCGTGCCCACGCTGACCCACCCCTCGTTGGCGCCGATGTCGTACACGCCGTAGGGGTTTACTTTCCCCCGCACGGGATCGACGAAGTCATGCACGCGCACCTCCTCCGGACAGCCGGACGCCTGCCACTCGCGCCCCTGGTTAGCAAAATCCCCCACCAGTTCCTTTTTCTTGGTGTCTACGGAGACCACCGGCTGCCCGGCCGCTTGAAAAGCAGCCGCCTGGCGGTTGATGTACGCGAACTGGGCATCGCGGTCCGGGTGCCGGCTGCCTTCGCGAATCTTCCGGGTCCCTTGTAGGCTGTACTGCCGCTCTTTCAGCAACCTTCCCACCGTCGAGGGAGAGACCCGGAAGCCCTGCTCCCGCAGGGTCGCCGCCAGCTTGTACGTGCTTTTCGTCGTCCACCGCAGGGACGACTCCGGGTCTCCGCGCGACAGGGGATCGACCAACGCTTCGAGCGCGGCAATCAAGGCGGGCGCTTCCTCCGTCCGCCGCTTCCGCCCCGCTCCCGGGCGCCGCACCCGGCCGTGGGAGCCGGTCGCCGCCGCAATGGCCGCACCCCCCGCCGCTGTGCGCAACTCGTTCCGGCCCGCAATCAGGGTGCTGCGGGCCAGGCCGGTGGCGGCGGCGACCAACTTCAAGCCGCCGCGGCCACCCGCCAGCGACTCGTTGGCCGCCCAAAGACGGCAGTGACGTTCGTCCAAGAACGGACGCAGCCGCAAGAAGCGCTGCCGGATTTCGCCGAGGTCCACCATAATCTCAGTGAATCACAACGGCGCCGAAAAGACTCCTTTATTGTGACGCGGGCCCTAAGTGAGCGGAAGGCATTCGAAGGGACAGAACGCGTTGGGGCAGAATCCCTGCGTCTGGTCCTGGTAGTACACGCAATCGGGTAAGGGAACCGCGCAGAATTAATCCTCCCGTCAGGCGGGGACCACTCCCGGGATGGTCACGAACCACTTCCCCAGTGCCGGGAGACGCTCGATCTGCGTTTCCAGGGCGGCCATCTCGGGTGCGAGGAGCCGCACGCCG
>SYMT01000222.1 GCA_005805375.1 Actinomycetota bacterium
ACTCCGATTGCGGCCCAGCTTGGGTTATGTCCGTCGGCGGGGTTGCGGGACTCCAGATCGACGGAGTGGCGTGCCGCAACTCCGATTGTGGCCCCCGCCACGATCGAGCCGCACGACGTCTCGGGCCCCGCGGCGATCGGCGCTCACCGTCGTTGACTCCCGCAATCGGAGTTGCGGGACTCCACATCAGCTTGGGTTACGTCCGTCGGCGGAGTTGCGGGACTCCATAATCCCCCCATGGTTGCCCCGCCCGCATCCGAGGGAGGAGCCAGAGCACCTCGCTTGCGAAAGAGTCAGGGCGTGGGTGGGGATCGGCCTCACCCTGGACCCCATCTGGAAACTCGTCTCCGACGGCCGGTCCGGATGGGTCGGATCAGACCCATCCGAACCATTCGGGTTCGAGGGCGCCTACGACTCCCACACCATGAAACCCACAACGCGAAACGTGTGCTCCCTCCTCCTTCCGGCCCTGCTGCCCCTGCTGCTGAGCGCCTGCGGAGGCAACTCCGGTGGCGAGGACGCCGGCGCACCCACCATGCCGGGCCAGCAGCCCGGCGCCAACACGGCGGCTCCAGCCGCGACCACCGCGGGCAAGAAATTCTCGCTGGGCTGCACAATCCCCACCTTCGGCCATCCGTTCTTCGTGGCGATGAAGAAGGGGCTGGACGAAGAGGCGGCGGCGGCGGGCGCCACGCTGAACATCGTGGACGGCAAGGACGACTCACAGACGCAGCTCACCGCGATTGACAACTTCGTGGTGCAGAAGGTGGATGCGATCCTGCTCTGCCCCACAGAGACGGAGACCCTCGGGCCCGGCGTCGAGAAGGCAAATCAGGCGAAGATCCCCGTCATCACGGTCAACCGGACCGTGGCGAAGGGGGAGGTGGTCACCTATGTCGGCGCAGACGACACCGAAGGCGGACGTTTGCAGGGACGGGCGTTGATGGCGGCACTCCCGAAGGGAGGCAAGATCATCCTCCTGCAGGGCGTGATTGGCTCTTCCCCGCAGCGCAATCGTGAGGCCGGTCTTGAGGAGGTGCTGAAGGGGCATCCGGAGTTTGCGATCCTGCAGAAGATCCCGTACAACTTCCAGCGCGCCCAGGCTGTCAGCAAGATGGAGACCGTGCTGCTCCAATATGGCAAGGGCGCCGTGGACGTGGTGGTGGCGCAATCCGATGACGGTGCCCTGGGGGCCGCGGATGTGTGCGCGCAGAAGGGCCGCACCGAGTTGAAGATCATCGGCTTCAACGGCGAGTCCGACGCCTTCGACGGCATCCGCAGCGGCCGCATCCACGCCACCGTACTGCAGGACGCCGAGACACAGGGCCGCGAGGCAGTGCGCGCCGCCCTGAAGCATCTGCGCGGCGAGAAGGTCGAGAGCCCGCAGATCACCCCCCTCTACTCCGTGACCAGCGCCAACCTGAACGAGCACAAGCCCGCCTGGCAGAGCAGCAAGTAACTCGGAATGAGCGCATTGCCGCTGGAGAGCCTGGAAATCCGGGGATATCGGATCTTCTCGGAGCTGACCGTGCCCCGCCTGGCTCGCGTGAACCTGATCACCGGGAAGAACAATTCTGGCAAGACTGCCTTGCTGGAGGCCCTGCGCCTGTACGCACGGCACGCGGACGGCAGTGCGCGAACTCGGCGACACGAACGCGCGGAAGACTATGGTAGGGCAAGACGGTTTGGACGCAGGCGGGTGGGTGCGAAGGGACGGACCGAGGACCCCCGGTCAGCGAGGGATTTCGAATCCCCCGCCCGCCCCCTCGCCCGTGCCCTCCCCAGCCTGACGATGCGGCGGAGCAAAGTCGAGGTCTACCTCCACTTCGTTTGGGCCACCCGCGGGCAAGAGGCGCTTCTGGTCGGAGAACTCACCGAGTTGGCAAGCCGCACCATCACCCAGGAGGCGACGGCGATGGGCTGCCAGGTGTTGGCGCTGAACGGGATGCCGGACCACCTCCACCTGTTGGTTCGTATTCCTGCGACCGTGGCGCCCGCCGCTTTGGTGAAGCAGGTGAAGGGATTTTCCTCGCACGCCATCAGTGATCTGCTCGCGCCCCTCCCGCTTTCGCCGGCAGGAGGGGTACGCTGTGTTCAGCGTGAGCCGGCCCTATGTGGCCCGGGTCGCGGAGTACATCCGCGACCAGCAGCAGCGCCACGCGCGGGACCGCCTCTGGACGGAGTGGGAGGAAATGGACGAGGAGACGCCCGCGCTGACGCCGGATGCGGAGTTGCCGCCGGGACCCGAGTAGTCCATCCCGCGCCTCCTCATCGCTCGTGGAAACGCCGCAGTTCCGCAGGGCTTGGTGCGGGTTGGCCCACAAAGTTGCGGAAGACTGGGAGCAGCCCCTGGGAGTGCGGCCGAACCGGCGCCTTCGTACAGGGCATGGGACCCGGAAGGAGCCACGGTTGGCGCATCACGGTTTGGGAACTGGGCCGGTGGATTTGGGTCTTTATGGAGGCAGGAGGGGAGCGAACTTCTGCAGAACGCAATTTCCGGAAGGTGAATCCTCAGTGGCCTGAGCGGGCACACCGGGCGCGGGGCCCGGGTAGGCGCCCGCCGGCTCTCGATAGTGGAGTGCATCACCCGGCAGTTCAAGCAGACTGGGGGTATGGCAACCGGCTGGAGGCCCCGTACCGCGGACGCAAGCTGGGACGAAGGCCGGGTGTCCGGCGCGGCATGGTGCCCGAGGGAGAATGGATTCTCGCCTGCCGCACCGAGGCAGCCGCACGGGTGTCGGACAGAGGAAGGAGAACTGAACCATCATGCCCGCGATGCCGTTGTTGTCGCTCCTCGTTTGGCTTGCCGGTGCGGGCCAACTGGTGCTTGTCGCCGCCAGCACGACGATCCCGAGGGTGCTCGGATGGCACGAGGAACTCCGAGTGCTCCGTTCGTTGACCCGCCAGGTGTTTTGGAACTATGCGGGGTACATCCTGATGACAAACTTCTGGTTCGGGCTGATCTCAGTCACGATCCCCGGCGCCCTGGTGGATCGGTCTCCGCTGGCGGTTGCTGTGACAGCATTCATCACTCTCTACTGGGCAGTGCGGATCGCAGTGCAGTTGTTCTATTTTGACCGCTCCTCGGCGCCGAGTGGGCGGCTCTTTGCCGCGGCCGAGGCGGCGCTCCTCCTGCTTTTCGTGGGTCTGACCGGAGTCTATGGTGCCGCCCTGGCCCACAATCTGGGGCTGCTGCGGTGAGCGGCTTCTTCCCGATCGAACCTGCCCCGTACCTGCGGGCGGCCCTCCTGCTCGTAGGAACCCTGGCGCTCGGATTTGGGATCACCCGGCTCCGAAGCGTGACGGTGGCCCGCATCGCGGCATGGTTTCTCGCAATCGCAGCGGTGGTCGCGGCCGACCGGCTATCACTCGGCGAACCAGCCGGCTTTCGGATGCTCTCTCTGATCGGAACACTGCTTTACGCGATGAAGGCGGTGGTGGCGGTGGAAGCCCAAGCCGATGACGGCGTGCGGCTGACGCTGGTGCAGTGGCTGGCGTTTTCGGCCGCATGGGCCGGGATGCGTCCGGGTCCTTTCCGGGAACTGGGGCGTCGAGCACTACCGGATGCGAATCGGTTCCTGGTCCGCGGGCTCTCGCGCATCGGACTCGGCATAGCTCTCGCGTTGCTCTGTCGGCCCATCTACGCCGCGGTCGAGCCCGCCGCGGGGACCACAGTCGCCCGCGCTGCGGCGCTGGTCGCGGCGCTGCCGGGAATCAGCCTGACACTCCATTTCGGGATCCTGGTCGTTCTGGTGGGGATCTGGCGGCGCGCCGGAGTGGACTGCCGGCCACTCTTTCGAGAGCCACTCCGAGCTCGCAGTCTCTCCGAGTTCTGGGGCCGGCGCTGGAACCTTGCGTTCACGGAGATGACCGCACTGGCGGTGTACCGCCCATTGGAGGTCCGGGTGGGCCGTCGAGCCGCAATGATTGGCGGGTTCCTCTCCTCCGGGTTGCTCCACGAGGTCGCGATCAGCGTCCCCGTAGGCACAGGCTATGGCCTGCCCACGCTCTATTTCCTTATTCAGGGAGCGCTGGTACTCGCGGAAACCGCCCTGGAGCGGGCAGGTCGCCCCATACAGCCGCCGGTGTGGCGGGGACGGCTGTGGACCCTGTTCTGGGTGGGCCTGCCCATCCCGGTCGTGTTCCACCCGCGTTTCCTGGCGGAAATCGTTCTTCCTCTGGTGGGCCTCACCGGGCGATGAGGCAGACGGGTAGGCGTACGGGGCGGACCGATGAGCGGGGATGCCGTGGGGATGTGGACCGCGGCGGAGTGCGCACGCCGTCTGCGAGGGAGCCACGGTTGGCGCACCACAGTTCGGGAACCGAACCGGTGGATTTGGGTCTTTGTAGAGGCAGGAGGGGAGCGAACTTCTGCAGAACGCAATTTCCGGAAGGTGAATCCTCAGTAGCATGAGCGGGCACACCGGGCGCGGGGCTCGGGCGGGTGCCCGCCGGCTCTCGATAGCGGAGTGCATTCCATGTTCTGGCTGCTCTTGAACCAATCCCGTTTTTCGGCGGCCCTCCGGGTGCCGACTGCGCTGGCGCTGATGCTGCTCGGTCTTGTACTGGGAGGAGTGCCGGCGGCCCCGGTGCTCGCGCAGGGGCTGGCGCTCCGCGTACGGGTGCTGGAGGGGCAGGCACGCCCTGGGGGGCGGGTGCAGATCCTCGTGACCCCTACCAGGCAGCTCAAGGCGGTACGCGGCATCGTGCGCGGGGTGGCGGGGCGCGATCTCCCGGTGACGTTCCAGATCGGGATGAACTCGGCGGGCGGGCGCGTGGAACTGCCTGCTGAGACCCGTCCGGGCAGCTACACCGTCGAAGTGGAAGCAGAGGACGCGACGGGAGCGAAGGCGCAGGGACGTGATGTGTTCACCGTGCGTCCGAGTCCGGTCCCGCGCAATGAGGGAAAGCCGGTACCGCCGCCAGCGCCGCCGACCCAGGACAACCGGCCGCCTGTGCTCAGCGTAAACGCCGAGCCCACGTCCGCAGGCAACGGGGAGGCGCTGCGGGTGGAGATCTCCGTGGTGGCAAACGAGCCGCTGCGGGAACTCCCGACCGGGCGCATCACCGGGCTGAACCGGACCCTGGAGTTTGTCCGCGTCGGCGGGACGAACCGGAATTTCCGCACGCGGGTGGAACTGCCGGCCGGCACTCGCCCGGATGCCTACACGATCGAAGTCAGCGGGGTGGACGAGAGCCGCAACACCGGGACCGGCCGCGCTGTGCTGCGCGTCACCGCCGCGCCGATCCCCGTGCGCGATACGCAGCCGCCGGTGCTCACTCTGGCGCTCCGGCCGGAGACGGTTTCGCCGGGGGAGGCGGTGACGGTCACGGTGGATGCGAATGAGCCCCTGGCCGATACGCCCGCGGGGGAATTCAGCGGCGGACCGGCGCTTCCGCTCCGGCTCCAAGCGGGGGCCGGACGGCGACGGTTCGCTGGACGCATCGCGGTGCCGGAGGACGCGCGTCCGGCCCGCTACACCCTCACCGTGTCGGCACGGGATGAGGCGGGGAATGCCGGGCGGACGCAGGCGATGCTGACCGTGCTCGCTTTGCCCGAGCCGCAGCTCCGGCTCACGGTACGGCCCGAGACCGCACAGCCCGGCGATGAGGTGCAACTGTCGCTCATCTCGGATCTGCCCCTGCGCGGGGCGCCGGTGGTGTCGGCCGGCCGGCTGGCGGCTGCCATCCGCCTCCGAGGCCGCTCCGGATTCCGGGAACGTGAGTTCGAAGCAGCCTTCATGCTCCCGGAGGACACCCGGCCGGGAGACTACCCGCTGGAGGTGTCCGCGCGTGCGGTGGGCGGAGGAGCCGGTCGGGCGGCAGCCACGCTGCGGGTGCTGCCGGACTCACGCCGGCCGGAACTGACGGTGCGCGTGCTGCCCGAAGCACTGTATCCGGGATCGTCGCTCTCCCTCACCGTCGTCGCCAGTGAAGCGCTGGCGGGCGGCGTCGCGGTAGACGGGCTTCCCGGCAGTGGGCTGACCCTCTCACCCTCGTCGGGCAACCGCCGCACCTTCGAAGGGAGCGCGATCCTTTCGCCCTCGCTTCGCCCCGGCAGCTACTCACTCCGTTTTTCGGGGCGGGACTTCGCCGGAAATGAGGGCGTCCGCTCTGTGGAAATCCGGGTGGCGGCCCTGCCCGCGCTCAGGGTTACTCTGTCCGTGGACCCCGTCCGCACGGGCCCGGGCCGGGTGGACATCCAGCTTCGAGTGAATCAGCCGGTGCGCGAAGAGGAAGCAGAGGTCTGGCTGGAATTACCGGGGAGCCGCCGCCGGGTGGACCTGCGCGCGGCGCCCCCTCGATCCGGCGATCCTCCCGGACGACTGCGCTATCCACTCCGGGTGACCCGCGACGATCCCTCCGGGCGGGCTGTGGTCCGGGCGCGCGTCCGGCGGCTCAACCAGGTCGCCGCCGACGAGGCAGTGCTTGAGTTCAAGACGCAGCCGCCGTCCCTGGTGGGGCTGCGCCTGGAGCCGAATCGCCCGCGTGCCGGGGATCGAGTCACCCTGACCGCCCTCTTCTCCGAGCCGCTGCGGCAGGCGCCCGTCCTGACCCTGGCGCGCGGCTTCTCGTGCGAACGGCTCATCGGGCGTGCCGTAGACGCCCGGACCTTCGTCTACTCGTTCGTCTTCGGGCAGGAGGGCCGCTATCAGTTCGGGTTCCCCGGGGTGGCGGACGATTTCGGCAACGCATTGGAGTTCGCCGCCGGACTGCTGCTGGTCTCAGAAGTCGAGCCACCGGAACGACCGCAGCCGATCGGGCTCCGCGCGGAGTGCGACCCCCTGCCGCTGGGCGTGAGCAGCATTGAGGTGCGCCTGCCGGTGGATCGGTCCCGGCCGGAAGTACGGGCCGTGCTCCCGGACGGCGCCAGCCGCAGCCTGCGCCCGCTCAAAGGTCGTGAACCGGGCCTCTATCGAGTGGAGTATGAGGTCGGCGAAGAGGAGACCGGCACCCTGCGGCTGGAAGCTACCGCCGACGGATGCGAGCCGGGCCGGCTCTCTGTGCGCGTGGACGGCGCGGTACCGCGTTTCCGCGTCACCGCGCCCGACGAACCGCTGCGCGGCCCGACCGAACTGAAGATTGTCGTCTCCGAACCACTCGCCGGCGCGCAGGGCCCGCAGGTGCGGTACCGCCAGGCCGAAGGCAGCGATCGGACAGCGATTGTGCGGAGCGTGCCCGGCGAGTCGAACACCTTTCTCGCGCGGATCGAACCCGCCGAGAACCAGGGCGATCTGATCTTGCGCGTGCGCGGCTCCGATCGGGCCGGCAACACCGGCAGCCGTGAGTTCGTGGTGCCCGTGCGCGACTCCCGGCCGGCGGCGCCGGCTCCCCGCGGCCCGCGCTGGAGCCTGCGCGTGCCCGGCGGCGCGTTGGCGCCCGGGCGCAGCACCGGCATCGAGTGACTGGCCGACCGGCCTCCGGACGGCCTCCCGCTCGGGGACCTCCCGGGAGTGGGAGGACCG
>SYMT01000223.1 GCA_005805375.1 Actinomycetota bacterium
CGGATGAGGCCCATCAGTTCCTCTTTTTCCTGCGGGTTCATCCCGGCCGCCGGTTCGTCCAGCAAAAGCACCTGGGGTTCGGTGGCGAGGGCGCGGGCAATCTCCAGGCGGCGTTGTTCGCCGTAGGGGAGGCTGGTGGATTTCCAGGCCGCGAACTCAGCTAATCCGAACAGCTCCAGGAGGCGGTAGGCTCGCTCCTCGTGCGTCTTTTCCTCGCGGTAGTGGCGTCCGGTGCGCAGGAGCGCGTCCCAGAGGGTGGCGCGTCCTCGCAGTTGGCACGCAATGCGCACGTTATCGAGGACCGACAGGCTCGGACACAGCCGGAGGTTCTGGAAGGTCCGCGCGATTCCCAGCCGGGCGATCTCGTGCGGCCGCCTTCCGGAGATGCGGCGACCTCCCAGCAGAATCTCCCCTTCGGTCGGTTCGTAGACCCCGGTGATGAGGTTGAATACCGTCGTCTTCCCCGCGCCGTTCGGCCCGATGAGGCCCAGGAGTGCGCGCGGTTCGAGATGAAACCCGACCTCGCTGACCGCCTTGAGCCCGCCGAACATCCGCGTGCAGCTTTTGAGTTGGAGGAGGGACATCGGCGTCTATCCTTGCTGCGGCCCGTGTGTTGCGGCGCGCCGGCGTTCGCGTCGCCGGAAGAGGCCGAGGATGCCGAGTTCCCGCTCCCCGAAGAGGCCCCGCGGCCGGGTGAGCATCAGCACCACGAGGAGCAGGGCATACAGGAGCTGCCGGACCAGATCCGGGCTGATGTTCTCCGGGATCACTTTCTTGCGCTGCAGGTCGCCGAGAGAAGCGCGCAGGTATTCCGGGAGTGTGGTGAGCAGCACGGCGCCGAGGGTGGACCCCGTGATGCTGCCCATCCCCCCGAGCACCACCATCGTGACGATCTCGATGGAGCGCAGGAAGTTGAAGCTATCCGGCTTCAGATAGGTGTCGTAGTGCGCGAACAGCGCCCCGGCCACGCCGGCGAAGAAAGCGCTGAAGACGAAGGCCGTCACCTTCACCCGGGTCGTGGGCACTCCCATCGCTTCCGCCGCGATCTCGTCCTCGCGGACCGAGAGAAAGCGCAGGCCGTGGGTCGAAGCCAGGAGGTTGCGGGAGAAGAGGATGACCCCCGCGGCGACAAAGTAAACCCAGAAGAAGCTGGTGAGGGCTGGAATCAGGATCCGGCCGCCGGGGGCCGCAAACCCGCTGAAGCCGGCCGCTCCCCCCACCGCCTCAATGTTCCGGATCGTGACCCCGATGATCTCGCCGAACCCCAGCGTCACGATGGCCAGGTAGTCGCCCTTCAGGCGCAGTGACGGCAGACCCACCAGGAGCCCGGCCAGTGCCGCCGCCGCGCCCCCCACCACCAGCGCCCCAACCAGCGCGCCTTGCTGGAGCACCGGTCCGGCGGCGCCCAGCGGAGGCAACAGTTTCCAGTGCTGCCCGAACACCGTAAACGCCGCCGCTGTGTAGGCTCCCACCGCCATGAAGCCGGCATGCCCGATCGAGAATTGCCCCGTCACGCCGTTCACCAGGTTCAAGCTGACGGAGAGGATGATCGCAATGCCGCTCAGCATCACGATGCGGAAGTAGTAGGGCGGAAAGAACTTCTTGTAGCCCAACCAGGAACCGACGTACCAGAGGACGAATGCCAGAAGCGCCAGTTGTGCCAGTTTGCCCAGGGGGTGGCGGAAGAACGCCATCTCAGACCTTCTCCACCGTGGCACGCCCGAGCAGGCCCGCCGGGCGGCAGATGAGGATGCCGATGAGCAGCACAAACGCGATGGCATCCCGCCAGTTGGAATAGGCGCTCGATGCCACAAACGTCTCGGCCACGCCCATTACCAGGCCGCCGACAACCGCACCCGGGATGTTTCCGATCCCGCCGAGCACTGCTGCCACGAACGCCTTCAGCCCGGGGAAAACGCCGGCGTACGGATCAATCTTGTAGTTGAGCAGCGCCGACACGAGCAGTCCCGCCGCCGCCAGCATCGAGCCGAGCGCAAACGTGAAGCCGATGATCCGGTTCACGTTGATCCCCATCAATGCGGCCGCATCCCGGTCGTACGCCACGGCGCGCATCGCCTTGCCGACCCGAGTCTGGGTGACCACCGCCCACAGGATGATCATGAGGATCAGCGAGACCAGCAGGATCACCAGGTACTTGCCGTTGAGTTCCAGCCCGGCGACGTTCTGTGTGGGTAGATCGAAGAGCGTCGGAAAGAACCGGGGCGCCGGCCCCCAGATCGCCAGCGCCAGCGCCTCCAGCAGCAGCGAGACCCCGATGGCGGTGATGAGCGCCGTAATGCGCGGCGCCGTCCGCAAGGGGCGATACGCGAGGCGCTCGATGAGCAAGCCCAGGAGCGCGCAAATCACCAGCGTCGCCACGAAGAGCAGGGCAAATCCGCCCGGTGTGCGCGTAAACGCGAGCCCCACCCGGCTCGAAAGGGTGAGGCCCACATAGGCGCCGACCATGTAGACATCGCCATGCGCGAAATTGATGAGACGCAGCACCCCATACACCATCGTGTAACCGACGGCGATCATTGCGTACACGGCGCCAAGCTGGATGCCCAGCACCAGATTCTGGAAAAAGCCCTGCATTCTCGCGCACTTGCCCGCTCTGCGCGGCGGCGGCGCAGAGGCGGTCCCTGGTTCCTTCCGGCTGTCCCCGGCCTACGGGACCACCGTCTCCACGTACTTGAACGCCTGGCCCTCGATCCGGAGCACCACCGCGGGCTTGGTGGCGTTGCGCTTGTCATCAATGGTGATCGCGCCGGTGACGCCCTTGAACTCCTTCGTCCCGGCGAGCGCCTCGCGGAGCTTGGCGGCGTCAGTGCCCCCCGCGCGTTGGATGGCATCGGCGAGGATCATGGTAGTGTCGTAGGAGAGCGCAGCCATAGCGTCGGGTACTTCCCCGCTGTACTTCTTCTTGAAGGCGTCAATGAACTTCACGACGCGCTCATCCTTGCTCTCGGACGAATAGTGGTTGCTGAAGTAGCAGCCTTCCAGCTTGTCGCCGGCTCCTTCGAACAGCTTGGGTGAATCCCAGCCGTCCCCCCCGAGCAGCGGAGCAGCAATGCCCTGATCGCGCGCCTGCCGAGCGATCGTTCCGACCTCGGTGTAATAGCCCGGCACGAACAGAACCCCTGGATTGTGGCCCTTGATCGCGTTCAACTGGGCGTTGAAGTCGGTGTCCCCCTTGGAATAGGTGGCCTCGGCAACTACCTGCCCGCCCAACTGGGTGAATGTCGCCTTGAAAAACTGGGCCAGACCTTTCGAGTAGTCGCTTTTCTGGTCGTACAGAATGCCGGCCGTCTTCTTCTTGAGGCTATTGACGGCGAACTTGGCCATCACGCTGCCCTGGAACGGATCAATGAAGCAGATCCGGAAGATGTAGTCGCCCACTTCGGTCACCTGTGGGTTGGTGGAAGCGGGAGTGACCATCGGGATCTTTTCCTTCTGGCACTGCGGCGCGGCGGCCAGGCTGTTGGTGCTGGCGACCTCTCCGATCACCGCGTGGACCTTGCCTTCGGTGAGCAGCTTGGTGACGACCGACACGGCCTGCTCCGACTTGCCGCCGTCGTCCTCCATGCGGATCTCGACCGTACGACCGAGCGGAGGTTTCTGGTTCAGCTCCTCGGCGGCCAGGTCCACCCCCTTCTTCATAGACTGCCCGAAGGTGGCGGTGTCCCCGGTCAGGTCGCCGTAGACGCCGAACTTGATCGGTTCGCCGCCGGACGAAGCTCCCGAACTCCCGCCCGTGGGCGCAGCACCGCCTCCCCCACCGCTGTCGCCGCTGTTTTCGCTCGGCGGCGTGCAACTCGCCAGCGAGGCCGCCAGCAGGGCGACGAAAAGCACCAGGATCCCTTTGCGGACCATGTTCAGGTCTCCGTATCGAGCGCAGACAGAAGGATGAGTTGTCGTCGGTTGTGGGCCGGTACGAGTTACAGTGTGCTCCGGAGAGCGTGCGCCAGGGCCCGCATATGGGCAGGACCCGCGCCGCAGCACCCGGCGAACCAGCGGACACCCAGTTCCTGCAACTGTATCGCGCCCTTCACAAAGGCGTCCGGCTGGACGGGATACCAGAGCCGGTGGCTCACCAACTGCGGGGTCTCCGCGCTCGCCGCCGCCGCGGAGCCACCGCATTCCGCGTCTTGCGCTCCCGTCCCTGCGCCGCGCTCCCCACTACCGCTCGTGGGCAGCCCTGCGTTTGGTGCGGCGTACAGCGGACCGATGCCTGCCGCCGCCAACCGGCGCAGCGGACCCAGCAGACTCTCCGGCCCCGTCCCGCAGTTGCACCCGACCACCGCTGCGCCCGCGTCCCGCCAGACCGGCGCGACCCGTACCGGATCCGCCCCATCCAGGAGGTTCCCATCCGGCCCCGGCGTGAAGCTGGCGATCACGAATCCGAGCCCGCTCCGCACCGCGGCCTGAACGGCCGCCGTCCCCTCCTCGGCCCGGACCACCGTCTCCACCACCGCTCCGTCCACTCCGGCTGCCGCAAGAATGTCGAACTGTTCCCGGTAAGCGCCGGCCCACTCCCGGGGATCGCACGAGCCGGTGGGCCCAACGCTCGCCAGTACAGGCAGTCCCCCGGCCGCTTCTCGCGCCAGTTGCACGGCTGCCCGGTTCACCGCCTCCACCGCGCCCTCCAGCCCCACCGCCGCCAGTCGGACCCGGTTTCCGCCGAAGGTATTGGTGCGGATCCAGTCCACGCCGAGTTCCGCATAGGCAGCGTGGACTGCACGCACCGCGGCGGTGGGGTCCACCGCTGGGGGCGCGGCAGGAATGTGGAGTCCGGCAACTCCAATTGCCGGAGAAGCGACGTTTTCCACCGGAGAGGACGCAAGGGGGTCGGTGAGAGGGACGGCGCTCGGCCCCACCATCCGACGCAACCCGGCCTTACCACCGTGTTCCTCTTCCCCTTCCTCTGCGCTCCTCTGCGTCCTCTGCGGTAGAGAATCCGGCCGGTCCACCGCATGGGACGCAGAGTGGAGGCGCTCCGTCCGTGTCTGCCACCCAGCGAGGCTCCACCACTCCGGCGCCTCTCCCAGCGGTAGCCCGCGCGCCTGAAGTTCCGTTCCCATCGCGCCGTCCCCGATGACGATGCGCCCGGCAGCGACAAAAGGAGCAGACACGACTCGGCCGCCGGCTCCGCTCACAGATTCGCCTTCACAGTCCGGCGCGCCCCGTGGGGCCGGGCAGCAACGTGGAGTCCGGCAACTCCGATTGCCGGAAAGACGTTCCCGCATTCGGCCCCACTCCGCCGCGAGGCCACACGCATCACCGCGCCGATCCGCGAAAATCGCGGGTGTCTCATGGTTCCCTCTCGCGCAAGTCGTTCCCCAGCTTGCCCAGTGCCACCGCCAGTACGCCGATGCCGAACAGGAGGAGGCAGAGTGCCGCCACGTTCGGGCCGGGGGCAAAGTGGAGGTAGTCGTGGATCCGGAAGGCGATTGTGTCGCCGCCCGGGATGCGGATGAGGGCGGTGGCGTCCAACTCGCGGCTGGAGAGGAGTGCCACAAGTGCGGCAGCGGCGATGGCGCGGGAGCGCAGCACCGGCCACGCGCCCACCCGGAACCGGGTCCAGTCGCCGGCCCCGGCCACCTCGAGTTCATCGAGCAGGGCCGGATCCACATGCGCCCAGGCAGGGCGGAGGGCAAAGTACGCGAAGGGAAAGAACAGCGCGGCATGCGTCCAGACCAGCCCGGCCAGCGAGGTGTAGAGTGCTTCGAGGAGCCCCGGCCGGTTCAGGATCTCGATCATGGCGATGCCGATCAGCGACGCCGGCAGGGCCGCGGGCAGGATCCAGGCTGCGTCCAGGGCCGCCGCCCGGCCATCGCGCAGGCTCCAGCCTGCCAGCAGGGCCAGTGTCACTGCCAGGCCGGCAGCCCCGCCGCCGGTCAGCAGGGTGTTGCCCAGGTGATCGGCGCTTTCATCCCAGACGGCGCGGTAGGTGTCGAGCGGGAGCGAAGCGGCAGCGAGCATTGCCAGCGGGACGAGGCAGGTGCCGCCGAGGGTGAGGGCCCAGCACCCGGCGCGCGCGCCATCGCCCCGGCCGCGGCTCAGAGTCC
>SYMT01000224.1 GCA_005805375.1 Actinomycetota bacterium
CACCCGACACCCGACACCCGACACCCTACTTCTGCCCCGGCCGCCCTTCGAGGCCCTCCTTCAGCAACTGCGCCGCCAGCACCGTCTGCATCACCCCGGTGATTTGACCGGTGACCCCCTCTGCAGCGTTTCCCGAGCCGCTGATGTTGATGATGCGGGACTGCGCCAGCGCCTGTGCAATGTGCGGAGCGATCTGCGGCACCATTTCGAGTTGTCGCAGCTTCAGGTAGGCGTCACCGCCCTCGGAGATCGCCGCGTTTACCTGGCGGATCGCTTCGGCCTGCGCCGCCGCGAGCACCCGCACCCGTCCGGCCTCGCCTTCGGCGATCTTGGTCAGGCGCACCGCCTCGGCTTCGGCTTGCCCGGCCGCCTCCACGCGGGCTCGATCGGCTTCGGCCTGTGCCTGGGCAATCATGGTGGCCCGCAATTCGGCGGCGCGCTGGATGGCGACCGCATCCTGCCGCAGGGCCTCTGCCTGGGCGATCGCCGCCGCGTTCTCTGCCCGGCGCCGCTCCAGGTCCCGCTCCTTGTCCGAGATTTGCTGTGCTGCGGTCAGCCGTGCCTCCTGCGCCCGGCGTTCCTGTTCCGCCTGCACGATATCGGCATTCGCCTTCGCTTCTACCGCGCTCTGCCGCCGCCGCGCCTCCGCGACTTCAGAATGCACCACCTTGATGTTCAGCGACTTGAAGGTGAGGCCCAGGTCGTGCAACTCACGGGAGCACTGCCGCTTGATGATGATGGCGAGTGGGTCCTCATCGTCTTCCTCGTCGCTTGCCGGCAGCAGCAGGCCCGGCACCCGGGGCGCCAGTGGAGCGGGGGTGGCCGGGATGATCGCAGCGCCGACCGGTCCGGTGGCGGTGCTGAACAACTGGTCGTGCTTCAGCAGGTTGACCGCCCGCCGGCCCGACGACGTGAGCAGATCCGTGAGGGTGCCCAGTTGCTCGCCCTGGGTCTTGGAGAAGAAGCGGTTGGCCGAGGTGAGCACCATCTCATTGGTGTCGCCGACCGCCACAATGGCGGAGGCCTGGACATTCACCTTGATCGGTCGGGGCACTCCCTGTGCGTCGCGATCGGCGGTCTGGTCCGTGATGTCCAGGTCAATGTTGATTGCCTGGGAGGGGATGGAAGTCGCTGCCGTGAGCAGGGGGACTTCCACGGCCTTTCCGGGTCCGTTGAAGATGCGCGTCCCCATCCCGCCCCACCACGAGACGATGCGGATCTGTCCCGCCGGCACCGTAGTGAGAAAGCGGCTGACGATGCCCCCGATGAGCAGCGCCCCGAAAAAGACGCCCCCGACGATGATGATGATCGGTTCCATAGCTGTTGTCCCTGTCTCGGTGCTTTCACACGCCGGGTTTGTGTCCGCTCCACCGCACGGGAGGGCCGTGCCGCAGCGGTCCCTCCGGGGCGACGGACGGCTCCGGCGCCCCATCGAGAAGTTGGGCCGCGAGCACCGCTTGCAGGACGCCGGTGATCTGCTCGGCGGCGTCTTCCGCGGCGGTGCCCGATTCGCTGATGTTGACAATGCGGGCCTGCGCGAGTGCCCCCGCAATGTCGGGTGCAAGCTGCGGCACCATCTCCAGTTGGCGGAGCTTCAGGTAGGCATCTCCGCCCTGGGCCACCGCTGCGTTCACCTGCCGGATCGCCTCCGCCTGCGCAGTGGCCAGGATCCGCATGCGCTCCGCTTCGCCCTCCGCCACGCGGGTCAGGCGCACGGCCTCAGCTTCCGCCTGGCCCGCGGCTTGCACGCGGGCCCGCTCGGCCTCCGCCTGCGCCTGTGCGATCATCGTCGCGCGCAGTTCAGCGGCCCGCTGTACCGCCACGGCATCCTGACGCAGCGCCTCCGCCTGCGCAATCTCTGCCGCATTTTCGGCGCGCCGGCGCGCCAGGTCGCGCTCCTTGTCCGAAATCTGCTCGGCGGCGGTGAGGCGCGCCTCTTGCGCGCGGCGCTCCTGTTCCGCCTGGACGATGTCCGCGTTCGCTTTCGCTTCTACGGCGCTTTGCCGCCGCCGTGCGTCCGCCACCTCGGAGTTCACTGCTTTGATGTTCAGCGACTTGAAGGTAAGGCCGAGATCGTGCAGTTCGCGGGAGCACTGCCGCTTGATGATGATCGTGAGCGAATCCTCATCCTCGTCGTCTGCGCCAGCCGGCGCCAGGGCTGCGCGTGGCGCCAGAGCCGCGCCTCTCGGGGCCGCGTTGGCGCTGAACAGTTGGTCGTGCTGCAGCAAGTTGACCGCCCGCCGCCCCGAAGAGGTGAGGAGGTCGGTCAGTGTGCTCAACTGCTCGTGAGGTGGCTTCGAGAAAAACCGGTTGGCAGCCGTCAGGATCATCGCGTCCGAATCGCCGACGGCCACAATGGCGGAGGCCTGCACGTTCACCTTGATCGGTCGCGGCACTCCCTCCCGATCCCGGTCCGCGGTCTGATCGGTGATCTCCAGGTCAATGTCAATTGCCTGGGACGGGATGGAGGAAGTTGTGGTGAGCACCGGAATTTCCAACGCCTTGCCGGGTCCGGGGAAGATACGCGTCCCCATGCCGCCCCACCACGAAACCAGGCGAATTTCCCCCGCCGGCACGGTCGTGAGAAACCGTCCAATGATCCCGGCGATGCAGAGCGCCCCGATGCACACTCCTCCAACGATGACGAGGATCGGCTCCATGTTTGGTTCCTACAGACGTGATACCCGGCATTCCCCCCGTGCCGCGTCTACCTCTTCTATTAACAGCCGCTCGCCCCGGGGGATACGGGCGCCGGCTCCCGTTTCTGCGTTCACCAGGCGTGCCAGCACATCCTCACTGCGTCCGTCCACATTCACCCGCACCAATCCCTCGCCGCGCGCGTTGAAAGCAGTGATCGCCTCTACCTCTTGCATGAGGCAGGCTTCCAGATTGCCCGCCGGACGCGTTGCGAAACCAAAGACGAGTCTCCAGATTGGGCCGACCACACCCATCTTGAAGATGGCCGCGCCCCCCAGGGCCAGCACGCCGAGGAGCGGATCCTGCAGCCCGGCCATTCCACCGGCGACCCCGGCGAGTCCCGCGCCGAACAGCCAGCTAAACCAATTCAGCGGAGAGAGCAGCGGCATCAGCCACAGCAGCCCCGATACGAGCGGCGTGCCGCTCTGCTGGACGTCGGCGTCCCCGTCGGCGGCGGAGTTGGAATCGCCCGCGGCGCCGTGGCTGTGTGCGTGTCCGGGCACAGCGAGGGGTGGAGCCCCATGAGTGTGAGCCGGACCGGAGTGGGCTGGGGCGGGCAGAGCCGCCCCATGCCCGTGTGTGCCGTGCGCATGCCCCGGGAGAGCGTGTCCGGCGATGTCGTGAGCATGTCCGGACTGGGTGCCGAGCGCATCGTGCCCGGTGTGTCCGTGGCCATGCCCGGAGTGGTGCCCGGGCCCCTGCCCGTGGACGAAGCCCAGCGCGGCCATCACGACCAGGCCGAGCAGACCCGAAAGCAGGAGCACGGGGTAGATCATGAGGTTACCTCGGGGCGGCGGGTGGGGCTGCCGGAACCGGCGGCGCCACCCGCAGGCGCAGCGGTACGTCCTTCGGCACGCGCTCGACCAACTGGTTCGCGCGACCCGGGCGCTTGCGCAACTCGAACGCGTCGTAAACTTGCCCGGTTGCGGTATGGGCGGCGTATCGGAGCCGATTCCCATCCACCGTAATGACCTGGTAGAGCTGGGTGTCCTCCGCCATGCGCGCCATCCAGGGAAGACGTTCCACATTATACATCTTGGGGCCGCTGACGGACACCACATACACGGTCCCGCCCACCGGGTCCAGAGCCCCGGCCCCGGTCTGGAGATTGCTCCGGGCGTAGGTGTGGTCATGTCCCTGGAGCACGAGGTCCACGCGGCTGCGCTCCAGCACCGGCTGCCACAGGCGGCGCAGTTCCGTATTGTCGCGGCCTCGGGCCGACGAGAAGATCGGGTGGTGGAATGTCACCACGGTCCACTGCGCCGGGTTGTCGCGCAGCACCTCGGCAAGCCACGTGGCCTGTTCCTCCTGGCGCTCGTTTGAATTGAGCGAGACGATGCGCACGCCCTGATAGTCGAGATAGTAGGCGGTTTCGGGAAGACGTGCCGGGCCGTTGAGGGGCAAGGTGAACTGCGGCCGCCAGTTGGGGGTAAGCATGGCCTTCCCCGCGGCATCCCGGCTGTATTCGTGATTTCCAGGGGTGGGGACGCTCGGGACCATCCCGTTCAGCCAGCCGCCTGCCGTGTGCCACTCACCCCACTCCGCGTCGCGCGTCCGGGAGTTGATCAGGTCGCCGGCATGCACAAAGAACCGGATGTCCGAGGCCTGCCGGTACGAATCGCGAATCACTCGCGACCAGAGCGACTTCAGGTCATTCTGCGCGTCTCCGAAGTAGACGAACGAGAATGGCTGCGGGCTCGTATCCGCGGTGCGGAACTGAAACCACTCGCTCCAGTTGGCGCCGTCGCCCACCCGGTACGCATAGAGGGTTTTCGGCTCCAGGCCGGAAAGATTCGCAGAATGGTAGTGCGCCGCGCCGAGATCGGTCGTCAGGGCTTCCGTGCGGGCGTCAACACGTCGAGCCTGCTTCACGAACAGCGGTCCGCCGTCCGCCACGGCAAAGTCGACCACGGATTTCGTCACTGATGGGTCCGTGCGCCAGGTGATCGCCTGGGTGTGTGCGGGATCTCCTGTCCAGGTCAAAATGACGCGATCCGGGATCGGGGTCGGGCGATGCGCCTCCTTTTCGGAGAAGCGCGCCGGGGTTCCCGGAGTCTGAGTTTGAGCAGGCCGCGGCGTCTGTGCGATAACGAAGGCGGCGACGGCGATGAGTGCGGCCGCGCCAAGCAGCCGAACGCGGGTGAGGGCAGAGTTCATGGGGTGCTTTCCTTGGGCGACCATCCGAGACCGCCCCTCTGTCGAGGTTATCCAGTACCCGGGTGCTGCACGTACCAATTTTGGGGCAGATTTCAGACAGATGGATCGGCAGCAGATCGGGAGATCATCAGGAAGAGAATGATGGACACGCATGCGGGCCGGGTGCTGGAATTTGGGGCGGTGCGGGAGCGGCTGCGGATTCTCGTTTCGTGCGGACTCGGACGGGAGTTGGTGGAGGAAATGACCCCAGCCACCGACGCGGGGGCTGTGCGCCTGCTCCAGGGGGAAACGGCCGAGGCGGTGCGCCTGTTGGATGGAGGCGGAGGCATTCCACTGGGGGGTGTGCACGATGTGCGGGCCGCTGTGTCGGTGGCTGGCGCCGGAGGCACCCTGGAACCCGAGGTCCTGCTTGCGGTAGCCGACACAGCGGCGGCCGCGCGCAAGTTGCGCGCCTACCTGGCGACCCGCCGGGACACTTCGCCCTTGCTCGCGGAGAAGGCAACCTGGATCGGCGAGTTCCGGGAGATTGAGGAGGAGATCGGCGGCTGCATCAATGAGCGGGCGGAAATCCGCGACGAAGCCTCGCCGTTACTGGCGCGCATCCGTAAGGAAATGCGCACGGTGCGCTCTCGGATGATGGAGCGGCTCCAGGGTTTCCTCCGAAACGCCGCCTACCGGGACATGATTCAGGACCCGGTGATCACGACTCGGGATGGGCGCTACTGTATCCCGGTGAAGAGCGAATACCGGGTCCAGTTCGGCGGTCTGGTGCACGATCAATCTTCCAGTGGGGCGACGGTCTTTATGGAGCCCGCAGTCGTGGTGGAATTCGGCAACGAACTACGGCAACTGGAAGTGCGGGAACGGCAGGAGATCGAGCGTATTCTGCGTGAACTCTCCGACCTGGTGGGGCGGCATGCTGAGGCGCTTCAGGGCACACTGGAAATCCTGGGGGACGTGGACTTCATTGCGGCGCGGGGCCGCCTCGCGCTCGACATGGACGCGACCCAGCCGGAGTTGTCGGACGACGGCCATGTGTCGCTCCGCCGGGCGCGCCACCCGCTCCTGACCGGGGACGTGGTGCCGATTGATGTGCAACTCGGCCGCGACTCGCACGTCATCATCATCACCGGACCCAATACCGGAGGCAAGACCGTCGCGCTCAAGACGGTGGGTCTGCTGGCCCTGATGGCGCAATGCGGCCTCCACATCCCCGCCGACGAAGGCAGCCGGCTGCCTGTCTTCGCCGGAGTGTATGCCGACATCGGCGACGAGCAGAGCATCCAGCAGTCGCTCTCCACTTTCAGCGGCCACATTACCAACATTGCCCGGATTCTGCACCAGGTGGACGAGACCGGCGCCCGCTCTCTGGTGCTGCTCGACGAGGCCGGC
>SYMT01000225.1 GCA_005805375.1 Actinomycetota bacterium
GCCGCCTCCACCTGCGTCAGGCGGAACGCCCAGCTCATCGGCGTCCCCAAAGCCCGCAGCCGGTCCGGCGGTAAGCGCGGCAGGTCCAGGTGCGACCACTGCCACCACGACCCTCCAGGCTGCACCAGGGACGGTCCGGACACCAGGGCCGGCAGATCGGGGGGCGTCGGCCACGGCTGTGACCCGGTGTAGATGACGTAGATCCCGGTCGGGGAGAGCCGGGGCGCCGGATACTGGCCCGGGTAGCCGTGGGGCGCCTGCGCAAACCAGATCGGGCTCACGTATTCCAGCGCCTGCACCGGCGTACGAGGATCCGGGGCGCCTTTGTGATCGAGCAAGGCCAGATACGGCACCTCGGGATATGCAGCCGGAACGTCCGGGCGGAAGGGGATGCGGTACAACGCATCGTTCTCGATGCGGCGCAGGTCGGCGGGGACCAGCGAACGGGGTTCCCGCATGGCCCGGGGGAGATCCAGCAGCGGGACGAGGTCGGGTCGCTGTAAGGCGAGGACGGTGGCCAGACAACCGGGACTGTCGAGCAGCCACTGGAAGCCGCGATCGAGAAACCGGGTCAGGATGGTCCGGGACGGCCGGGAGAGGCGGGTGCGAGCGGTGCGGGAATGGCGCATGGCAGATGGGGGCGCGGCGGTACGGGAGACGGAGTTGCCTGCGGCATCAGTCCTACCGTTGATGTCGGCGGCATCCGCAGCCGCACGTGCGTTCCGCACCCCGAACTGCACCACCGGCTGGGCATACTACAACGACGGTCTTATCAGATACGGATGGCACACAGACCAAAACACCCGTCGAGTGATGCCGATAGCACTCCGGGGTGAAGGGCGAAATCTCACACTTCCATGACGAGGAGACCGGGGCAGGTCACGTCGCGACCTCACTATCACTGTATGTATATTTATCACGTGGATAAAACCGTCGTTGTAATAGGCAGGGCCTGGGCCATATCAAGGTCCCCGACGGGCGTGAAGAGTCGGTTCAACCCGGCCCCTGCCAGCCGAATCATCGGCTGACGGGTTGCACCGCGCAGACCCAGGGGCTCGATTCTTCTGCCCAGCACGGACATTGTAAAGTGGCCCTGGGGTAGGTCGTGCGCTCCAGGCAACACCGGCTCCGCGGTTTCGACAGACGGAACCGCGCCCGCCGCGTACCGAAGTCGTCCACAACGCGCTGTCAGCGACGTGCAAGCGGGAGAGGGCCACCCGCCGGTCATTATTTCTCCGGGACGAGCGTGCTTCTCAGGGCGGCGCTGCGAGCGGCGAGGCTGATCTGCCAGTCGGCCTCCCGTCGCCCCCCGGCGGGTTGGAACGCGAGAACCTGCTCCCGTTTGAGTGCCTGAGTCAACTGGTGGTTCAGGCCGTACTCGGCTCTCAGGGCCAGATGGCGAACCGCTTCCCGGTCGGCGGTTACAGATGGACCTTGTTCCGCGTTGCGCAGCGCCACCGCCAGGGTTGCCAGGCAAAGCGCCGACTGGCCCCGGTATTCCACATTCAGCGCACTCTCGGCTGCCTGCCAACCAAGATAGCCGAACAGCGCCCACCCACCCAGGCTGGACAGCGCGAGGGGCTTGATCGCATCCATGACCAGCGACCCCTGCCGCCGCCGCATAGCAGCGGCAATGCCGGGCCACAGTCCCTGGCGCACCTGGTCGAACTCGGCCCGGGCTGCCCGATACCCTTCCCGCAGGGCGGGGTCTCGGGAGCCGATGCCCGGCGCGGCCTGATCGAGACCCAGCGCGAGTCCGGCGGTCCGCAGGCGCGCCTCGGCCTCATCGGTAGCGAGCGCACGGAACGCCAGCGCTTCGAGCACCGGACCTGCAGCGCCGGGAGGATCATCGCCAAACGCCCGCACAAGCGCTGCAGCGTGTGCCGGCAGAGGGGTTCGGGTCATTTCTCGCACCCAGGATGCGCCGTCGCGAGCGAGCCCACCGGGGTTCCGAAGGCGCTCCCAGACCGGACCAATCCCCTGGAGAGACGGCGGACGGCTGGTCTGCCGCCACACGAATTGTCCGATCCACTGCAGTTGCTGGTCCGCCGGCGCCCAGATGTCTACGCGTGGCTGCAAGAGCGATCCAGTAGCCATCTCAAGGAACGCATCGCGGTACAGATCGCGTCTGCGGCCGGGGTCGTGCAGCGTCAGGGGGCGCAGCCCGTAGAGCCGGAAGTAGTTGGCTGGCCGATTCAGGGCCAGTGGGATCCGCATGGTGACGGAGGTGCCGCGAATGTCCCGAAACGCTACGGACGCCGTCTCCTGAACGGCCTGTGTCTGTACTGCGCCCGCAGTCCCCGCCTGTGCTCCCGCACGGACGGCCGCCAGCCCGAACAGTACGCCTGCGAGCCACAAGGCGGTTCGCAGACCGGATTTTACGAGTCCCATACGATCCCTCCCGGCCCCGCGGCGCGAACCGGCGTGCGATGAGAGTGAAGGGAAGCGACAGGAGCGCGGAACTCCAGACTCACTTTTCCTCCACTTCACCCTGTTCTCGAAGCGCCCGTTCCCTGGTGGCCCGCATTGTAGTATACGCGCGGACGCCGGAAGTTCCCAGACGGTGGGTCGGAACCGCGAAGCCGGCGGGACGGCGGCGCTCCCTGGAGGGCGGTAGCTCAACCACCGGACCGGGATAGGTGGGCCCGCAGGATAGTGTGCGCCATGGCTTCGGGAGACTGCGCCGCGCCGACTGGGATGAACAAGTCCTCGGGACCCAGTTCGGCGCTGACCGGCGGTTCATGGTCGGCCAACTGGCTTTCGAAAACGGCGAGGCCGGCATCGGAAGCATGGTCGCGGCTGACGGCGCGAGCCCGGAGCCGGCGGCGCTGTGTGTCGGGATCACACCGGCAGTCCAGGAGTCTTACGGGAACACCCGCCGCTCGAGCCAGGGCGATGGCGACCGCTCGTTTCCAGCGGTGATGGTAGGTGGCATCCAGAATCACGTCTTCGCCCTCAGCGAGCGCCTCGGCCGCCCGTCGGTGGAGCTCAGTGTAAATGAGAGCGATCCGGTCCGGCGCATACCATTCGATACCCAGTTGCGTGTCTGGAGAGACCCCCGCCTGTTCTTTGCGGAGGCGGTCCGAGCTCAGGTGCACGGCAGGTAGACGGCGGGCCAATTGCACAGCCAGCGTGGACTTCCCGGACCCGGCCAGCCCGGTGGCGATCCAGAGCGTCGGACGGGTGCGGCGGGACGCCAACGAGCAGGCTAGGTCGAGCGCAGCGGCGGCGGTGCGCCCGTGCTCCTTCTTCTCCAGATCCGGCACCTCGGCTTCGGCGGCCGCCAGAAGGGCTATCTTGGCGCGGATACAGGCCCGGAAGCACCGGAAGAAGGGCAACAGCGTGTCCAGGTCCGGGTCACCGGCCAGCCGCTGATACGCGTGTACCAGTGTCAGGCGCAGGTCGGCGCGGCCGTGCAGGTCGAGATCCATCGCCAGATACGCCAGATCGGAGAGCACGTCCAAACAGCGGAACGGCTGGTTGAACTCGATGCAGTCAAATATCTGGACACCGCCCTGATAGCGCGGATCGAGGCAGAGGTTTTGCAGGCGCAGATCGCCATGCCCCTCGCGCACGCGGTCCTCTACCGCCCGGCGATCAAACAGATCCTGGTACGCTTCCCAGAATCCCCGCAAGTATCCGATCAGCGACGGGTATTGCGGGTCCGGCGCGCCACTATTGGAGCACGTATTCCCACGGTCCGCACTCGAGTCGCGACACCCGGGTGCCCACTGCGCCAGGGCCTGGTCCAGAAGGGCACGCTCGGCCTCCGCAGTCCCCCAGCACCGAATCTCGGGCCCGGTGGCTGCGTGGGAGTGGAATTCCACCAGGCGGGCGGCAAGCCTTTCCATCAGATCCGCGGGGACGGTCCCGGCCGCGACCCGGCGCGACAGCAGGTCTTCCTCCCGCAGTTGGCGCATTCGCAGCGCCCACTCGACCGGCTCGCCGGGCCCGCCTATATGGAGGCGCCCACCGCGCTCGACAATCGGTACGAGTTCCTCGTAGATCTCCGGACTCAGCCGCTGGTTCAGGCGGAGTTCTTCTTGCGCAAAGTGATGTCGCTGCTCAAGTGTCCCGTAATGCAGCCAGCCGAAGTCTACCGGTTTCTTGATCTTATAGGCGTAGTCCCCGGTCAGGAACACACAGGAGATGTGCGTCTGTACGGCGTGCAGATTCGCGACGCGGTGAGGATACGCAGCAGGTTGGGAGAGTTCGGTGAGCAGGCGTTCCAGCGTGGGCATGATGCAGGTGAATGGGAGGCGGTCGGCGCGTGCCGCCCCGGCATGAAGGAAGAGCGGATGGGGACAGCGAATGCAGGAGTGCACAAGACCCCTGCCGTCCGTCCAGGGTCGTCTCTCCTCGGTCCACTTGTGTCGGAGACAATCATGCTGCGATTCGACGCCGAAAGGCCGGTCCAATTCTGCGACGGGCTCACCCGTCGGGATTTCCTGCACGCCGGCTCTGCCGGCCTCGCCGGGTTATCCCTTCCCGGCGTACTGGCGCTCAAGGCACAGGGTGCAGTCGCGAAGGGGCGAGACGTCAACTGCATCATGATTTTCATGCTCGGAGGTCCAAGCCAGCTCGACACCTGGGACATGAAACCGGACGCGCCCGAGGAGATCCGGGGGCCCTACCGTCCGGTGGAGACGAATGTCTCGGGCATCCGTATCTCGGAGATCTTCCCGCGCATGGCCCGGCACGCAGACAAGTACGCGCTGGTGCGTTCGGTCTATCACACGGCGGCGGCGGTTCACGACACCGGCCATCAGATGATGCAGACCGGCCGCCTGTTTCAGGGAGGCGTGGAACACCCGCACCCGGGATGCGTGCTGGCGAAGCTGAAAGGCCCGCGAGGGTCCTCGCCGCCGCACGTGGTGCTGCCCACCCCGATGGGTCCAACAGGCGGCAACCTTCCTCACGGGCAGTCCGCCGGGTATCTGGGAAAACAGTTCGACCCACTCACGCTCAATTCGGATCCGAGCAAGCCGGACTTCAAGGTGCCCGACCTGCTGCCGCCCAGCTACGTGACGGCCATCCGGCAGGAACGCCGTCAGGCGCTGCGCGACGCTGTGGATAACGGGGTGCGCGCGTTTGAGCGGAGCCCCGGCGCGAAACTGCTGGATGCGAACTTCGGACAGGCGTACTCATTGATGTCTTCGAAAGAGGCCCGCGAGGCGTTTGATCTCAAGGCGGAAGGTGAGGAACGGCGCAAGAAGTACGGGCTCAACAAGTTCGGACAGAGCTGCCTGCTCGCGCGGCGGATGGTGGAGCGCGGGGTGCGGTTTGTCACGATCAACATGTTCGAGACCGTCTTCAACGAGATTACCTGGGACATCCACGGGTCCCGGCCGTTTACTCCGATCCAGGCATATCGCGACATTGTGGGGCCCTGGTTTGATCACGGCTACAGTTCTCTGCTGGAGGAATTGCACGAGCGGGGACTGTTGGAGAACACACTGGTGGTCGCAATGGGCGAGTTCGGGCGCACCCCAAAAGTGAATCCGGCGGGCGGGCGTGACCACTGGCCGCAGTGCTGGAGCATCTTCTTCGCCGGCGGGGGCGTCAAGGGCGGCCAGGTCATTGGGGCCAGCGATGAAATCGGCGCCTATCCGAAGGACCGCCCGGTGACACCCTCGGAAGTCGCGGCGAGCGTGTATCGGGCGCTCGGCATCAACCTGCACCATGAGCTCCCCGGTCCTCAGGGCCGGCCGATTCCGCTGGTTGACTCGGGAGTGAACCCGATCCACGAACTGTTCTAGCAGCGACGCACAGGATCAGGGGCAGTCTCCCCGCGGTTGGCCCCGGCAGGCATGCGGTTGCCCCGCCGGGGATGAGGGCGGAACGCAGAGAGTAGAGGCAATCCCCGTGGTTGTATTGCCGAGGAACGAGGGCACGAAATGAGAAACGACCCGCGGGGGGCCAAATGGAGCGAGTGGGGAGCCAGCCCCGGGGCGCCGGGCGCACGGGAACCCCTGCGGTCCCGGCGCAACTACGTTCTTCCGGTCGCGGTTTGCTTTGCAGCGTCTCTCGCGCCCCGAGCCGGCGCGGCTCCGCTTCGCGCCCACTCCGTCTCCCCTGCGCGTCCCGCACATCGGCTCGCAGCTCATGTCCCAGCGCGAATCGCCGCCCCGACCGGTTTCACTAACCAGGTGCTGCCGGTGCTCACGAAGGCGGGGTGCAACTCGGGCGCGTGCCACGGAGCGTCGGCGGGCAAGGGAGGGTTGAAACTCACCCTCCGGGGTTATGACCCACCCGCCGACTACGCCACGCTCACGCGGCAGGCGCTGGCCCGCCGTGTGGATCTCGCTGAGCCGGCGCAAAGCCTGCTGCTGCGAAAGCCGTCTGGGGGCACTCCGCACGGAGGCGGTAAACGGTTCGCCGCCGACAGCCCGGAATACCGGATTCTGCGGGACTGGATCGGACAAGGGTGCCCTCCCCCGTCCGCCGCCGATCCGAGAGTGGCCGCACTGGAGGTCAGCCCATCTGATGTCACGCTCGCCCCGGGGCAGTCTCGGCAGGTTCGGGTCAGCGCACGGTATTCGGACGGGCAGCGAACGGACGTGACCCGCTGGGTGAAATTCGGCAGCGGCGACGACGGGGTCGCGTCAGTGGACGACGGCGGGAGGGTCACGCTGCGCGGCTCCGGTGAGGCGCCCATTACCGTCTGGTTCGCCAGCCGGGTGGCCTTCGCCCGCTTCCGCTCTCCCTATCCAAACCGCCCGCCGGCACTCGCGTTTCGCCGGTCTGCGCGGCGGGGCTTTGTGGACGACCTCGTACTCAAGAAACTGGAATCACTGGGAATTGCTCCCGCCGATCCGGCCGACGACGCAACGTTCCTCCGTCGCCTCTACCTGGACACAGCGGGGGTCCTTCCCACCCCGGACGAGGCGAGCGCGTTCCTGCGTGACTGCGGCGCAGAACGGGGATCCGCTCCCCTCACCGCGGACGGAGCCGCACTCGCGCCGTACCGCGCCCGGGATGCCGCCGTCGAACGGTTGCTTCAGCGGCCGGAGTTTGTGGACTACTGGACGTACCGGTGGAGCGATCTGTTTCTCGTTTCCACCCGCAAGCTGCCTTCCCGCGGCATGTGGACCTTTTATCGCTGGATCCGAGAGCGCGTGGAGCGGAACACGCCCTGGGATCAGGTGGCGCGCGAAGTGCTGACAGCTACCGGGAGCACCTTCCGCAACGGGGCCGCAAATTACTACGTCTTGCACAAAGACCCCATTGACCTGACCGAGACAACCACGCAGGCGGTCCTCGGGATGTCGCTCACCTGCGCCCGGTGCCACAACCATCCGCTGGAGAAGTGGACTCAAAACGACTATTACGCGATGGCGAACCTGTTTGGACGGCTGCGCCTGAAGAACGGCGAGCAGACCGGCGAGACACTCGTGTTTGCCGCGGACACCGGCGATGTGAACCACCCCCGCGCGAACGTGCCACTGCCGCCCCGACCGCTGGATGGCCTGCCGCTGCCGCCGGGGAGTACCGAAGACCGCCGCGCTCACCTGGCGCGCTGGCTGACCGCGCCTGACAACCCGTACTTCGCGCGGGCGCTGGTGAACCGGGTCTGGAGAAACTTCATGGGGCGCGGGCTGGTCGAAGCTGAGGACGACCTCCGCCAGACCAACCCGCCGTCGAACGACGAACTCCTCACCGCCCTGGCGGGCGACTTTGTGCGGAGCGGCTACGATGTACGCCGCCTGATTCGCACGATCGTCACCTCCGCCGCCTACCAACGCAGCGCGGATCCGGCCTCCGGGGCGCCGGCAGACGGTCGGTACTACTCCACCTACATCCCGCGGCGCCTCCCCGCCGAGGTGTTGCTGGACGCCATCTCCCAGGTCACTGGTGTGCCGACCGCCTTCCCCGGCTATCCTCCGGCACCCGAGCGCTCGAACTCGCGGACACGCAGGTGGCCTCGTACTTCCTGACCGCGTTCGGACGTCCCCAGCGCGTGCAGACATGCTCTTGCGAGCGCCAGGAGGAGCCCACGGTGGCCCAGGCGCTGCACCTCAGCAACGGCGAGACGATCAATGACAAATTGCGAGCGAGGGGCGGCGCCGTAGAACGCCTCCTGGCGGATCACCCGGATCCTGACGCGCTGCTCCTACAGGTCTATCTGCTCGCTTTCGGGCGTGCGCCGCGCGCCGAGGAACGCGAGCGGGTGCGGGCCGTGCTGGCACGGGCTCCGCTCGCCGAGGGTTCCTCCGCGCGCCGGGAGATGCTCGAAGACCTGTTCTCCGCCCTCCTGACGACACGGGCGTTCC
>SYMT01000226.1 GCA_005805375.1 Actinomycetota bacterium
GGGGCTCGAAGAGCAACTGCGGCAACTGCGATGTCGTGCGGAGCAGGCCAACTCCGACGGGGAGTTGATGTCCTCCTGACTTCACCGATTTGGCGCCCAGTCGCCGGCAGTAGTCGGGCTGAAGGAGTAACTTCGACGCCCCCGCAACGTCATGGATACGTGGAGTCCGCTAACCGAACACGGAGGAAGACTGATGAATACGGATGATCTCGATGGTCGTGCGATCGCTTCCCTGATCGCGGGGATCGCTGCACTGGTCCTGGTGATGAGCGCGACCGGGAAGTTCCTGGGGGTCGTGGGTCTGGCGGGTGGCGCCAGTGCCGTGTGTTTGGCGCTTCCCGTGCTGCGCGGCACATGCGAACTGAAGAAACTTGCCGTCACCGGTACAATCACCGGCACGATTGCGGTCACGCTCTGGCTGGTCATCACCCTCGGTCAGGCGGCGTTCCTCCTCTGGAACCTGGTGTTCTGAGGGGCGTCGGGAACACCGGTGCGATGGCTCGGCGCTCCCAGCAGATGGGTGCGGTACAGCCGGGCACGACGGGGTGAGGCGTCCCCGTCGCCTCCCACACCCGAGGGAGTGGGAGGCTGATCCGGGGTCTTCCTGGTCCGCAATGCCCCGTCACGGACGCTCTCCTCCCCGCGCGCTACCCATGAAGCTGCGGGAGCACTTCCCGGACGAACAATTCCAGGCTGCGCTTCCAAACGGCCGGGTCATCCCAATCGTGGGCCGTCACCACCAGCGTGCCGAACGGACCCACAGCGTCGCGGAGTTCCAGTAGCTGCCGGGTGACGGATGCCGGATCGCCGGCAATGACCACTTCATTGAGGAAGTAGTCCAGCGTACAGTCGGCATCGGCCTGGTGCTCATCTCGCTTCCAGGCGCCCAGACCCCGGTGGCCGGCCGCCCGCGTGAGTCCCAGAATGTACTGGATGCAGGCCCCCAGCGAGTTGTTCCGGGCCAGGCGGCGGGCCTCGGCGGTGGTATCCGCCACCAAGATGTTCCGCGACACGGCCCAATCGGTTGGAGCCGGAGTGCGCCCGGCGGCCGAAGCGGCGTGCGAATAGGCCTCCCACTGCTGCCGGAGCACGCCCGGGTGCAGCATATGGTGGCTGATGAACCGAAAGCCTCGTTCCGCCGCCTTTGCCAGCCCAACAGAGGCGCGACTGATGCTCGGCACGTAGATCGGCGGGTGCGGGTGCTGGTACGGGCGGTGGAGGTGACCGACACCAAAGTCCGGGTGCAGATTCTTGCACACCGAGACGCTCCAGAACTTCCCCTCCATCTGCACGGGCACGGTTCCGTCCCAGAGACGTAAAATCATCTCGATTGCTTCGGAGACTCGTTCACCACTTTCGGACGGGAGTACGCCAAACATCTCGAGGTCGGTAGGAATCGCTCCCGGCCCGAAGCAGACATTGAGACGGCCACGGGAAAGGTGGTCAAGGAGCGCGAGACGCCCCGCGACGTGGGCCGGATGATGGTATTGAAGGCAGACCGGCGCCGGGCCCACACGGATCCGCTCCGTGAGACCCAGCACCTTGCCGAGAAAAATCTCCGGCATGACGATGTTTTCGACACTGGAGGAGTGGTGTTCCCCGACCCAGAAGTCGTCGAAACCGAGCCGGTCACAGAGCAACGCCAGTTCCAGGTCCTCGTCAAGGCACTGGGCCAGGGGTTTGGTCGGCGGGTGAATCGGCATGACGAACATGCCGGTGCGCAGATGGGTAGAGTTCATGCCGTTTGGGGTCGCCCGGGCGCCTAGCGAATCGCCACCGGGTTGCCGGGAGAACCCGTGGCGCCCTTCAGCCGCAGCGGACTGAAGACGAAGCAGAATTCGTACAGCCGGTCGGCCGCCAGCGCCTCCAGGTCCAGGTTCTCCAGGTGATACACGCCGTGCTTCGTGAGGTTCCACTGGTGTACCGGATAGGACAGGTCGGCACGCTCGTGCGGGACGGCTTCGATGGCCCAGGTGTCTGCCCCGATGAGGGCAACCTTCCGGTCCGTCAGGAATTTCGCCGCCGCTAGGCCGATCCCAGGCTCCCCCGCGCCATAGGCGTCGTTGTTCTTCATCCAGAGCTTGCCATGTCCGGTGCGGATCATCACGACGTCCCCCTCACGCAGCGTCAACTTCGCTCGCTGGAGACACGCCGCGAGGTCGTTCGGGGAGATCACGGTTCCGGTCGGCAACCGGTCCACACCCTTCAGCGCGCAGACATCCAGGAGAATACCGCGGGCAAAAAAGACGCCGGCATTCTCGACGCCCAGCTTCTTGAGGCCATACGGGTCGCCGAACTCGGAGAGCTTATTGCCGTTGTAGAAGTAATCCTCCCCATGCATCCGGATACCGACATGGCCCAGACCATCGAATTGGGTCCCGACCTGCCCGATCTCCCCGCTGAAGAGTTCGTCGTTCGAGACCATCTGGTTCTTTCCGGTCGGGCGACCGGTGGGGAGGCCGGGAATGGTCAGGCTGAAGTGACGCTTGCCCGGGATCGGCATCCCATGCTCGTACACCCGACCCAACTGGTAGATGCGGCCGTCGCGGATCAGTCGTGCCGCCGCAGAGACGCGCTCGGGGGTAATCCGGTTCGCCGCCCCCCGCTGGTCGTTCGCTCCGAACTCTGAGGGCCAGAAGCGGTCGCCGATCGGGTTGTTGCCCCCCGCTCCGGTCTGGCTGATCGCCCACGGGGTGGTCAGCACGAACCCCGCCCCCAGCACGACGCCCAGCAGGATTTGCCGGGCGCCCGCAGGTCTTCGACTTTCTCTTGCCATTGAGGATCTCCCTGTAAGGAGTGAGTGGAGAAGCGTGAGGAACGAGTGTCCCGAAACCGTCACTCGTTTCTCACGCTTCTCCACGCACTCCTCATTTCGGCTGCTGCCATGCACTGGCTGACTTGTTCGCCGCGCGCGGATCGAGATCATTCATCCTTTGCCGGCCGCACCCACTCGGTCGCCAACCGCATTGCCGGACAAGTTCTTACCACGCTACCGGTACCGGCGCATTTCGACGGGAGCTCTCGATTGCTGCGAACACCATCGCCAGACTCTTGATGTTGTCCGAACAGACTGTCTCGGGCGTGGCCCCGGTGCGCACGCACTCCACAAACTCGCGGATCAGGCCTCCGTGCCCGCCGTGCCGATCCGCCGATTCAGGGTCCGGCACAGGCAGGTCCGTCAGGGTGGAATGAAAGCCACCGGTCTCGGAAACAGCCTGAGCGCGGATCGTTTCGCGCCCGTCCCAGGTGATCGAGCCGCGCTCGCCGACCAGGCGCCAGTCCGCCTCCCAGGAGGTGTTCAACCCTTCCGCACACCAACTCCCACGGTAGGTATAGATCAGTCCGCCGGTCATCTCGAAGATGGCGATGGCGGAGGCATCGTGGTCGTACCAGGAGCCCCCCGGGTTCCACTCCCGGCAGTAGACAGAGACCGGATCGGCGCCGGTGATGAGCCGCGCCATATCAAACGTGTGGATGGCCATGTCCAGCAGCAAGACATGCTCCATCCGGTCCCGGAACCCGCCGAAGTGCGCGCCGATGTAGAAATCGGAATTCGCCTGGGTCAACGCCCCCACCCCACCGCTCGCCACCAGGCGGCGCAGGCGACGGATGCGCGGGTCGTAGCGGCGGTTCTGAATCACGGCGTAGATGCGCCCCGCCTCGTGGGCCGCCTGAACTGCCTCGCGGGCGTGCTCCATGCTGTCGGCCAGCGGCTTCTCGCCCAGGACATGGCACCCGAACCGCAGCGCCTCCAGGGTGACGGAATGATGCGCCTCCGGCACTGTGCAGTCGAATACGGCATCCGGTCGGAGTTGCTCCAGCGTGCGGGTGAGATCCGTATCCAGCCGCGCCCCGGCCAGTTCAAATTCCTCCGCCCGCTGGCGTGCTGCTTCTTCCCGCACATCCACCAATCCCACCAATTCCAGCCCGGGAATCTCTTTCGCCGCCCGCAGCCAGGCGGCGCTCATCCCCCCACAGCCTACCAGCACCGCCCGCAGCGATTCCGTCACGTAATCGTCTGTTGCCATTGCCACTTTCCTGCGGTCTCTGCCGCTCCCCGAGCGAGTTTTATCCTCAATCTCACCGGCGTGCGATACGCTTCCTACAGGCACGGCCGAGCCCGGTAAGGTGAGACAACGGAATGCGACACAGACACGCGGACAAGCTGGGGAAGATCCTCCTGCGCCACTTCCCACGCCCCATCCTACGCGCCGTCGGGCACGATCCCGGCAGCCAGCCCCTCCAGTGGGAAGATGTTACCGTCAACCTGCCCGAACTGACCGCAGATCGGGTCCTCGTCGTGGGCGCGCCCGATGATCCACAACGCTTTGCGATCTGCTTCGAGCTGGAGTTTCGTCCCAAGCGGAAGAACCTGGACACCTGGTGCTACAAGCGAGCCGCCCTCGCCCGGCAACTCGGCTGCCGGGTCTTCCTGGTCGTCATCTACCTGCGGAAAGGGACGTACACGACCTTCCCCAACGTGCTGGTCGAGCAGGAAGGAGCCCTGCGCAACAGCTTCGAGTTCACCGCCATCCGGCTTTGGGAATGGGTCCCCCTGATCCGGGGAGGCCCGCTCCGGGGATTGGCGCCCGTGCTCTTCGTGTGCGAAGATAATCCGGATGAAGCGACACTCGAGGAAGTCCAGCAACTGATCTACGATGGCGACTTTACCGGCCAGGAACAGGACGACCTTCTGGCGTTGACAGCCACCATCGCCTCGTTCTACCTGCGGAGACCGATCGTGATGAAGAACCTGAGTTTCGAAGAACGCTGGCTGCGCCGCAGCCCCTTCCTGCGAGAGTTCGGCGCCGAACGACGCGAAGAGGGCCGCGAAGAGGGCCGCGAAGAGGGCCGCGAAGAGGGCCGCGAAGAAGGAACGATGGAGTTGCGCCGGATCGTGAAGCGGATGGCGGAGAAGCAATTCGGCCCCTTGCCGGCGGAGGTAGTCGCGAGGATCGAGGCGGCAGACCTCGAACTCTGCCGCGTTGTCCTGGATCGCATGCTGGAAGGCGCGCCGCCCACCGAACTGGGCCTGAGCGCCGGAGGATAGGTGCGGGCTCTCGCCCGGCACAGAACACCGTCGGCGCCTGGCGCGCAGCGTTGGGCCTGATCGGCGCGAAGAAACTCGTCCCAGCATCCTGGAGCGGGGAGGAACGCGGGCTGCGCACTCCCAATCTGTAGGTGGAGGTCACTCTGTGCTGCTCGTGAATGCTTCTCGTGCCCATCCCCTGTGTGATCGGGTCCCGCGGCGAACGGTGCTGCAAGTCGGGGCGCTCGGCGCGCTCGGCCTGACGCTGCCGGGACTGCTGCGAGGACGCGCAGCGCTGGGGGCTCCGTTCGCGCGTGCCGAGTCCTGTGTGGTGGTGTTCCTCAACGGGGGGCCCAGCCATCTGGACATGTGGGATATGAAGCCGGATGCTCCGGCAGAGGTGCGCGGTGAGTTTCGGCCCATCGCCACGCCTGCGGATGGGGTCCAGCTTTCGGAACATTTACCCCGGTTGGCCCGGCTCGCACGGGAGTTCGCGCTGATCCGCTCTGCGCACCATCAGGTCAGCAATGCGCACGCCGCCGCCGTCTACCTGGCGCTGACCGGGGAGGACCGGGGGGATGCGACGGTGGCGATCGGCGCTGCCCAGAACGATTCTCCGGCCATCGGCTCCGTCGTCAGCCGCATCTTCCCGCCGCGGCGGGCTATGGCGCCGTACGTCTCCCTGCCGTATCGGACGAAAGAAGGCGCGGGCGGGCCGCCCCAGCCGGGCGTGTATGGGGGCTGGATGGGGCAGCAATTCGACCCCTTCTTCATCCTGAAGGACCCCAATGCCCCGGACTTCAGCATCCCGGAGGTAACGCTCACGCCGGAGGTACCGCTCCGGCGCGTGGGTCAACGGCGGGGGTTGCTCCATGCGGTGAACGCAGAACTGGATATGGTCCAGCGCGATGGGAGCCTGACCGCTCTCGACACCTTCCAACAGCGCGCCCTGGCGCTCATTTCCTCGCCCAATACGCGGGACGCGTTCGACCTGAATCGCGAGACGCCGGTTACCCGCGAGCGGTACGGCCGAAACATCTATGGGCAGAGCCTCCTCCTCTCCCGGCGCCTCGTGGAAGCCGGGTGCCGGATGGTGACCCTCTCCTGGGCCCCGGATGCGAACGCCACCTGGGACACCCATGGCAGCAACTTCACGCGCCTGAAAGAAACCCTCCTCCCTCAACTGGACGCGGGACTCGGTTCTCTCCTGCACGACCTGAAGGAACGGGGGATGCTGGAGAAGACGCTGGTTGTTTGTCTCGGGGAATTCGGCCGGACTCCCAAGATCAACAAGGCAGCGGGCCGCGACCACTGGCCGGGGTGTTACGGGCTCCTGCTGGCGGGGGGCGGCGTGCGGGGCGGCGCCGTGCTGGGACGGTCCGATGAGATCGGGGCGTTCCCGGCCGAAAACCCGGTCACTCCACAAGACATCATCGCCACGATCTACACGTTGCTCGGTATCTCCCCGGAGACGGAGTTCCGGGACCGTCTGGATCGTCCCCTGAAAATCCTGAACGGCGCCGGGCGGTTCCTGCACGAACTGGTGTAAGCCAGGGTTACTTGCACCGGCGCGGTGCGCGTCGTCCGGTGCGCCGCTTGTGCCTGGACAACAGTGGGGCCCGTTCCTTCTCCTGCCGGTTGCCGTCACCGCGCGCTGGAGCGACGGCAGCGAGGGGGATCACTCCAGCAGGCGAAGGAGTTCCGGGTCGCCGGTGCGGGCGGCCCAGGCGCGCGGCTGGGCCCAGGGCTCGGCATCCGGCTCGACGGCAGGCGCGCCCCGGTCCCGCAGCAGCCGAACGAGCGCCGCCCGACCCCAGCGTGCGGCCCAACCCAGCGGGGTGCTGCACAGCACGTCGTCGCGCAGGTCCAGACGAGCGCCCGCGTCCAGGAGAAGGGTGGCGAAGGCATTCCGTTCCGCATCCGTCATCACGGCCGGGCGGCGGGCATCCCCGGCGCCGGCGACGCGGTGGAGCATGCAGAGCCCCCAGCGGCCGGTTACGTTTGGGTCGCAGCGTGCCAGTATGAGGCGGAAGCAGACCGGATAGGTGGTGCGGTCGAACTGCGCAGCTCCGCCGGAGACCCAGTGGCCCGGACCGTGGTTCCAGAGGCGGAGGGGCTGCTCCAGAACGCGGAACCAGCGCGGATCGTCACGCGACCAATCGAGACGCTCCAAACAGAGACGCACGATCTCGGGATCGCCGCCGCACGCAGCGCCCCAGAGAAGTTCGAGGATCCCCGTCTCCCCGGCGTCGCGGAGGGTGGGACGGCAGATGTCCGCCCCCTCCAGAAACGCACGTGCCGCGGCGGTCTCGCGATACTCGCCCAGCGTGCTCGGGTGGGGACGCCCCCCGTACTGCTGGAGCAGCTCCTTCAGGCGCGCGTCGCGCTGTCCATAGGCCTGGAAGACCGGGGTCCCACTGGCATAGACGTCCCCATTGGGGTCCGCCCCGCGGCGGAGCAGTTGTTCCGCCAGCACATACTGGCGGGACCCGACGGCATGCCAGAGCGGCATCCCCCAGCTTTCGGCCGGCTCGTCCAGGCCGCCCACCGCTGTACGCTCATCCGGGTCCAACCCGAGATCCAGGAGGAGGGACACCATCTCTTCACGCCGGTGCTGCACCGCCAGAGTGAGCAGGCCACCCTCGAGCGAACGGCAGGTCCGCAGTACCTCCGGGCGCGCCGCGTGCTCCTCCCGCACCCACTCCGCTTCTCCCAGAGCAACGGCGGAGGCGGGACTCAGCGCTGCCCCGGCCGCCCGCAGCGCCGGTCCCACACGGCGGAACCCCTCCAGCGACTCCGGTCGGCGCCACTCTACGGCGAGCGCGGCACAATCCAGGGGCGTGCGGCCCTGGAAATCACAAGTGTCCACGGCAAGCCCCTGCGCGAGGAGGGCGCCGATCACGGCTTCAGACAGCCCGGCGGCGGTAAGATGCAGGAGCGTGCTGCCCGCATGGTCGGCCGCCGTCAGCAGTGCGGGGTGCTCGGCCACCAGGGCGAGGGCGGCCGGCGCGTCTTCCCGGCGGAGTGCCGCGGCGAATTGCGCCATCGGGGCCGGCACGTCCGGGGTCGGGGATCCCGCCGCCGCCCGCCGCGCTCGCTCCGCCTCCTCAATGGCGGCCACAATCTCCTCATAACCACGCTCCCGGGCGATGGTGTGGGCAGTCGTGGCATCGCGGTGGGGATAGATCCCCTTGCGGGCATCCGCGCCGGCCGCCATCAGCAGGCGGACCAGATCCACGTTGCGCGCCTTGACGGCGTGGTGGAGGGCCCGGTGCTCATTGTTGTCGGCCAGATCCAGGTGTACCAGCCCCGGGCAGAGGCGCAGGAGGGCGCGCACCCGTCGCCGGTTTCCGGCCCGGACCGCAGCGGCCAACACATGTGCGTTGACTCGACTCAGTGCGGCCCGCAACTGTGACCAGTTCTCACAACCGTGTAGCCGTGCGAGCACGGTCAACGCGTCGGAAAGCCGGAATGCGTGGGCGCCGGCACGCCCGCGATGCTGCTCGACCAATGCCCGCGCGTCCGGGTCACCGGCCTGGAACGCCTTCTGCAACTCCCGGGCCCGCCGCCGTATTCCGACCAGGTCCATCTCGGCGTCGGGGAGTGAGGGGGTGACGGTATGCATGGGAACTCCTTCCGAGTCGTTTCCTCCGACAGTCGGCTATCCCCTCGGATTGTCGGCACATCCGAAGCTGTCGTAACTGTTCGCTCCAACCGGCCGGACCGGATCGTCCCGTCAACGCACCGGGGCCCTGCTGCCCGTAGTGCGCCACCAGAAATCCAGCCACTCCACCCCGACAGAGAGGGCCCCGGGCCGTGCAGAGTCTTCCGGCACTGCGGCGTCGCAGCGGAGGCGCCATGCCGGGATCCCACGCCTCCGCCTCCGGTGCGCCGCGTCTGGACGCACGCACGTCGGCACCCCCAACTTGTTCGCCCAACACATATCTCCGTTGCAGCAGGAGTCCACAGGGGTATTCTGCCCATGAGGAGGGTTCTGCGATGCAACGGATGACACGTCGTCAATCGATCCAGCTAATGCTGGGGATTCCGCCGGTGGTAGGAGTTGGGGCGGTTCTCTGGGGCGGGCACCTGTCGTCGCCATGGGGCGCGCGGGCCGCGGTGGTGCGCGTGCGGCTGGTGCCTCATCGCTCCAGTGAAGGGTCCATGACCCTTGAAGTCCTTACCGATTGGACCAACACGGGCTCGGTCCCGATCAGCGCGGTCCACGCCAACATTTCTCTCTATGACGCAGGGGAGCGCCGTCTGCCCTCCAGTGTGGAGGATCACCTGCTCTTCCCGGCTACGTCGGAGGCCGGCCGGGTACAGCCGGGCCAGTCCCACGTAACCGGGCCGGGAGAAGGCTTTGTGGTACGCGCGGGCGACGGCTGGCCCGCGCGAGCCGAGGTGCAGATCACGCGCGCGATGTAGCGCGGCCCGGCGACGTTCCCCGAGAGCGAAAAACGGGGATTGACTCAAAGAAAACGAACAGGTATCCTACTGCTCGCCCGGCCAATATACGGGCAGCAAAGCGTAACTCGATCCTGATGAACAATACACTCACCCCAGGGCTGCGCAATCGGCGGACGGACGACGAAAGTGGTTCCGGACGGCGCATGAGGCTGCGTTTGTTTTTCCGGATCTGGAGGCGCGTGAAGGGCTGAATTGGCGGAGTGATCCGCCGAAATTCGGAATTCAAAAGCGCCCCGGCAGTCCACCGGGGCGTTTTTTATTCGGAACGGGCCGGCGCAGGTGTGTTCTTGCTCACTCCCGGGGGCCGCAATCCCCGGACGCACCTGCACTCTTTGTCCGTTCCGGAATCGCGGCGGCGTCCCCCATCGGGCGCCGCCGAAATGGGGAAGTGGCGGAATTTGCAGACGCGCCAGGTGTAGTCCTTCTGCATTCACTCATCCGTTCGCGGGTCGGAGTAGAAGGGTTCTCGGCAAGAACCTGGTTCCCGTAAGGGAGTGGAGGTGCGAATCCTCCCTTCCCCACTGTTGGATCGAGGATTGCGACGGGCCGGAGCCACTGGGTTCTCGCTGTTAACGAAAAAACCAGCGGCACACACTTGCCCGTCGCGCCCTCATCGTGGTGAGAGTAGCTCTGGGAGAGCGCCAAACGCCTTTCGACACAACTCGCCTGCTTGCGGGCCGGAGTTGAAGGGTTATCGCTACTAACGAGGAGGCGGGGGTTCGACTCCCCCCTTTCACCCTATCGTCGCACGACACCCAGCGAGGAGTTGGTACAATGGCGTACCTCAAGAATGTTCTTTCCCGAAAGCAGACGCCGCAGTCACAGCCGATTCCCGGGACGGCGCAGGGGCCCAACAGCGCCGGGGGTTACACCTGGCATGTGGATGATTGGACCCGGCTGAACCGGTTCCTGATCCTGGGCTGCGAAGGCGGGTCCTACTATGCCTCCGCGCAGAAGTTGGCGCTGGAAAACGCGCAGGCAGTGATCCGGTGCCTCGCGGCGGACGGTCCGCGCACGGTGCGGACCGTGGTGGAGGTTTCCGAGGCGGGCCGCGCCCCAAAGCAGGACCCGGCGCTCTTCGCGCTGGCGCTCGCCACCACGGACCACGCGGACCCGGCCACTCGACGGGAGGCGCTGGCGGCCCTGCCTCGCGTCTGCCGGATCGGCACGCACCTGTTCCAGTTCGCGGCGCATGTGGACGGCATGCGCGGCTGGGGGCGCGGCCTCCGGTCGGCGGTGGCAGCATGGTACGCCCGTGAGCCGGGCGAGGTGGCGTTCCAGGCGGTGAAGTACCAGCAGCGGGACGGCTGGTCGCACCGGGACCTCTTGCGACTGGCGCATCCGCAGGCCGACCCGGATTCGTCGCTGCAAACCGTGTACCACTGGATCACCCGCGGCTGGGAAACGGTGCCGGCGGAGCTCCCCGCAGACGCATCGCTGCGCCTGGTCTGGGCGTGGGAGCGGGCAAAGCGGGCCGAGTCGGTGGCGGAGATCGTGGCGCTGGTACGGGAGCACCGGCTCCCGCGCGAGGCCGTGCCGACGCAGTGGCTGACGCACGCCGAGGTGTGGGACGCGCTCCTGGACGACATGCCCATGATGGCGCTCATCCGAAACCTGGCGACGCTGACCCGGGTGGGGGTGGTGGCGCCGGGGAGTGACGGCACCCACCGGGTGCTGGCGCAACTGCGAGACGAGAAGCGCCTGCGCGCCGCGCGCGTGCATCCCATCGTTGTGCTCGGCGCCCTCGGGACCTACCGCCAGGGGCGCGGGGTGCGCGGCCAGGGCGTCTGGACTCCGGTGCAGGCGGTGGTGGACGCGCTGGATGCAGCCTTCTACGCCGCATTCGGCAGCGTGGAGAGCACCGGAAAGCGGTGGCTCCTCGCACTGGACGTCTCCGGTTCGATGGGGTGTGGTCAGATCGGGGGCATGCCCGGGGTCTCACCGCGCGTGGGCAGTGCGGCAATGGCGATGGTCACGGCGCGCAGGGAGGCGGACTATACCATCGTCGGCTTTACCTCCGGCAGCGGTGGCCTGGGCGGGAGGTGGGGCGGGGGGACGCCGGGACTGACTCCGATCCCGATCTCGCCTCGCCAGCGCCTGGACGACGTGGTGCAGGCCGTCGGCGCGCTCCCGATGGGGGGCACGGACTGCGCGCTGCCGATGCTCTGGGCGATGCAGCAGCGGGTGGCGGCGGACGTCTTCGTGGTCTATACGGACAACGAGACGTGGGCGGGCGACATCCATCCGATGCAGGCGCTCCGCGAGTACCGCGACCGGATGGGCATTCCCGCGAAGCTGATCGTAGTGGGTATGCTGGCGAACCCGTTTACCATCGCGGACCCGAACGACGCGGGGATGCTCGACGTGGTCGGTTTCGACACGGCCGCCCCGGCGGTGATGGCAGACTTCGCGAAGGGGTAGCATCGCGGTAGAAGTGGCGCCAGCAGATCGCGGTGAAGCGAGGCTGGGGGCTCCGCCAGCGATGGTTCCGGGTCCCGCTCCTTTCTCGTTACAGGAAAGGGGCGGGGACCGGCTACTGCAGGTGGCGCTGCAGGTCGGCCCGGTACAGTTCGCTGCAGAGGACCACCTGGCCGGCACGATCCGGGCGGAGGATGCCCGTGAAGAGCAGCCGCTCGCTGCGCTTCCCAGGTCACCCGGTGCGTCCTCGGCTGTAGGGGGCCACTGCTCCTCGCCGGGATCCGGTGCGCCGGAGGCCAGGGGCAGGTTGGCCGTGTCCACGGGGGCAGAGGTGCTGGGGACCGGGAAGCTGTCCTGCGGGAGCACGGCGTAGAGGAGCACGCGGCCGCACTCCGGACAGAGAAGGGCCCGAATGCTGCCCGCCACCGGGAAGGCCCCGTTCCACAGGCTGGGCTTCGCATCGGCGGGGGCATACGCGAGTTCGCCCAGAGCCTGGCCGGTCGCCCCTTGCAGCAGCCGGATGGGGGAGAGAAGAACGTCACACTCGGGACAGCGCTGCACGGGGAACTCCTGCGAAGACGGAACTGCACCCCACCAGGTCGCCGGGGCGCCGTGCCATCATTCTCGAACATCCCGGCGGGTGGTGAGAAGTGATTTGCGCCTCGAACCTCCTGGCCCCGGAGCGGGTCGGTGCATTCGAAGACCCGCCCCGGCAACCCGGGCTGCGCCCTGCCGCCGGCTGCCGGTTCGTGTTCGCGTGCCCGCCTTCCTGCAGGGTTTGCGGATCACCCGCCTTGCTTCCGGCGCCCCGGGCGGCTCACGCCGTGCTGCGGGTGCAGGCGGACGCCAGGCCGGCTTCAAACACGGCCAGCGTCTCCGCCACGGCGGCTCCAGCCAGCAGCGACCAGAGGGCCTCCGCATCCTCCAACTCCTGCAGCGTCGCCGCGATCCGGGGCGGCACCGGCCCCAGCCGTCTCTCCAGCACCTCCAGGGTTGTCCGTACCAGCCGCGCGCATTCCCGGGCCTGCGCCTGCTGGAGTCCTTCTTCCCGGCCCAGCCTGCGTCCGCGCTCGGTGAAGCGCTTCTCCATCGGGGAAATCACCGGCATCGCTCGCTCCTCCTCCAACTCCGTCACCACCGCGTCGAACTGCTCTTCCAGATTCTCCGGCAGTACCAGCAGCCAGTCAAGAAACTGGAGCAGTTCTTCCAGTTCCTCTCGCGTGAACCCCCGCCGGTAGAGGCTGCGCACCAGCTCCAGCTTCTCCCGGAGGCGCCGCTCCGGCCGCACCCGCCGCGTTGCCAGCGCCCGCAGGTGGACCTCCACCATCGCCGCGAATGGGTTTCGCTCCCCTCGCAGCCGCTCCAGTTCCCCGGCGTAGTCGAGCAGCTTCACCCACTCGAAGCGGAACTCGCAGCGGGTCCCCCACAGCCCCTCGGCGTGCCCCTCCGGCCGCCACGCCGCGTCGGGATCGGCCAGGACCGCGAAACTCGCGACCGAGACCCCGTGCCGGTCCCGGAGGCGATAGTAGTAGACGAACATCCGGGCGGGAAACGTCTTGTCCGGCTGGCTCTGCACTTCGATGTGGATGAGGACCCAGAGATCCGCTCTGGAGAGGAGCCGGACGCGGACCAACTTGTCCACGCAGCGGCGGCCGGCGCGGGCCGGCGGGTGACGCGGCGCAGTTCCTGCTCGAGAAACTCGAACGGGTGGTTCCAGTCCACCTGGGCGGCGACGTGGGGGAAGAAGAAGCGGAAGAACTGGGGGAGGAAGATTTCCAGGGCGAACTTCCAGGCGCCGTCGAAGTCGGTCCGGCGGCGGGCACGGCGGGGGGTGGAGGGAAGCGGGGGAGCCAACATGGGAGAGCGAAGAGAGAGCGGGCGTGAGGTCCTACGCGGTGCGGCGGCAGCCGCATCTGGTGAGAGCGAGGCCGGCCCGGACTGGCCCCGAGCCGCCGGCTGCCAGTTCGCTTCTCCACTGCTACCTTCCTGCGGAGGTGCGGAGCACCCGCGTCTGCTGCGCCCGCCCACCACGATCCCGTGATGCTGCGGGTCCGGGAGGCGCGCACGCCGGACGGGTAGTACCGCGCTCTGCAACGCATCGCGACGCTGTCCCGCCGCCGACCCCTCATTCGGCACCGGGCGCACGCCCCACGATCCAACCTCTGCCGCCCCGCCGCGCTACTTCCCCCGCACGGACCGCACCCCCGCCGCAGTTCCGGCCTCCGGGTCTGAGAACCACAGCCTTGCGGTTCGGTCTCCCACCGTCAGCACCCGCCGCCCGTCCGGGGAGAATACTGCCGGATTCACCAACCAGGTGTGCCCCCTGAGGGTGAGGAGTTCCCGCCCCATTTCCGCCTCCCACAGCTTCGGGGTCAAATCCCCGCTCCGCGTGAGCAGCCGTCGCCCGTCCGGCGAAAACGCCACAGCACTCACACTGCCTGTGTGCCCTCTGAGCGTGACCAGTTCCCACCCCGTCCCCGCGTCCCACTGCTTCGCGGTGTGGTCCCCGCTCCCCGTCAGCACCCGCTGCCCGTCCGGCGCGAATGCCACCGCTTTCACGGCGCCGATGTGCCCTCCCAGGGTGAGCCGGTCCAGGTGGCAGAGCCGGTTCCAGTAGCCCCACTCGAAGCCGCGCTGCGGGCTGGGCCGGATTTCTTCCAGAAGGTCCCGCATGTGACCAATCTCCGACCGAGGAGTTTCCCAATCGCGCTGGATCAGGCTCAGGTTCGCGGCGTACGTCAGGCGCTGCGCCTCGTCGGCCTGCCGGCGCGCCACCGCGGCCATTTCGCCCGCCCGCCGCGTCTCCGCCCGCGCGTGTCCCCGCTCCGACAGCGCCCACCCGGTCAGCCCCGCCATCAGCGCCAGCACCAGGCCCGCCACCGCCGACGCCCGCGCCAGCCCCCGCCGGTACGCCGCCTTCTGCCGTTCCACCTCTGCGTTCGGCAACTGCGCCTCTACCCACGCCCCGATCGAACACCCGCGCGTACACCCGGTTCCGCACCCGCAGCCGCCCCTGCTCCTCCCGGCAGACCCCCGACAGCTTCAGCACCGCACACAACGGGTTCGTCTCGTCATCCGCAATGGGGCGCCCCGACTGCACCTGCCGGTACAGGTCCAGCACCGCCGCGAGATCGTCATGCGCCTTCAGCAGCCGGTTCCGCACGAATGCCAGGTGGTCATCGCGCTCCCGCGCCTGCTGCGACAGGAACAACTCCGCGCACAACCGGTCCACATCGCGCGCCCGGATCATCGCCGCGTCTTCCGCCACCGCCCGGCAGAGCCGCTGCGTCATGTACGGCTGCCCCGCCGTCCAGTACAGCACCCGCGCCAGCACTGCGCTCCCCCCCGCCGGGCACCGCGCCAGCTTCTCCGCTTCCGCCAGGGTGAAGTCCGTCAAGCGGATCCGCTTTCCCACGTTGAACGGGCTGAGCCGCGTGTCGGAGATCAACTCCGCCGGGGTGGCCACCCCCAGCAGGCAAATGGTCAGGCGCTCCAGGTCGGGCCGGAAAGTGCGCGCGTTGTAGCAAGCACGGATGCCGCCGCGGAAGTCGTCAGCGTGGACGAGGCTGGCGTCAGACTCGGGCGAAACGCGCGAGATAGGGCGCTCTCATCGGAGGTGCTGGGGGCGAGATCGTGGGGGTCGGGCGCCCGATCCAGAGGTTCTGACCGCGTCGCGCCCACGATGCGACCGCAAAACCCCCTCGCAAATCTCGGCGGGGTCCCGGGGGACGCCTCGTCCACCCAGACAGTCTCCACGGCTTTCTCCGCCGCCGTGCCTCACCCGCACAACGGAAACACGCCGCGCCAGCGGGTGTACGGAACAAAAGGCTGCCGGGGCGGTGCTCACCCCCGGGGGGGACCTGGAGCGGCCTCTGACTCCGGCGCGACCCACGACGGGGCGCCTCAATGCTCCCCGCGCGCGCCCTCGCCCGCCGTCCCGGTCATCATTCGTCGTTCGCCAGGCCGTCGCCCGACCGATCCATCGCACCGTGAGGAATCGCTATACCGCCGCGTTCGGCTCGCTCCCGGCGGCCGGCGGTGCGTCCAGCAGCCCGCGCCCTTCCGCCGCCAGCCGCGCCGCCGCCTCTTCCAGCGCCGCCCCGCGGACGGCGTCCGGCTGCTCCGTCAACACGTCCCGGAGCGTCTCCGGGAGCTGCGCCAGTACCTGCTCCGTCAACTCCGCCCAGGGCCGCGCCTGCTCCTCCCGCCCGATTTCCCGCAGGCGCGCCGCCAGGAGCAGTGCCGCCGCCGCTGCCGGGAGGAACTCATGCCGGGCCAACCAGAGGCGTGCCTGCAGCTCCAGGTTGATCGCCTCGCCGAACCGGTCCTGGATGCGGCGGCCGATCGCGAGTGACTCTTCCGCCAGGAGCAGCGCCTGGTCCACCTGCCCCGCCCGCGCCGCACAGCGCGCCAGGTAGCCGTACGCCGCCTCGCAGCCGAGCACATTCTCCAATGTCTCATGGGCACGCAAGACCCCCACGAAGCTGCGGAAGGCCTCCCCCACCGCCCCTTCGGCCAGCAGCAGCAGCCCGAGCGACTCCCGGCAGCCCGCTTCCCCCAGGCGGGCCCCGAGCTGCTGATACAGCGCCAGCGCCCGGTGACAGCCTGCTCGCGCCCCCACCAGGTCCCCCTGAAACACATCCAGTGCAGCCAGGGCGATCAGGATGTCGGCCTCTCCCCGCAAGTCTCCGATCTGCTCCCGCAACTGGAGCGCGGCAGTGTAACCCTGCCGCGCCGCCGCCACATCCCCCTGCTGAGCGTCCAGCGTCGCGAGTTCGTGCCGGGCAACCGCGAGCATTTGCGGGCTGCCGCTCGATTCGATCAGTGGTAGCGCCTGTGCGAGCCACCTCCGCGCCTCCACCGTCCTCCCCGTCCGCGCCGCGCGGTGCGCAAGGCTCAGCAATGTGTCCGTGGCGCCCGCTGCGTCTCCCGCCCGCTGCTGCAGCGCGAGTCTCCGCGTCCGGTCGTGCTCCGCCCGGTCGTCGGCTCCGGATAGCTCGTGGAGCCGGGCGCGCAGGCCGAGCATCTGGATGCGGGGGGGCGCCGACGCACCCGGCTCCGCTGCGCCATCATCCGGGTCCGAGAGTCCGGCCCAGGAGGAATCCAACAACCGCAGCAGGAGCAGAGCGTGGGCGGGCGCTTCGGTGCGGAGGCTCTCCGGCTCCAGCGCGGAGACTACAGAGCGCACCAGTGGCAGTAGCGCGGACGGGGCCGTGCTCTCGTTCAGGGCCGCTGACAGTCGCTCTTCAGCCCGGTGCAATTCCTGCCGGGCCGTTTCCGCGCTCAGCCAGGTCCCGGGCATCCCCAGCGCAGGTCCGAGCGCTTCCAGGTTCAAGGGCTCGCTCTCGGTCAGCTCTTCTCGAAGCACGAACCAGGAACAAAGATCCGGCAGGTCTCGCAGGAGCACCTCGGCCAGGTCCCGGGTGACCCACCAGATCTGGCGGAGATGGTGGGGGGTGAGCCGCTCCCGGAACTGGCTCAACGTGGAGAGCGCCCGGCTGACCTCCAGATCCCGGCGGAAGGCGAACGGGGAGCCCGACGATCACCGCGACTCCGCCACTGAGTGCGGCGTACCAGTCTGCCAGTTCCCACGCGACCTGAACCGGTTCCTGCCCCGGCCTCAGGTGCAGGGTGTGAACGGGCACGCCCTGCTGCGCGAGTTCCTGCTCCAGCGCCCTGTGGGCCCGACCGCGCACCTTTTCGGAGACGAACTCGACCCAGGCCATCCCCCAGGGCGCCCGCGCCGCCCAGGTCGCAACCCGATGCACCACGGCGACGGTGGCGTCGGATAGCGCAACGGATTCGTCCGCTGCGGGCGGCGGCGGATCGGGGAGCGGCAACTCCCCAAAGGCGACCTCACTCAGTGCCACCCGGCGCCACCCCGTCCGGCGTCCGGGCGACCTTCCCCTGGCGGGCGAGCAGATCTACCACCAGGGGATGTACCCCGAACCAGCGTTCGCCATTGAACTCCTGGACGGCGCGAGCGCGGAAGAGCGAATAGAGCACCGGGTCCGGCGACTGTGCCGTTGGATCCTGGTCGTAGATTCGCACAAGGCGCTCGACTTTGGCCTCGTAGGTAATCTCCCCCCCGTCGTAGGGACTCTGTCCCAAACTGCGGAGGTAGTCGGTGCGCCGCCGCCGGACGGCGGTGGTCACGTCCTCGTCCTCCACGCGACCGAGCGGGTTCCGCACCAACGCATTGGTGGTCGCCATGACAGTGAGAGCCACCAGATCGCGGATATTCCCCCCCGAAGCCACTACCAGCCGCTCCATCGCGCCGCTGCCGAAGAGCTCGGGGCTCGCCCGGGCTTCCAGAATCGCCCGCACCGCGCTTCTCCCCGGCCCGTGGGGAGCATGCTGCGGGTCGAATACGGGGATATCCGGGAGGCAAAACACCCGCTCGTCCGGCACGGGCAGCTCGGAGCGCCGTTCGCTGTATGCCAGGCTGATCGGCAGGGTGACGATGAAGTGAACCTGTAGTTCACGCAGTGCATTCCCATAGGTCAGAAACAAGAGTTCCAGGGATGTGGTGTTCACCCCGGCGCGATCAAACTCTTCGCCCAAAATCAACCACTCCTGCCCCGTGGCTCTCTTGAGCGCGTCGTTGCATTCATCCAGCAGGGCGTTCGCGATCCTGATCAGGGTGTCCAGACGGCGAGGCGGTACTCCACCACCTCCTTCTTGCGGGCGGAGGCATACTTGAACTCACCCTTCAGCACGCCGAACAGCCCGATGAGGTGGGCCCACCCGGGCAGGACCCCCTCCCCCGGAAGCTTGAGACCACCTTCTACGTGACCTCCCCACTGCGTCGCCTGTTCCAGGGTCTCCTTCTCCGTGGCGAACCAGTACCAGAGCTCGCGGAGGCGGTCTTCGCCCGCCCGGTGCCCGGCGCCTCCCTCCGCGATCGGCAGGGCGGTACGGGTCACGACCTCCGAGACGATGTAGAGAACCACGTCCACGGGCTGAAAGGCGCCTGGGTCCAACTGCGACATCAACCCAAAACGCAGCGGCGCGTACAGCCGAGCGATCGGATCGAGCCGGCAGAGCCGGGTCAGCTCCGTAGACTTGCCCGCGCCCGAATGGCTGAACAGGAAGGCGTGGTAAAAGGCTCCGGGGTTGGGTCGTACCAGCTCGACGGCCATCGTCAGGATCAGGTCCTGCCCCCGCACGTCGGCCCGATTTACATCCGCACAATAGAAATCCCGGAGGTCTTCGGGAGTCAGGAGGGGTCCCGGGGTGACGTTTCGGAGGATTTCATCGAGCGTACGGGCAGTGCGGGGGGACATACTATTCGATCCGGCAATGAGCCCTGCTGGGTTACGGTCATGGTATCAGGATTGGCGCCGGAGGAGCGACGTTCGGAAACTCCGGGCACGCGCGCCTCTTCCCGGTCTCGCGCCGGGCCGACCGGCGCGACTTCCGGCTCCGTCGCCGTGCGGCGCAGGCACACCCCGGGCGGCCCATCGCCGCGCATCGGAATCACTTCCTCCGACCGGGCGAACGGCGACGGCTGAGACACCCCGCAGCGGACACAGAGGGAGGGTGAGCGCCTCTCCAGGCGTCGCCCATCCACCCCGCCCCCATTCCATCATCCCCTCGCCGGGAACCCGCAACGGGCGCGCTACTCGCCGCTCTGCATCCACCCTCGCCGGGCCGCGATCACCCCGTCCTGAGCAGCGCGCTCCTCGCCGTCCCCAGGCGGTCTCAACCGGCTTCGCCGCCGGGTATCCCGGGGATCAGTTCCCGGGCGAGCCCCGGCTCCGCCGTCCTCCCGAGCCGGCGGCCCACGCCGAGCAGCCTACGCCGGCGCGTCCAGCTCGCTCCCGACGGCGGGCAGTGCGTCCAGCAGCCCGCGCCCTTCCGCCGCCAGCCGCGCCGCCGCCTCTTCCAGCGCCGCCTCGCGAATGGCGTCCGGCCGCTCCGTCAGCCGGGTTCGGTCCTCCTCCGGGAACTCCGCCAGCATCTGCTCCACCAACTCCGCCCAGGGCCGCGCCTGATCCTCCCGCCCGATTTCCCGCAGGCGCGCGGCCAGGAGCAGCGCCGCCGCCGCTGCTGGGAGGAACTCGTCCCGCGTGAACCAGAGGCGTGCCTGGAGCTGCAGCGTGAGCGTCTCGCCGAACCGGTCCTGGATGCGGCGGCCGATCGTGAGTGACTCTTCCGCCAGGAGCAGCGCCTGGTCCACCTGCCCCGCCCGCGCCGCACAGCGCGCCAGGTAGCCGTACGCCGCCTCGCAGCCGA
>SYMT01000227.1 GCA_005805375.1 Actinomycetota bacterium
CCCGGTCTCCGCAACTCGCGCGCCGCGCCGCGAAGCACAGGCCGCCGCCCCCCGCGCCAGGGGACCCATCGCGGCGAGCGTTGACTTACTCGACGCCGGCGGCGCCGACGAGGACGACGCCCTGCGGGATGGGAAGCCGGATGCCCTTCGCCTCCTGGACAAACTCACACCCGACGCCCGGCGGGCCCGCCTCGCGGACCTGAAACTCACACCGCCCCTGCGCCTCCTGATCAGACCGGCGCCCGCCACTGTGCCTGCCGGCATTCGGGCGGCGGAAGTCGAGAACGGCCGCGTGACCATCCAGGTCTGGCTGAACACACTCCCGCCCGACGGCCCGGCGAAACTGAAGGCACTCGGGTTCGAACTTGCCGCCACCCTCCGGCCGGGGCAATTGCTGCTCGGCACCCTCCCCGTGACGAACCTGGGCGGCTTGATTCAGCTCCCCTGGGTCCGTCGCGTGGAAACGCCGAACCTCCGATAGGAGCCACCGGGTCCGACTGCCCGCCCGATCGGAAGGTGGGCAGTCTGGACGGATGGGGCAGGCAGCCCGTCGCCGCCTTGCAGCCTGCCCAGCCACGGAGTGTGGGGACCGGTACGCACCGTCACGAGCGCAAGGCGACTGCGCCCAGTTGTTGCCCCTGCTTCAGTCCGTTCGGCACACCGCGCCAATGTGCGCGCCGCTCCGGCCGGACTCGATCACCGGCAGGTCGTCCTACGGACCGGTCTGGCGGGGATCGGCAGACCGCTACGGCAGTTCCTGCACCGTAATCCGACGATAGCGCGCCACCGCCTTCGCCCCGCCGTGGATCTGGAGCGCGATGACACCTTCGTCCGGAATGTCCGGCTCCCATTCGGCGTAGTCTACCGTTTGCACGCCGTTCACCCAGACGCGCAGACGCCGACCCTCGCAGCGGACTTCCAGGTCGTTCCAGTCGGGACGGAGGAGTGGTGGCACGAGCCCAGGGCGGGCGCGCAGCAGGTACCGGTTGCGGCGCGACTCATCGTAAAGGTCGCCGGTGCAGTCGGCCCCGATGTCCGCCTGGTAGCCGGAAACCTCATTCGGTGGGCGCGTGATGCGCCGGCTGCGCACCTGCACGCCGGCGTTGACGAACCCCTCTGTGCCGTCCAACTGGAACTGAAGATGCAGATGGAAGTTGCGATAGGCACGGGTGGTACACAGGAACTCGTTGCGGGGCACCCGACGCTCCCGGCTCCCGCCGACGATGGCGCCGTCCTCCACGCGCCAGACGCCGGGATCGCCCTCCCACCCGGCCAGGGACTTGCCATCGAACAGTGGCGCCGCGGTTGCCGGTTTCTCCCCGGTGCGGGCCAAAGCGAACGCCACATACGTGTCACTGGTTTGGGATCCGTAGAATGCCCCTCCCCCGGCAGCCACCACCACGTACTGCCTTCCGCCTACCTCGTAGGTGCAGGGGGCGGCATAGCCGGGCGCCGGCAAGCCATGCTGCCAGAGAACACGGCCGGTGCGACTGTCGAACGCGCGGATCCGGGCGTCCCTGGTTGCAGCGACAAACACCAGGTCGCCCGCCGTCACCAAAGTGCCTCCCAGGTTGGGAGTGCCCGTGGGAGGGATGCCCTGCGCCGTCAGTTCGGGGAACTCGCCGAGCACGGAGGACCACAGGTACTCGCCGGAGTTCAGGTCTACCGCGACCAGTTTGCCCCACGGGGGGCGCACGCCGGGGTAGCCCTTTTCGTCGCGGAACCACTGGTAGGTAAAGCCGCCGGTCCCATCGCGGTTCATCTCGATGATGGCAGGCTCGTTGTTGACATTGAAGAACGCGACCTGGCGGCGAGGATCAAACGAACCCCCACTCCAGGGAGAGCCGCCGAAATAACCGGGAGCGGCGACAGTCCCTTCCGGAGTTGGGGGTTCGTATCTCTTGCCGAAGCGCAGCTTGCGCAGCTTCGCCAGCATAACGGCGCGGGTTTCCGGCGTGATGTCGGAAACGTCCGCTTCGGTGATGACCTGCGGTGCGTAGGGCGCGGGAAGGACCGGCTCCGGCTGGGTGGGCCAGGCACGTTCGCCCTGGATGGTCGAAGGGAGAGCCGGAGCCTCGCGAATATCAAACAGCGGCTTGCCGGTGGTGCGCTCAAAAAGGAAGAGCAGCCCCCGCTTCGTCAGAAGAGCAACCGCATCTACGTTCTTTCCCTCCCGCCGGGCAGTGCAGAGCAGAGGCTGGCTGGCGTTATCCCAATCCCACAGATCGTGATGTACCGATTGGAAGTGCCACAAACGCCGTCCGGTGCGCGCATCGAGTGCGAGGAGGCAGTTCGCGAAGAGGTTTGCGCCCAGGCGTTTCCCGCCATAGAAGTCTCCCGTAGCGGAGCCCGTCGCCGCAAACAGGATGCCGCGCCGTTCGTCGAGCGAGAAACCGTTCCAGGGCCCGGCGCCTCCGCTGACGTCGCGCCCGCCGTTTTCCCAGGTCTCGCTGCCCGGCTCACCTCTCTCCGGAATGACGTGAAACCGCCACGCCGGCTTGCCCGTACGCACATGAAACGCGAAGATGTCGCCCGGCGTGCTCCCGTACGTCTCGCCGGTGGCGGGCCCAAGAAACACCAGGTCCCGATACACCATCGGCGGGGCGGAGAACCCGATGTACTCATTCTTCCACCTCTCCCCCACCAGGTCGCGGATCTCAATCCCACGCGGACCGTACGCCGGGTCCGGCACGCCCGTGCGCGCGTCCACGCTGACCAGCCTCCCGTCCGGCGTGCCGATCAGGATGCGTCGTTGCCCGCCGGGCTTCCCATCCGACCAGTGGGCGACACCCCGGTTCGCCATCCGGTGCCCGCTGCGCTTCGGGTCCACTGCGGTGTTGAAACGCCACCGTTCGCGCCCGGTGGCCGGGTCGAGCGCCGCCACACTCGCCTGGACGGTGCTCAGGTACATCACGCCGTCGACCACAATCGGCGTACACTGGATCGGCCGCTCGCCATCCGAGTCCCCCGTGTGGTACGCCCAGGCCACCTGGAGGCGATCTACGTTGTTGCGGCGGATCTGTTTGAGTGGTGAGAAGCGCCCGGCGCCCGTGTCGTTGCCGAAGTTCGGCCAACCGGTGTCCGCGGCGATGACGGGGAGCAGCAGAGCGAGGGGGAGGAAGGCAAGAAGTACGCGGCGCATGGGGAGGACAAGAAGCGACGAGAGAGACGCGAGCAGAGACGAGCGAGAACCTGCGCGGGAATGAGAGCGGCGGCACAGTGTCCGGCATCACCGGACACTGATCCCGACCGTACCGTCACACCGGCCGTATCATTGCTCCGGCCCCACGGAGTCCGGGCTCAGAGCCCCCACCAGATACCGGCGAAAGGCCGCCGGCTCGTAAATGAGGTACTCCAGTTCCATGGACGGCAGCCGGTACGGGTGCGACTCCCGCGTGATGTAGCGGGCAGCGAACGGAGGACCACCGTCCGCCTCGGTGTCGCCGGGCACTCCGGCCAGTTCACCGTACCGAATCGGGCGGCCGTCGGCCTGGTAGGAATCGTTAATGATCCAGAGGCGGCCGAAGCGGTAGCGTTTCATCACTTCGCGCTCGGCCATACTGCTCCAACTCGTGCCGGTGAAAGCAAAGTCCTGCGGCTCAATGCCGAGATTCCGTTTCAGCGTCGCGTTACACGTGTCCAATTCCCACGCGATGCGCTCCCCGGTGGGATCCTGCGTGGTGAGCTCCGACAGGTTGGGGTGGGTCACGGTGTGGGCGCCGATGTGCCAACCGGCCTGCACGAGGTCACCGATCTCTTCCCAGGTCATCCATTCACGCTCGTCGTCCGGCGGGAACGGGCGGCTGTAAAGGTCATCCATCGGCCCGGTGTTGATGAACAGATTGCCCACGAACCCGAAGCGCTCCATGATCGGGAGCACCTCCCGGCGGATGCTGCGGACCGGGTGATCGAAGTCCACCATCAGCGGGCGGGGCGGCAGGTCCCCCTCGCCTGCGCGCCACGCGGCAAGCTCGTCGTAGGTAATGGTCGCGAAACCCAGGTCCCGCGCCAACCCCATCAAAGCGGAGAAACGGTCCGCCGTCAGGTTCCGCGGCCGATCCGGAAGGCAGCGGATGCCATGACACATCGTGATCGGGATCCGAATCGTTTCCATAACTATGTCCCTTCCCGGCCCTGACTCTGCAATCCGCAGCTCACTCGTCCTCGAGTGACTCGAGGTAGGCCACCACGGCTTCCGCTTCTTCACCCCCCATGTGCGCATGCACAAGCAGCGGGATACCGTGCGGCCCGATAGCGTGGCGCGCCTCCGGAATCTCTTCCAGGATGGCCCGCACAACGTTGAGTTTCCCGAGCATCGCGGCCGCGAAGAGATCCGGCCGGGCGCCGTTCTCCAGCAGATAGAGCGCGATGTCCCGCCGTCCCACGTGCGATGCCGCCCCGAGCCCGGTCTCCCAGTCGCCCCCGCCCCAGTTCCAGGACGCATTGACAAGCCCCGGTTCCTGTTCCAGCAGCTCCCGAACCCGATCCAGGTCACTGTGTGACTTGCCCACGAACTCGTGTACCAGCGCCGGTGGCAGCGCGGATGGCCGGTCAGTCATCTTGTCCTCTCTCGCTACAGCTCGGCAATCGGTTCGGTGCGATCCAGAATCGGGATGGGCCTCCCCGAGCGATCACGCAACTCCCGGCGCGGATCAATCCCCAGGTGCGCATACAGCGTGGCCAGAAAGTCGTTCGGATGCAGCGCCCGCTCCGCGGGAGCCTCGCCGCGGGCATCAGTCCCACCGATTACCTGCCCCATCCGCAGTCCCCCTCCTGCCAGCAAAATGGACATCGCCCCCGGCCAGTGGTCGCGCCCCGGTCGGCCCGCGGCGTAGGAGATTTTCGGGGTACGACCGAACTCGCCGGTCACGATCACCAGGACCCGCTTGTCCAGACCCCGATCATAGAGGTCCGCGAGCAGGGCGGCGACGGCGCGGTCAAAGACCGGTGCGCGCTCCTGCATCGCTTTGAAACAGTCCCAGTTCACTGCGTGGTCATCCCAGTTGCTGGACATGCCCTTTTCGATCCCGTTCAGCGAGACGCTGACGACGCCGACACCCGCCTCCACCAGTCGGCGCGCCAGCAGGAGCTGCTGCCCCCACTGCGTACGACCATAGAGATCCCGGCTCTGCGTCCCCTCGCGCTCGATCTCGAACGCCGTGCGCGCGCGGCTACTCGTGAGCAGATCCACAGCCGCCTGGTAGTGCTGATCTCGGGCCAGCGCGTCCGAATGCTCGTCGTACAGGCGCCGCACGCCGTCTACGCTTCCCAGAAGGC
>SYMT01000228.1 GCA_005805375.1 Actinomycetota bacterium
CCACCATCACCGGCAGGTCAGCGTTCAGAACTTCCTGTTCCCACGACGCATCGGTCACGTCGAGCACGTTTGCCACCAGGGTCTCCTTTCCCAAACTCTTCGGAATGCTCGGGGACGGAAGGGATCGCGCCTCCCGAGTCCGACAGCGTGGTTTTATCCTTCGACCGGCAGCCTGTCAAGGTTCCTGGACGCCCCGGCCCCTATGGGCGCGTCCAGGAACACTCTGCGGGCAATCCTCGGAGTCGTGTCCGGGCAGGACTGGGGGAAATTGGAGAAGATCCTGCATTGCGCGCACCGGATGGTAACACAGCACCGCCCCGCAGGTCCGGCAACTTCCCGCGCCTTCCACGCCGGGTTTCACCAGAATGTAGGCCATCGCGCAACGGATGCGAACCCCGAGTTGCCACGGCCAGGGTCGCCGCTCACTGTGCGAGTCCCTTTTGCATGTGTTACGACTTGCGTAGACCTCGACATGTTCCCCCACCCGCGTGAATCCCGGCGTCACGGCAGCGGATTGGGAGCCGAGTAGTCGGCGTCCTCGGCCACGACCACGATGGTTTGCCCCTTTTCGACCTGTGCGGCGAAGGGAATCACCAGCAGCCAGCCGTCACGGGGGGCGCGGATGTCGAGCGGCCGGCTCGATGCATAGTCGAAATCGTACAGCCGGCCCACCAGTTCGCCCCGGGTGACCGCCTGGCCCGGTTCCGCGGTCGGCTCGTAGACCCCCGAAATCGGCGCCGGGACGTAATCTTCCAGGCGAATCGCCCGCACGATGCGCGGCGGCGGCGATCCTTCGGGGCGGGCGCGCTCCAGTTCGCCGGCGAGGAGCCCATAGTGTCGCAGCGTATTTCGGATACCCACTTCGGCGTGGCGGACTCCCTGGCGGATGGTAGCTTCGCCATAGCCCAGTTCCGTCCCGATGGTGATCTTTCCCATCGCCTCAGCCTCGTCGGTAAGCAGGCCGCTGGCCATGGCACTGGCGTACACCATCACAAACGGCGTGTCGAACAACCGCGCCGCGGCGGCCATCTCCTGCTGCTGCGTCCCGTCGGCCACCTCGTGGAAAGAGGAGCACATCGGAAACCTGAGGATCCTGCCGCCGGAGTGGATGTCGAGCACGACGTCGGCGCGATCCAGGACGAAGCGCCGGGCGAAATCCGCCATGCGGTAGGTGATGCTGCCGCGCGGATTGCCCGGAAATGCCCGGTTCATGTTCACGCCGTCGAGCGGCGACTCGCGGGTTCCCGCGTCGCACGCGGGGGTGCAAAAACGCGGGAGCAGGATCACCCGGCCAGTCAATTCGGCCGGATCCAGCTCCTGAGCCAGCCGCCAGACCGCGACCTGCCCTTCGTATTCGTTGCCGTGAGTGCCGCCGAAGCAGGCCACCGTCTTGCCGGGGCCGCGGGCGCCCACGATCACTGTGAGCGGGACAAGCACGTTGCCCCAGGTGCCGTCGTGGTGGAAGGCCACTTCATAATGGGCCTTGCCGGGACGGTCGAAGTCAATGTCGGAGAAGTTGTGGATGGTGGTAGCAGACATGGCGCGAGTTCATACCGGCAGCGAGGGAACGGGGAGCCCCCGCCGGCTGCGGGCCCCACTCAGCTTCCGCCTGCACGCCCGGACCCCCTTCTCGGTGCGCCCCCCAGGGCAACCAGAGCCGCGAGTGCCGCCAGCACAGCCAGAGTTCCAAACTGCCCCACCCGCACCACGTCCGGGGCATAAACCAGTTCTACCCGGTGCCGACCGGCGGAGAGCGGCGTCCCCAGGAACAGGTGATCGGCCGGGACCGGCTGCCGGACCTGCCCGTCCACCCGCAGCTTCCATCCCGGCTCGAACTGCTCGCAGACCACCAGGAGGCCGGGCTCCGGCGCGTCTCCTTCGAGCAGCACCCGATTGCCGTTGGGACGGCGGGCGGAAAAGGGATGCACCGCCGGCCGCCCCTGGAATGTGGGAGCGTCCGGTCCCGCCGTCAGCGCGACGAGCGGGAACCTGCCCTCTTGTCCCAGCGACTCGAGCAGGAGGGCATCGTTTTCGAGTGCCTGCACGTTGGGATGCAGGCGGGCGTACGGGAGGGCCCGCGGGTCTTCCTGCACCGCGGTTCCGGAGACGGACTGGAACCCGGGGAAGAGGGTGCGAGCGCCGGTGAGGTAGTAGCGGGTGCCGGCAGCGCGCAGGTTCGGCGCGCCCGGTCGAGTCCAGGCGGTGCCGGCGGACGAGTGCGCCAGGGCCCCCTCCCAGGCGCGATAGCGGAGTGTCACGAACGAATCGCTGCCGAGTGTGTCCCCCAATCCGTAGACCGAGAGGAGGTTGGAGGGGAGACGCTGGTTGAGGCGCTCCCACCGATCGGGCGGTCCAACGGAAAGGACGCGCTCCATCCCGGCCCGCGCTTGCAGCACCTGCAATTCCGGCGGCATCGCCTGCAGTAACTGCGGATCTGCTGCCGGGTTGAATCCCGCGCCGAATGTGAAGAGGTCCGCGGCGACCAGCGCGGCGGTGATCCCGGCTGCTCCCGCCGGGCGCAGGTACGGGTCACCCGCCGGGCGACGCAGCACGCTGAGCATTCCTGCGAACGCCGGTCCCAGCACCCAGGCCAGCGCCCGGAGCGCCTCCTGCACCTGCGTCGAACCGTAGTCCGTCCGCTGCATCGCCCGCAGCGCCTGCTCGACATCCACCGGGGGCGTCCCCACCTGAACCACGAGCGCCGCCGCGACGCATACCGCGGCCAGTCCCGCACCCGCGCCGATGTAGACGAGCACGTGGCGGCGCTCCGTCTCACCCTGCTCCCCGATTCCGTGGACGCCCAGTCCGGCGAGGCACGCGAGTCCCCACCCCGCGAGGCAGAGGATGCGTGCGACCGCTGTGAACTGCGAGAAGCCGGGGATCAGCAGCCAGAGCGGGTAGTAGAGCGGCGTCACCGCAGCCCACAGGAAGGCCAGCAGCGTGAGTCCCGCAGCGTAGCGTGCCAGATCCCGAAGGCCCGGCGGCTGCCCGGTCGCCGCCGGGCAGCCGCCCGTTTCCCGGATCTCCGGGTCAGGGGACGAGGTGCGTTTCCGAGCACCGCCGGAAGTACGCGGCGCGCTCCGCCTCCCGGCGCCCCGCGATCCCCGGCGCTCTTGCGTGTCGTGCGCGGTAGAAGTGGCTTCCGGAACAGGGAGGGGCTCCGGCGGCTCGTGCGGCACACGGCGCCGCCTGCGGGCCAGGGCAAACGGCAGGCCCCCCACTGCGAGGACCATCACTGCCGCGCCCGGATAAAAGCTCCGTTCCACGTACGCGAGCCCGGCCCGTGCCCCCGGCGGCATCCAGAACTGCTGCACTGAGCCGAGGGTACCGTCACCGAAACGGCGCGGCAAGAGCAGGGTCCAGAGCTGCGCGGCCGGCATTCCCGCCTCGTAGACCTGGCGCCAGGGGAGGCGTTTCCCCCGATCGGTGCGCGGCGCAAAGTCAAAACCGGGGAGCAATTGTGCCAGGCTGAGGAGCAGAGCGAGCCCGCCCGGCACGAGGCCCCACCGCAGGAGCGCCGCCCCCCGCCCGCCGGAGGCCAACACCCGCAGAGCGACCCATCCCCCCCAGGCCAGCAGCACATACGCGGAACTCTGCCCGTGCCCGCCCAAGACGGCGAGAGCGGGCACGGCGATGGCCCCGGCGAGCGCCCGCGGGCATCGGGTGTCGCGCGCCGCTTCCCACGCATACAGCGCCAGGGGCAGCCAGCACAGGGTCCACTGGCTGACGTTCGGATAGGCCAGCCACACTACCATGAAGCCGTTGAGCGCAAAGGCGGCGGCGCCTGCGGCCGCCCCGGCCGACCGCATGCCCAGCCGGCGCAGACACAACCAGCTCCCCAGCGCCGACAGGGAGAGGTGGAAGAATGCGGAGATCCCAAACTGGAGATCCGGCCGGAACAGGGCCAGTACCCACGCGGGCGGGTAGTAGATGGCCGCCTGCTGCGCCCCCACAAACGGACTCCCTGCATAGACGAACGGGTTCCAGAAGGGGAGCCAGCCCTGGCGGAGCGCCTCGGTAAAATAGACACGCCGCGGGTAATACTGCTGGAGCGCGTCGAGCAGCGGATTCTGCACCTCGGGCGCGCGACCCCAGAACTCTCCCGCGTGCTGCGCGAACGGGGGGAAGAGCGGGATCAGCTCCAGGGGGAGCAGCACGCGACCGAGGAACAGGTACGGGAACAGGAAGATTGCGATGAGCGCCACGAGAGCCGCCGGCGCCAGCCGGCGCGCTCGGGCGCCCCGCAGAGCAGGCGGCGGGGTCAGCATCTCTCATCGGTTCGCCGCCGGCGTCCCCGGCCCCTTGTTTCCGCCGCGAAGGACTCCCCGGCGACGTGCCGAACTCGGAAGCAGCAGCGTCGCAGCGAACGACTCGACGCTCCTGTTTTCTACGAGAGGACCCGGATGGCAGATTCTACCCTCGTCTACATCGGCACCGTCGGCCAGAGCCTCTGGCGGAGCCGCGACGGCGGCCTCACCTTCACTCGCGCCACGAACGGCGCCCCGTCGGAGTGTGACGTGCGCGCGCTCCTCATTCATCCCGAGCAGCCCCAGGTGCTCCACCTGGGCACGGAAACCGGCTTGTTTGTCTCGCACAACGGCGCGGAATCCTGGGAGCGCGTTTCCTGCCCGATGGATGGGATGCAGATCTGGTCGCTGGCCCGCGACCCGGCGAATCCGGACGTGCTGTTGGCCGGCACCTGCCCCGCCGACCTCTGGCGCACCGGCGACGGCGGGACGACGTGGGAAAAGCTGGATGCGTCCATTCCCCGCCACTGTGTAGGCGGCGCCCCCCTGACGCCCCGCGTCACCTGCATCACGTTCGACGCGCGCGACGGAGCGATCTTTGCCGGCGTGGAGATCGCGGGGGCGCGCCGCAGCCGGGATGGTGGTCGCACCTGGGATGTGCTCACCGAAGGGCTCTCCAGCCAGGACATTCATGGCCTCGCCACCGTCTGGAACGGCAAGCGCACCCTCCTCGCCACCACCAACAACGACGTGAACCGGAGTGACGACGACGGCAATACCTGGACCCCGCTCCGCGTCGGTCAGGTGTTCCCCTGGCACTATACCCGGGTCTGCGCTCCCGCCGCCGCCGATCCCCACACCGTCTGGGTCGGCGCCGGGAACGGCCCGCCCGGCAACCAGGGCGGTCTGTTCCGTACCCACGACGCGGGGAGCACCTGGGAGCGTCTCGGCCTGCCCCAGGTCGCCAACAGTACCATCTGGAACCTGGCGTTCCATCGGTCCGATCCCCGTCGTGTGTACGCCACGTCCGTCTCCGGCCAGCTCTACCGGACCCTCGACGGCGGGGATAGCTGGTCGAAGCTACCCATCGAGTTCGGCGAGGTGCGTGCCGTAGCCTGGCTGCCGCGCGCCGGCTAACGTCACACCGGCAGGGCCGGCGTCCGCCGACCCTGCCCGCCGAGGTTCTCCGTATACAGGTGGTGTCGGCACACGTATAGCAAACTTTTGTTTGCTCAGGGGCTGTTCAAATCCGGCGGACCTGTGGTAGAATGGGTCGTTCAGCCGGAGTTCTGCCCCATTCGGGGGTGGCGCTCAGCGGGAGGCCTCCTTCCCGCGCCGTTCCGGCCGGTGAAAATCGGTCTACGGAGGCTCGGGCTGCGTCGTTACGCAGTTCGTGAACCCTGCCCCGACGTACCGGGGCTGCCCTTTCGAGGGCATCCGGAGGGAGGTGAGAGATGCGACAGTACGAGGTAACTTATATCCTGGACCCGGTGCTGGAGGAGGAACAGCAGCGGGCCCGCATTGACCGCTTCAAGGGCGTCGTGGAGACGCAAGGCGGAGCGGTGCAGAACGTGGACCGGTGGGAACGCCGCCGACTGGCCTATCCGCTCAAAGTACAGCGGGAAGGTCAGATGCCGGAGCGTGTACGGGAAGGCTACTACGTGGTGATGCTCTTTACGGGCGTCCCCGGGGTCGAAGCCGAACTCGCGCGCGTTCTCAAGCTGGAAGAGCGGGTGCTTCGGCACATCATCGTCAAACTGGAACCGAAGCAGGCCGAACGTGCGCTGGTTGAGGCGCGCAGCACCGCAGAGGCGAAGGTCCGAGCGGAAGCCGAAGCGAAGGTGGCTGCGGAAGCAGCCGCAGTCGCCGCGGCGGACGCAGCCGCAGCCGCCGCGGTAGCCGCAGAAGCAGCAGCCGCGGCTGCGGCCGCCGCAGAAGCAGCCGCAGCCGCGGCCCCGGTCGAAGCAGCCGCCCCGGCGGCTTCGGTAGCACAGGAAGAACAGGAAGCTTGAACGGAAGGGGCTCCTGAGGGGGCCCCGAGAGTCGGAAGAGGGACCACGGATGCTGAACCAGGTAGTCTTGGTCGGGCGGCTTGCGAACGACCCCGAGTTGAAGATGACCCCGAGCGGTGTTTCGGTCTGCACGTTCCGGATTGCGGTAGACCGCCAATTCAAGAACGCCCAGAACGAGCGCGAGACGGACTTTTTCACTGTGGTGGCGTGGCGCGCGACTGCGGAGTTCATTGCGAACTACGTCCACAAGGGATATCTGGTGGGGCTGACCGGCCGGATCCAGGCGCGATCCTGGGAGGACCAGTCGGGCAACCGGCGGAGCACGGTAGAGGTTGTGTGTGACAACCTCCAGTTGCTGTCCCGCCCGCGAGAACCCGGCGATGGCGATCACGGCTACAGCCAGAACGCTCCGCCTCCTCCGGCTCGCGGCGCAGCTTCCGCAGAGGCTCCTGCGTACGACGATCCGTTCGAAGACCAGTAACAACGGTGGAGAACAACGCATGCGAATGCGCCCGCGCCCGAAATCGAACCGGTACCGCCGGGTCAAGCGCAAAGTCTGCCACTTCTGTGTGGAGAAGATGGACGACATTGACTACAAAGGCCATCAGCGGCTGCGTAAGTTCGTTAACGATCGGGGCAAGATCTTGCCCCGGAAGACAACCGGCACCTGTGCCCGCCATCAGCGCACCCTGAGTGATGCAATCAAGCGAGCCCGGGAGATCGTCCTTCTGCCCTACGTAGCCGAATAGGCGGGCGGGAGGCCCTACCTGCGGCCGGGGAGTGGGAAACCAGCGTCGTATGCGACTGGACGTTTCCTGCCCCCCGGCCGTGAGAGTTTGTAGATGAGTGAGCGCAGCAGTTCCATCGAACGCAACACCACGGAGACCCGCATCTCCCTCTCGCTGGACCTGGACGGCAGCGGGACGGCGGATGTGGACACCGGAGTCGGCTTCCTCGATCACATGCTGACGCTCTTTGCCCGGCACGGCCTGTTCGACCTGACCGTGCGCTGCCAGGGCGACCTGCATGTGGACCAGCACCACACCGTCGAGGACGTCGGCATCTGCCTCGGTCTCGCCATCGCCCAGGCGACCGGAGACAAGCGCGGCATCGTTCGCTATGGGACCTTCACCGTTCCGATGGACGAAGCGCTCGTCATGGTCAGCCTGGACCTGAGCGGCCGGGCCTACATGGTGTGCAACCTGGATGTGCGCAACCGCCGCATCGGCGAGTTCGACGCAGAGTTGACCCCCGAGTTCCTGCGCGCCGTCGCGGACAACGCCCGGATGAACCTCCACGTGCATGCCCTGTACGGGGAGAACGCCCACCATCTGGTGGAGGGCGCCTTCAAAGCTTTCGGGCGCGCACTCGACGCCGCCACTCGCCACGATCCCCGCGTCACCGGGGTGCCGAGCACCAAGGGAGTGCTGTAAAGGAAGCCCGCGCCGTGGGCAGCCCGGAGAGACCGTCCTTCCGTCGCGCTGCCTGTCGGCGCCCAGCCGCTCAGTTGCCGGTCCCGCCTTTCACCCGCAGTGACGGACAGGCCACTCGCGGCCCGGTGCCTCACTTTTTCCACACGGCGGAGGCCCGAATGCACTCGGCCGCCCAGGCACGATCCGCTGCCGCCAGGGGAGGCGCCGGCGGGGCCCCGTAATCTACGCCGTGGGCGTACCGGCCCCATGCATACGCGGCCTCGAACGCCGCCTGGAGATCGAGCGGCGCAGGTGGATCGTTCGGCAGCAGCGGAACGAGGATGGTGGGGAGCGGATCGCGGACGGTCCAGGCCCACACTCCGCAGTCCGGACGGTCCGGCGCCGCGCTCACGATTGCCGCGCGTCAGCCAGTGGTCCCGGGCCCGAATGGCGAATGGTCCCGCGCGACGTACCCGAGCCACGCGCGTCAGCAAGTGGACCCACCTGGCGCCCACGCACCCCGTACTCGAGCCCCGGGCGGGCGGGACGACCAATTCTGCCTGGTTCCCTTAACGACGGATAGGTCGGAACAGATTCGACAGTCGGTGCTCGTCCGCCGGGCCGCGCCGGGCTACAGCCACGGCGCTACTGCAGTGGAAAGTGGCGATGCCACTCAGGTAGGCGGGGTTCCAGGACCGTGGAGGGGACCAGAATAGCAAACATTCTCCGCCCGCGCGTTTCGGGGTTGTCACCCAAAAGTGTTTGACGATTTTCACCTGGAACAGCCAGGGTGGCGGGTCGGCGCCGAAACGAGCGTTCCTCGCGCCGGGGGCCGCTGCCGGACCGGGCGCGGCTGCCGCGCGGGCACTACTTCTGCGACGTGCCTGCCGGAGGCTGTCGAAGGCGAGCGAGTTGCACTGTGGCTCCGGGCTGAAACCCGGCTGCCGCTCCGGCCGGCAGTTCCAGCACGCTGCGCGTGCCGCGGGGAGCGAGTGCGATGCGCCAGGGCCGTACGTCCGCGCGTACGGCCAGGACCCGATGCTGCCCGTCCAGAAACACCGCGTCGAGGGCGCGATCGAGGCCCCACGTGTGGATGCTGCCGCATGGGTCCAGCCAGAGCGCCTCGCCCGCCGCCAGGGGAGGGCGCGCGAGCAGGCCGAGATTTCGGGACCACACGTCGCGTGGGCGGTAGATCCGCGGAATCGGCACAGGAGACGCGGCGCGCCAGAGCTCCAGCGAAGCAGACATGGGGCTCTGTTAGAGACCAGGCATCGAGATCTCCTGCCTCGCCCGCGGATGGGCTCCCGGATCCTACGCCCGACGGTGCAGACGCCGGCACACCGGTTTCTCCTGGGAGCCTTTGAGTTCCAGTTCCACGCGGGTGCAGTCGTCCGGGGATAGGTGCTCGCAGAGGGCGCGGCGAGTGGCGTCGCCCAGGAGCACCTCGCACGCGCCGGCAGCGGGCAGGTCCTTGGAGGCGGGCGGCCAGGTTCACCGGGGAGCCGATCACCGTGTAATTCATACGCCAGCGGCTCCCGACCTGGCCCCCGACGGCGCTCCCGGTGTTGATGCCCACCCCCATCCGGAGCGGCGGCCAGCCCTGCGCGGCGGCTTCGGCATTGAAGCGATCCATCTCCTCCTGCATGTGCCGGGCGCAGCGAAGGGCGCGGAGGGCGTGATCCTCCTGCGGAAACGGAGCGTTCCAGAAAGCCATCACCGCGTAGCCGATGAACTTGTCCAGGGTGCCCTCCTCTTTCCCGACACACTCGGCCATCCACTCCAGGTAGGCCGCGAGCGCCGCAAACAGTTGGGTCCCCTGTCACCAGGAACGGCGCCCGGAAGATGGGCAGGCGGGATGGCAGCGTCGGGTCAGGCGACTCGCGGCGTCCCGATGCTCTTCTTGTGCTGACAGACCACCACGTCGCCGCGAATGTTTGAGCTTCTGCCCGCTTCTGCTGCCGGGGGTGATGGCCGGGCTCCCACTTCTGCGCGGGTATTTTCAGCAGTGCTGCCGTGGTTGGCAGGGGCCGATCATCCTGGGTGGCAGGAGATCACGAATGGCTGCCCCGGACAAAGGAACCCGCTGGCTGATCCGGAACTGCACCGGATCGCTCCTCCATCGCCTGCGGGGTCGGCGCGTGCTGCGCTGGGAAGCCCCCAAGCCCGGTCTGCTGCACCTGGAGCGCACCCCCGATGGCCTGCTCCAGGCACTTTTCGAGGGGGAAACCGAACCCCGGCCCGTGCTGGTGGAGGTCATCACCTATCCGAAGACGGACCTGGCCCGGCAGTGCGTGGAAGACGTCTGCCTGACACGGGTGGCGCACAGGCAGGTTCCCGATGTGGTGGTGGTGCTCTGCCGCGGCAATGTCCTGGTCACGCTGAACCGGGCGACCGAGACCAGCGCGGACGGCGCCACCACCCTGACGGTAGAGTGGACCGTGATCTATGCCTGGGAGTACACCGCTGACGAACTCCTGCGGGATGAGAACCCCGAAGAGGCCCCTGGGCGGTCCTGGCGGACTACGGCACGGCCGCCCCGGAAGAGTTGGTACGCCGCACCCGGGCGGTCATCGAACGCCACCCGGACGAAACACAGCAGCAGAAACTGCTGGCCGCGACGCAGGCGCTGCTGCGGGTAAGGAACAATGAACCGGCCCTGCTGGAGCTACTGGGAGGACGACAGGTGATGCTCGAAAGTCCGCTGATTGCGGAACTCGCCGAAGAATGGCACGGCGCCGAACTGCGCCAGAAGGTTACCGACGCGCGTTTGGAGGCGCGTACCGAAGCCACGGTGGAAACGAAAGCTGAGGCCGTGTCGCGCGTCCTGCGCGTGCGGTTCCAGCACGTGCACACCGACGTCGACGAAGCGCTCCGGAGAGAGCGCAATCTGGCGCGCCTGGACCAGTTGATGGACACGGCGGTGACCTGCACCGACATGGTGGAGTTCCGCGCCCGGCTCTGGCCGAGCTGAACCACAGTGAGGCATCGGTTAGGGAGAGGAGTGAGTGTAGCGGAGTGCGAAACGAGGCGGGTCCGAGTGACCGCCGTCCTCACTCACTCCTCACGCCTCTTCACTCACTCCGTCTCCCTCTCGGGTCGCCTGCACCGGGGGGGTGGGCCGCACCAGGGTGAACCCACGGTGAGATCACCAGGAAACCCCTGCGGGCTGGGGGGTGGGCCGCACCGGGGTGAACCCGCGGTGCTATCACGGGGAAACCCCTGCGGGCTGGGGGCGTGCACCTCCCATACCGGGCTTCAGGCGGACTACTCCTCACTCCTCTTCACTCACTCCTTCTCCCCCGCGGGTCGCCCGTGACCAGGAACGGCGCCCAGAAGAACGGGTTGGCCCACGCTTTCGTTTTCGCCAGTTCGCCCATCGCCCGGCGCATCGCTTCGTCTTTCGGCAGACCGGCGCGGAGGCCCCGGTGGAACGCCGCCATCAGCGCCGCCGTGCTCGCATCCGCTACCCGCCACTGGCTCGCCACCACGCTGCGCGCCCCCGCGATCTGCCAGCAGCGTGTCAGCCCCACCAGCCCCTCGCCCTGCGTCCGCGCGCCGCGTGCCGTCTCGCAGCCGGAGAGCACCACCACCTCCGCCCGCAGCCGCAGCGCCGGGTCCAGCACCTCCGCCGCTTCCAGCACCCCGTCCGTCGCCGCCGTCTCCGGCTCCCCCGGCCCCGGCTGCGTCAGGATCAGCCCCGACAGCAGCGCGTCCCCCTCGTGGTAGCGCCCGTGCGTCGCCAGGTGGATCACCCCCGCGCTCCCCAACAGCTTCCGCAGGTCCCCCTCGGTGGCCCCTAACCCCGACAGGGCCCGGCCCCCGTAGAGGCGCGCGATCCCCGCCGCTTCCGTCCCCGTGGCCGGCAGCGGGGGCCAGTCTCCCGCCCCACCCCGGAGGATCTGACCCACCCCCCGCGACGCCAGCAGGATCTCTCCCCCGGCGACGGGGCCGCTCCCGGCGGCGGGCGCCGTCCCCTGCGCCGGGACGCGGGCCAGGGCCGCCCCTCCGGCCCGGCTCCGGGCGGCGGCCCCGTCGCCGGCGCTGAAGAGGCAGCCCCCCACCGTCAGCGCCGCCAGTGCCGGCTTCCCGGTGGCCCCGCCGGGAGCGGCCCCGGTGACCGCCCGGGCGTAGAGGGAGAGAGACTGAGCGGTGACCAGCGGCTCCGCCAGCCCCAGGTACTGCTCCGGCTCCCGCCCGGTGCGGGGCCGCACCCGGGCGGCGAAGGGCACATTCCAGAGCCGCCCGTCCGGGGAGACGATCACCCGGCGGGCAGCGCGCACTGCGGCCAGCGCCGGGGGAGGCAGCAGCCGGGCGGCGAGGGAACGGCCCGCCCTTCGCGCCTCCGCCGCGCTGGAGGACCGGCTCTCGATGGCAAAGAGGTGGGTCCCGAGCTCCTGCTTCCAGCCCTCCTCGCCCAGAGGGAGGGTGAGCGCGGTGACCGGGGCGGCCGTCCCGGCGGGGACCAGGA
>SYMT01000229.1 GCA_005805375.1 Actinomycetota bacterium
AACTATATAATCGAACTATTGGCTGACACCTGAGGAACACCAGGTGAAATCAGCCCCCGGAGCTTATGTTCTGTAACCATGACCACAGAAAATTGTTGAGTTAGTTACGGATATGTTGAACCGCGAAATACGGGCCAAGGGCCTGGGGATGGCAATTATCCACGGACTTGGACATCCTCAAGTTAGTGGGTTTGGGGTGCTCTTTGCCTCATTGTTAGGCCTTGCCGTGCTCGCTGCATCACAAATGCGCGAGGATGATGGACTCGAGCACAAGTAACTAACGACCGACATCACTGGAGAATTCCGGGCCTGGAAACTGAAATTGGGGTGGCCACCTGTTGACTCCAGCACAGTATGACCTACACTATCGGGTGTAGGATTGTCCAGAGCCGGGAGGTGAGGGCGCTAACCGTTGCCAGCAGGGCAGAACACGAAACAGTAACTCGCTTTGCAAGGAGCCACGTAATGCAAATGCTGACGGTGATCATCGCGGTTGTCCTCAGCGCATTGATACTCGTCTGGTCAGCCGCGGACGGTTACCGGCGGGGTCATCAAAACTGCGCCCCCCCTGGGCGTGCCGTCATCCGGGCGCTCTTCCTGCTCGCTATACTCACACCCCTGATGGCATTGGTCTTGCCGAGTGGGTGGGTGCAAGCTGCAGGTGGCTGGTATCTCCTTGTTGCCGTCTTCACGGCAGGCGCAGAACTGGGAACGTGGTGGCGGCGTAGGTCCGAGAAATCGGATCTCGGCTGCGGTGGCCGGCCGTAATGGGTCGTCACTCAGCCCGTGTTTCGCGGTTCAATACATCCGCAACGAATCCAACATTTTCTGTTCTGGCCCGACATAGTAACCCGAACGGGTCATATGTTGCGAACCGCGAAATGCGAGACCAGCGTGGACTACGGGGACGGCCAAAATCAGAGCTACGGCTTCGACGACATGGGAACTACCTCGCCCGCGTGGACAGCACGGCCGGCACGGACACGCTGACCTACAACGCGGCGAGCATGCTGCTGACGAAGAACGGGAACGGCTACACCAACGACGCGAACGGCAACACCCTCACCGGCGGAGGCCGCCCCTTCACCTGGGATGGCCAGAACCGCTTGACGCAGTGCGTGAACAACGGCACGACGACGACGCACACCTACGGGAGCGACGGGCTGCGGCGGCGCACGGTGCAGGGCAGCACCACCACGGACTTCGTGCTGGACGTATCCAGCGTGGTGCGCACGTTGACCAACGGCGTGCTGGACCGCACGTTCCTGCACGGCACCCGCGGACCGGAATACGAGCGCATCGGAGCCAATGCGCCGGGGTGGTATGCGTACGACGGGCTGGGGTCGGTGCTGGGCATCGTGGACGCAGGAGGAAACCTCACGTCGGTGCGGAAATACGACGTGTATGGAGGGGTGCGGGGGCTCACGGGGCAGAGCGGGTCGAAGCACAAGTGGGTGGGGCAACTGGGGCACCTGTCGGAGGATGAGACGGGCCTGGTGTACATGCGGGCGCGGTACTACGACCCGGTGGGGGGGAGGTTTGTTAGCGAGGACCCGGCGAAGGATGGGGGGAACTGGTTTGGGTACTGCCGAGCCAATCCTATTAACTTCGCCGACTCGAACGGTTGTGAGGCAAAGAATATGGGACTTCTCCAGCGGTGGGCATATCGGAACGGAGGCTATCTGGTCATGATCGCGGTAGTTCTTGCATTCTCCGGGACACCCGCGGGTAAACTGGCCGCAATCTCCTGCGCAGTGCTGTCGGTTGCGCTGATCGGTGTCGCCGGTTCGGCGACTTTTTCGGATGGGTTCGATGTTGCCTCTGCGATGCTCGCGCTCGGCGGAGAGGTGCTGAACACCATCGCTGCGATTATCGAACTGGTGGACCAAACCAAGGGCTTGACTAGGAGGGTGCCAGCGGGGATGGTAGCAGTGGGGTTCGCAGTGGCTTACTTTCTCGTGGCAACTGGATGGCTCAACGCTGATGGATACGACAATCTCTGGTGGATGTAGTAGACACGACGAGGTACTGATGACAGCTGTGCAGAAAACTCCGGGGGTAATGTGCGGGCGCCCGAGCGTGTCGCTTGCAACCGGGCGGAGAGGCAGGGATGACTGGCCGACGGCATGTGGCAGGTTCAAGCTGAGCAAGGTGCATCGGCCTCAAAGCTGCTCAGCCTGGCTAACGGGTGGTGGTGTCCACCACAGTCACTCTTGACTCCGCGCTCGCATGCTGGATCGGTCAATGATGAGATACCTTCTCGGGTTCCCTCCGGTGCATTTGGTACAGGTGTTCCTCGCTACCGCGAGCGGTATTATCCTGGTCTGCTACTTCCTCGGATTGGTGACTACGCGGAAGGCGAGTGAACGCACGATTCCTTGGTGGGTTGGTTGGTCGGCGACGATTGCCGGCATCCTGGGCACCCGGTGCTTCGTGAGTGTCTCGCTGGGGTTGGCACTTGCTAGTTGCGTGCTCTGCGGGTATGGCATGGGTTGTGCGAGGAGCCGGAGATAGGGTAACCGTTCACGTGGGGGGCCACTTTCGGGGCAGGGTGTGATTCAATAGTTCCGTGAACCAGGAAACCTCGCCCCGTCCTCAACGGTATCTTTTTAGGACCTCGGGGTAACCCTCGCTGCTGGTCCGACTCTGCTCGCGAAAAAGCGGAGGACGGGAGACCTTCACCGTCACCGTCACCTACTGTGCTTTCCGGAATTGGACCGGCCATAGTTTCCGGAAAGCACACCTACGATCTCTTCGGCTCCCGCCTCAGCGTTGCCCACCCCGGCGGCGGTTCCTGGACCTACAGCTACGACTACTGCTTCTCCGTGCTGGGTGATCCGAGCAGCCCCGACAAAGTGGGCCCGATGCTCACCGGGATCACCGACGACCAGGGGCGCACCGTCAAATACAACCTGAACACCTTCGGCGGCCTGGACACGGTGGAGAACAACGAGTCCTTCGTGAACGGGAACCGGGTGAGCTACCAGAAGACCACCTACAGTTACGACGTGGACCCGGTAGCCAACCAGTACAGCCGCAACCTGCTGGCGCAGATCAAGAACAGTTGGCACTGGGTGGACCCGTACGGGCAGTGGCACAGCCGGGTGATCGTCCAGAACGACTACAGCTACGACACCAACGGCACCCGCACCAGCAATCTGATCACCGACCAGAACGGCCCGGTGCGCACGGAGACGTACGGCTACGACAACCTGACGCGCCTCACCAGCGTGGACTACGGCGACGGCCAGACGCAGACGTACGGCTTCGACGGGGGCACCCCCTGAGTCCGGCAACCGCCTTAGCCCGCGTGGGCAGTCGAGCTGTGATTCCTGTCAGGAAGGTGTCGATCCGGGCGCCCAGCGTGGAACCTCCCGGCACAGCGTCGCCCGGAATTCGGCGAAGGCGGCGTCGCTCATGCCTTCGTAGGGAGGGAGGAGGCGGAGAGGGAAGCGGGGATCGTGCAGCTTCCAGATCGCTTTGTCGTAGGTGCCGTCCATTTTCGGGCCCTCCCCGCCGGCGCGCAGGACCATCTGGGTCACGATCTCAACTTCGTGGCGGAGCCGCGCGAGTTCGGTTTCGGCGCCCGCTATCGCTGCGTCGTAGAGTTCCCGGCCGCGGACTGGATGCACCAGCCCTACGGAAATCAACAGCCCACACGGACGCAGGGGGGCGAGCGCGGCGAACATGCCCTCCCCGACGAAATGGCGCACTTCCGGAGCCGCATCGCAGAGCGCCAGCGCGGTCTCGAGCGATGAGATCCCTGCCTGCTTCGTGGCGACCAGGTTGGGGTGGGCCGCTGCCAGGCGGGCATAGTCGGACGGCTCCAGCACACGGCGGGCGCGCCCCAGGTTGTAGTGCAAGAACCGGCAGTCCGGGAAACGGCCACAGGTCTCCGCGAAGAAGCGATCCACCTCTCCATCTGCGAGCGGGCCCCAGGATGGGAGGGAGATCTGGAAGTCGCGCACACCCCACTCGCGGGCGCGTGCAATGCGGCCGATGACCGTCGGAAGCGACGTGCTGATCACGCCGAGCATCGGCTCGACGTTCGCGTCGGCGCAGGCATCCAGGAAGACCCGTGAGGCTTCGTCGAAGCGGGCTTCGTCCACCGCGTAGCCCTCTCCGGCGGTACCGAACAGGTAGAGGCGCCGGTACCCGGCTTGTGCCAGGCCCAGCACCTCGGCGGTGAGCAGATCCCGCATTAGGCTGCCCGCCTCGTCCCACGGCAGCGGGCAGGTGGCAAGAATACAGCGAGGGTAGCGTTCAGCAGAATTCATGCAGGGTACTCCGGGTAGCAGTGGAGAACCGCCAGGCATGCAGCGTCCGCCCGGGAGAGGAGGGCGCTCGGAGTTCTGAATGCACGGCCTGGACTTTCTCGACTATGTGGTGGTGGCGGTCTTCATGCTTGGAATGCTGGGAATGGGAGTGTATTTTGCCCGCCAGCAGGAGAGCCCAGAAGACTATTTTGTAGGCGGACGCAAGATGCCGTGGCTGGCCGTGGGCCTCTCGACGCTGGCGACTCTGACCTCGACGATCACCTATCTGGCTGTGCCGGGCGAGGTCATCAAGAATGGCATCGGGTACTTCACGCAGCTTGCGTCGGCGCCGTTCATCGTGCTGTTCCTCTGGTTCATCACGTTTCCCTTCCTGCTCCGGCTCCGGCTCACGAGTGCGTACGAATATCTGGAACACCGGTTCGATTATCGGGTGCGACTCCTCGGCGCGGCGCTGTTTGGATGTATCGGCATCGGCTGGATGGCGACCGTGGTGTTCACTGCATCGGATGCGATGGCGCAGATGACAGGGTGGCCGGTCGTCTGGGTCGTGCTTGGGGTGGGCGGCATTGGGATTGCCTATACAACGATGGGTGGCATCCGGGCCGACATCTGGACGGATGTGGTGCAGGCGGTCATCATGTTTGCCGGCGCCCTGTTCACCATCGGCTTCGTGATGTGGAGCACGAGGAGCGGTCCGGCAGATTGGTGGCAGGACGCTTCCCAGGTGCAGCACACGCAGGTCCCACTGCTGGATCTCAACCCCTTCACGCGAGTCTCGACGATCGGCGTCGCCCTGAACGCCTTCGCCTGGCATGTCTGCACGTCGAACGCAAGCCAGGTGGCGATGCAGCGCTTCTTCACGATGCCCTCGGTGTCGGCCGCACGCAAGTCCTCGCTCGTCAATGCCATCGCCAACGCCTTACTCAGCCTCCTGCTTGCATTGTGCGGCGTTGCCCTGTTTTCCTACTACTTCCGCCAACCCCATCTGTTGCCCACGACCCTCGACACCCGCACCGGCGAAGGCGCGGACCGCATTTTCCCCCACTTCATTGCGCATCAACTTCCGCCCGCGGCGGGAGGACTGCTCATTTCTGCGCTGCTGGCGGCTGCGATGTCCACCATTGACTCCGGCGTCAATTCTCTGTCGGCCGTGCTCACCGTGGACGTTTTTCGACGCCGCGGTGGTTTCGCCGACGCGAAGGAGGAACTGGCCAGGGCACGCCAGTTCACGATCGCTTTCGGCATTTTGATCACGTTCCTGGCACTGGCGGTTGGGCAGTTGAAAGCGAGCCGGGGTAACTCGATCATTGACATTCTGCCGGCGGCGTTCAACTGGGGCGTAGGCCCGCTCGGCGGGCTATTCTTCGCCGGGATGTTCCTGCCGCGCTGCCGACCTGCGGCCGCGATCGCCGCCACGCTGGTGGGGTCCGTCGTCGCGTTGGTGACCGCGTTACTGAAACCGGTGTTCGACATCCCCTTCTCCTTCGCCTGGGTCACCCCCTACGGCGCCGGAGTCACGGTATTGCTTGCCTGGGTTTTTTCTGAAGTGTATCCGGCTCCCGAAACTCCGGTATCCTGGACCTGGCAGCAGATCGTCCGGCAGGAGGAACCTGGGTCTGCATCTTCCGACTGATCCACCGGGGAACTTCTATGGCTCTTCGTATACCTGCCCGATTGGTCCCCTTCGCCGTCGCAGCCGGGATTTTTGCGGCCACGAGTGCCCGTTCGCAAGCCCCCGCCGGCCCACTCGCCCCCGTGGGCAGCCCGACCCGGACCTGGGGCGGACGTTGGATCTGGCTGCGGGACGATCCGGTGCCGCGCAACTCCCTGGTCTGTTTCCGGAAGACGTTCGAACTGGACGCTGTTCCGCGCGACGCGCGCCTGTTTCTGGCCGCGGACACCCGTTACCGGGCGTGGCTCAACGGAGTCGCGCTCGGACGCGGTCCCACCGGACAGTTTCCCGGATCACCCCTGTACGACACCCGGGACGTCACCACCGTAGTGCGGCGGGGCGCCAACACGCTGGCGGTGCTCGTCCAGTACGAGGGGGACGATCCGGCCGGGCTCCCCTCGGGACGCGGAGGCCTGCTGGCCGAGATCACCACCTCATCCGGTCGTACACTCCTGCGGACCGACGCTACCTGGAAGGCGCGTCGAAACGGAGCCTGGAAGGGGACCGATCTCCCCCGCATGGGACCTGGGCTCGGGTTCCCCGCCTGGGTTGACGCCCGCGCGGAGCCGCTCCGGTGGAATGTCCCGGATACTCCGGACCAGGACTGGGAGGCTGCCACTGAAGTCGGCCCTGCGGGTGTCGCTCCGTGGGCTGCACTCAGCGCGGGCGACACGCCGCGCGCTCGGTTGGAGACGGTGGCCGGAGTGCGCGTCCTGGACGCGCAGGAACTCACCGCCTCCGGACCCGCAGCGCGGGTCCCTGCCGACGCAATGGCTGCTGCTGTCGCTTCGCCCGCGCGGCGTGTCACCGTACGGGATCGCCCCCGCCTGATTGATGGGGTTGAAACGCCGGAGGAACGCGGGGTTTGGCTGCAAACTCCGGCGGGCGCAGGAGTCTCGCTCATTGTGGACTTCGGGCGGACGCTCATCGGCTACCCCCAGTTTCGCGTGCGCGGGGCAAAAGGAGGGGAAGTTCTCGACCTCGGATACGCCGAAGCGCTTCAGGACAGCGAGGGGCGCCTTCTGCCACCGGCAGAGGGGCGCGCGGGCGCGCTGATCCCCACGAGGGACGGCCGGAAGTTGGCCGACCGGTACATCTGCCGTGCGGGCGAACAGTTTCACCAGAGTTTCGAGCGGCGGGCGTTCCGGTTTGTCCGCCTGGACGTGTGGGATGCACCTGCGGGGCTGGATGTGAGCGGATTTTCCGTCGCTGCGCCCGCGGATCCGCGTGAGGCGGTGGGCACCTTCCGGTGTGCGGATGAACAACTCAATCGGATCTGGGAACTCGGTGCCGCGACTGCTCGCCTGTGCGCGGCCAGTGGAGCCGCGGCCGAACCCCTCCGCGATCCGTATCCCTGGCCCACGGATGCGCGCGTGCTGTCGCGTGTTACCGATGTGACGCTGGGGGACCCGGCGGTACGCCGGCGAGCGGTGCGTGCCGGCGCGCGGCTGATCGGCCCGGACGGCCGCCTGCGCGCCCTCTTGCCGGGGGATCGCGATCGAGTCGGTGTCGCCTCACTCCACTGGGTGGCATTCCTGCACGACACGTACACCGAGACCGGCGATGCGGCGCTGGTGCGGGAGTTGTATCCGCAGGTGCGCGCCGTGTTGGAACGGGGCTTTCCGGTACCGGCGAACGGCGCCGGGCTTCTCGCCGCGACGCCGTTCCGCCTCTTCGCGGCGGAATCCGTGGGGACCGCGGCGGGGCGCACGTTTGTGCTCAATGCCTTTTACTATGAGGCGCTCCACGCGGCGGCAGCGCTGGGTGATGTGGTGCGGGACCCTGCGGCGGACGCCTTTCGACGGCGTGCAGAGGCCGTGCGCAGCAGCCTGCAGGCGCAGCACTGGGATGCGCAAGCCGGGCGCTTTCGGACGAGGGGGGAGGCGCCCAGTGTCGAGGATCCGGTAGCGAACGCGCTCGTGGAGTTGCTCGATCTCGCGCCTCCTCGTGAGGCCCGGCACCAGCTCGCGCCGCTGCTCGGAGACGGACAGCGGCCGGCGGCGCACCTGCTCCCGGGCGCTGCGTGCTTTCCATTGCAGGCAATGAGCAGGAGAGGCGCGGGCGCGTCTGTCCTGAAGTGGATCCGGGCGCAGTGGGGTCCGATGGATGCGTGGGGCTCCTCGACTTGCTGGGAGCGTTGGGAGCCGAGCGAGGGGCTGTGCGCGGCAGCGTCAGCGGCGCCGAGTTGGTTGCTCAGCGATTTGCTTCTCGGCGTGCGTCCACTGAAGCCGGGCTACGCCGAGATTGTGGTCGCCCCGGATTGGGGTGGCCTCCCTATGGCCTCCGGATCGGTCTCCACTATCCGCGGTCCGGTGCAGGTGGCGTGGCAGCAGGACGGCCGCAGCCGGACTGCCGCGGTGCGTATCGTCTCGCCGGACGGCATTCCGGTCGAAATCGAACTGCGGAAGGCAGAGACTGTGCTGATCAACGGGAAGGATCGGGCGCCGGAGGGATTGGTATCCGTGGCGGGCGCCATGGGGCGGATTCGCTTTCGTGCGGAGAAGGGGGGCGCATTCCTCTTTGAACTGCAAAAACTCAACGAATAGAAATAGCCGGGAGCGAGTGTTGTCGCTCCCGGCTATTGGGGTTAGAGAGAAGTACCGTATCCGATTCGGCGGCGCTTACGGGCCGTATTCGTCCGGCTCAAATCCAAACATCGCGGTGTCTCCGATTGCTTCCCGCTACGACGGCTTGCGGCTGAACCCGGGTCGGGGTACCCGGAGCCGCGTTCACCCACCCAACGGGACCCACGGTCCGCGCGGTGCGGTATTGCCTTCGTCCAGGGTGTGTCCGGCTGCCCTGTCGATTGTTGCCTTGAGTTTATCGGAACAGTCGTTCGCTGTCAAGCGGGAAGGGAAGCGACCTGCGGATGGGGAACGAGACGGTGTGAGGCGGCACTCCCCGCCGCCCGGAGTATTCAGGAAGACGATGCATTCGTTCGATTATCTGGAGCCGAAGACGGTGGCCGATGCCGTCCGGTTCGTCAGCGACTATGGGTCGCGCTGTCGCGTGCTGGCCGGCGGCACCGATTTGCTGCTGCAAATGGAAGCCGGCCGTCATCGCCCGGAAGCGGTCGTCTACGTGGGCCGGATTCCGGAACTCACAGAGATCGGTTTTTCGGAAAGTGGAGGCCTTCGCGTGGGCGCCTCCGTCCCGCTGCGCAAGGTGGAAAACCACCCCGAGGTTGTGGCCCGCTATCCTGGCCTGGCGCGGGGCTGCCGGGAAGTGGGGAGTGTGCAGATTCGTAACCTGGGCACTCTGGTCGGGAACATCTGCAATGCCTCCCCGTCCGCCGACACCTCTCCCGCGCTCCTTGCGTACGACGCGAGCGTCGAAATCGTGGGGCCGGGCGGCGCCGGTCGCACCCAACCTCTCGACGAATTCTGGGTCAGGCCCGGCAAGACTTCGCTGCAGCCGGGCGAGTTCGTGACGGCGGTCCTGCTGCCCACTCCGGCGGCAGACACCCGCACGTTTTATCGGAAGCTGGCGGTACGCAAGGCGATGGACCTGGCCATGGTCGGGATCGCCGTGACGCTGCGTCCGGAGGGAACCGGTGCGCGGGATGTCCGCATCGCGCTCGGAGCCGTCGCGCCGGTATGCTTGCGCGCTCGTGAGGCGGAAGCCGCGGTGGAGCGAGACGGCGCCGTGGCCGTGGATGAAGCCTCTCGCCTGGCCGAAGCCGCCTGCTCTCCCATCAGCGACCAGCGTGCTTCGGCGGCCTACCGGCGCGAGATGGTACGCGTGCTCACCGCCCGGGCCCTGCGCCAGCTTCTCGGAGTCGCCTGACCATGAAACATCTGATCAATCTTCGTGTGAACGGGAATACGTACCCGGTGGACGTAGAGCCGCGGGAGCGATTGCTCGACGTGGTGCGCTACAAACTCGACCTCACCGGACCCAAAGAAGGCTGTGGTACCGGCGACTGCGGTGCCTGCACCATGCTGGTGGACGGAGAACCGGTGACCACCTGCCTTGTGCTGGCCATGACGGCTCGGGATCGGGAGATCACCACGGTGGAAGGTCTGTCGCGACCGGGCGAGCTGAGCGCCGTACAGCAGGCGTTTGTCGAGAAGACCGCTCTGCAATGCGGCATCTGTATCCCGGGCTTCGTGGTCAACACGACGGCGCTGCTTCACGAGCACCCGCATCCGACCGAGGAGGACGTCCGCTACTGGCTTCAAGGTAATCTCTGCCGTTGCACCGGCTACACCAAGATCCTGGAAGCCGTCCAACAAGCAGCAAACGCCTCGAACGGCTCCCACTAGGTCGCGAAACCGACCGACTATGAGGACAAGCTGGAGAGCAACCGTTTGAGGGGGGGCACACCAATGACGTGGGTTCCGGTACATCCTTTTCACCGAGGCAGGCACGTTGTGCTGGCTGCCGTGCTGCTGACCGTACCGCTGATGGGTGGCGGTGCCGCCGCGGACACGCTTGACGAGCGGTTGGCGCGCGCCGAGTTGTTGGCGGGTCTGACGCCGGTAGAAGGTCCTGGGGTGCTGGTGACGCTGCGGAATAGCCCCCGAACTGCGCCGAGTGGGGTGGACAAGAACAGCCTGTTGATCCACGAGCAGGACGTGACCGGCATCCTGAACGCCTTGCGGGCCGGAGGATCGGAGGCGTTGTCCATTGGCAGTGCCTCCGGCGGAGCGCCGGAGCGGATCGTGGCGAACACCGCGCTCCGGGAAGCTCCGGACGGCCTCCTGGTCAATGGGAGCTCGCTGCGTCCTCCCTACCAGATCACGGCCATCGGTGAGCCGCAGACACTCCGGACAGAACTCTATCGGAAGGACGGTGTAGTCCGCCGTGCGGGACTGGACACGCTCCAGATGCTGGATGTCGAGGATCGCACCCGGCTGATCCTTCCGCCGGTCCGGTCGGCGCCCTCCTTCCGTTATGCGCAGACGATTCAGCCGGCTGCACCGCGCCCGCCCGGCCCCGCACAGCGCGATCCCCAGGGCACGCGCGATGTCCCCCGCCGTGATGTGGGGACGCCCTCAAGTGTCACGCGCGATGTCCCCCGCCGCGATGTGGGGATGCCCTCAGGTGTATCATCCGGCTCCGGTCCGACCGCAATTGTCCGGCGAGATTCGGGAGTTCGGGCGCCGTCCCCCACCCGGGAGACTCCCCCGCCGATGCGTGAGACGGTAGCGCGTCGCGAACCGGCCGCTCCCGCTGGCCCGGCAGTCCAGCCCCGCCGCGAGAGTCCTCCGGTGGCGGCGCCGGTGACGGCGCCGGTCGCGCCGCCACCCGGTCGAGCCGAGCGGCCGTCGCCGCCTCGTCCCGCCCCGGTGTATGTGTACGGGGGACGGGGGCTCACCCGGTTCCACGTAGCCAACTGCCGGTACGGGGAGCGCATCGAAGCCGCGTTGCGGGTGCAGTACCGTTCCACGCGGGAAGCGCGGGAGGCAGGGCGGGTTCCGTGCCCATACTGCTGCGAGGAAAAGGGCGACGCGGCGCCGATAGATTGACACGCCCGGCGTCCGAGTTTAGAATGCCTTCACCTGGGCTCTGGATCTGCCGATCCGGAGTCCTTTCTTTTCACTTCTAAGCGAACACAGGAACGCGCCGCGTGGAAGCCCGCATCACCGACAATCTCGACCAGCTCTTGCAGGTTCTGCCGCCGGACATCCGCGTTGCGGTCGAAGCGCCGCCGGTGGACGGCGAATTGCGGGAGATCATTCTGGATCTGGGGCGCCTCCCGGAGGCACGCTTTACCTCCACGACAGTGCCGGTGTCTCATCGCCTCGTGGATCACACGGATCTGGAGCACGTGACCAGCCGGGTGGGGGAGTTCGGGAAGGACAACCGGGCGGGCATTGAGCGGACCCTCCACCGGATTTCCGCGATTCGCAACCGGACGGGCAGGGTCGTGGGGCTCACCTGCCGGGTCGGCCGGGCCGTGTTCGGAACCATAGACATCATGCGTGATGTGGTCGAAACCGGCAAGAGCATCCTCATCCTGGGGCGGCCGGGTGTGGGCAAGACGACCAAGTTGCGCGAGGTGGGACGCGTCCTGGCGGAGGAGTTCCAAAAGCGCGTCATCATCGTGGACACCTCGAATGAAATTGCCGGCGACGGCGACATCCCCCACCCCGCTATCGGCCGGTCGCGGCGCATGCAGGTGCCGGAGCCGGCCTGTCAGCACGATGTGATGATCGAGGCGGTGGAGAACCACATGCCTGAGGTGATCGTGATTGACGAAATCGGCACCGAACAGGAAGCATTTGCCGCCCGCACCATCGCCGAACGGGGAGTGCAGTTGGTGGGCACGGCACACGGGAACACGCTCGAAAACCTGTTGATGAATCCCACGCTGTCGGATCTGATCGGCGGAATCCAGACAGTCACGCTGGGCGATGATGAGGCCCGCCGGCGCGGCACGCAGAAAACAGTGCTGGAACGCAAAGCTCCCCCGACGTTCGACATCGTCATTGAGATGATTGACAAGGATCGGATGGCGATTCATTACGACGTGGCCACTACGGTGGACAACCTCCTGCGGGGCAAACCGCCTCGCCCCGAGATCCGCGAGCGGACGCGGGGGGGAGAGATCGAGGTAATCCAGGTGGCCGATGAAGGGGCGGTGCCGCCGACTCTGGTGGAAGAGCGCCGCGCCGTGACGAGCTTCGCGCCGATGTCGCAGCTCCCCGAAGCGCCCGAGCCGGAGACCCCGACCCTCCCCACTACAGTGCGCGTGTTCCCCTACGGGGTGAGCCGCAACCGCCTGGAGAAGGCAGTCAAAGACCTGAAGGTGCCGGTGCTGATCGCGAAGACGTGGGAGGCAGCGGACGCAATCATTGCTCTGAAGTCCCACTATCGCCGCGAACCCGGACGACTGAAGGACGCGATTGATGCCAATCGGCCCACGTTTGTGGTGCGCAGCAACACTCAGGTCCAGATCGAGACCATGCTGCGCCAGATGTTCGGACGGTCCCTCGATTCCGACGAAGACATGGCGCTGCGTGAGGCGGAAGAGGCAGTCCAGCGCGTCCTGGACTCCGGCGAGCCCGCCGAACTGATGCCGCAGAACGCGTACATCCGGCGGCTCCAGCACCAATACGTCGAAGCGCACGATCTGGCGAGCAGCAGTGTGGGGACCGAGCCGCGTCGCCGCATTCGTATTACGCGCGGCTGAACGGTGGCCTCCGGCTCCACGGAAGTGCGGAATGTTCATCACCTTTGAGGGCCCGGAGGGAAGCGGTAAGACGACGCAACTCCGGCTGCTTGCGGATACGCTGGAAGCTGCGGGCCATCCGGTGGTCTGCACCCGCGAACCGGGTGGGACTCCCGTCGCCGAGAGTATCCGGGCACTCGCTTTGCATGAAACGCTGGCTCCCGAGGCCGAATTGCTGCTTTTCCTGGCAGCGCGTGCGGAACACGTTGCCGTCTGCATCCGCCCTGCACTCGAGCAGGGCCTGATCGTGCTCTGCGACCGTTTCACGGACTCCACTGTCGCGTACCAGGGTTACGGTCTGGGCCTCGGTCTTGCGGAACTCCGCCGCCTGTGCGCGTTTGCCGCGGGCGGCCTCACGCCGAACCTGACACTGCTTCTGGATCTCGATCCGGAACTCGGGTTGCGGCGCCGTTTCGCCGCGGCCGAAGACGGCGCCTCCGATCCCGGCAGTGTGAACCGGATGGAACAGCGGCAGATCGCATTTCACCGCCGCGTGCGCGATGGATTTCTGCGGGAAGCCGAGCACGCACCGGGGAGAGTCTGTAAAATAGATGCGGGCCGCCCGCCCGCGGACGTTCAGGCGGACATCTGGCGGGTCGTCTCGGAACGGGTCCACACCGTACACCCGATGGAGGGAGTACAATGAAGCTCGTGGTAGCAGTGATCCACGACCGGGATCAGAAACGCACCAGCGACGCGCTCCTGCGCGCCGGTTTCAAGTTCACCAAGATTGCGAGTACCGGCGGCTTTCTGCGCGAGGGGAACGTGACCCTGCTGGTCGGCGCAGAGCCGGATGAGGTAGACCCGCTCCTCGGCATTTTCAAGGAGTGTTCGCGAACGCGGGAGCAATACGTCAATGTGCTGCCTCCGGAAGCCACTCCGGTCGGGTCTTTCATGGCCAACCCGGTCAAGGTGCAGGTGGGGGGGGCAATTGCTTTCATTCTCGATGTGGAACGCTTCGAGCGGTTCTGATCGCGTGCGCCGATTTGCATGAATCGCCTCATCGGTCAACCGATCGCCGAGACCATCCTTGCGCGTGCGATCGCCACGGAGCGGCTGGGACACGCGTACCTTTTTCTGGGCCCGGCTCATACGGGAAAGACTACGGCCGCAGCGCTCTTCGCCCAGGCGATCAACTGCGGCGAGCAGCCCGCGGCGGCCCGCGCCACGGAAGGCCCCGGCGAGCGGGTCCACGGTTCGCGCTGGAGATTGACGCCCTGTGGGCGGTGTGAGAGCTGCCGCCGGATTGCGGCTCACACCCATCCGGAGGTGCTGTGGATTCACCCGGACAGCGAGTCCCGGCAAAACATCAGCATTGAACAGGCTCGGGAAATCCGGGCCAATGCGGCGCTGCGCCCGAAACTCGGCACGCGCAGGGTCTATCTGTTCGCCAATGCCGAAGCGCTGAGCGAGCCGGCCGCAAATGCTCTGCTGAAAACGCTCGAGGAGCCGTCGCTCAGCGTGATGCTGATCCTGTGCGCACCGCATCCCGGTCTGGTACTGCCGACGATCCGGTCGCGCTGCCAACCGATTCGTTTCGGGTTGACTCCACGCGCGGAGATCGAGGGTGCGCTGACTGACGCGGGAGCGGACCCGGAGCAGGTGCGCGCGCTGGCTGCCGGGTGTGCGGGGCGACCGGGAATTGCGCTGAGCTGGCTGCAGCGCCCCGAGACGTTTCGGAGCCGTGCGACGGTCCTCGAGATCTTCCTGGAGGCGTTGGAGGTTCAGGGAGAGGCGGCCGAGCATCCGTGGATGGCGATCCGCGCCCTGAAACTCGCGGAACGCCTTCGGGGACTCGCGGCCCCGTCGCGTGGAAAGCCGGCCGGCGCCGCGCGCCGAAAGGGTAAGAAGAGTGCGCCTGTGGTTGACCCCGCCACGGACGAAGAACCGACCCGGCCCCCGCGCGTCGTGCTGCGGGAGCATCTGGGAGTGGGCTGGGGATTGCTTCGGGACGTGCTGCTGATGGCGCACGGCGCCGGTTCCGATCTGGCGGAGAATCAAGACTATCTCCCCGCGATCGCAGCCGTGGTCGGGCGCGTGGAACCCATTCGGCTGGCCGACAGTGTCGGCGCGGTGCGGGAAGCACAGGAGTTGCTCGATCGGAACGTGACTCCGGCGCTGGTGCTGGAGCGCATGTTCTGGACTCTGATCTGCGGGGTCTCGGCGGGGCGCGCCCTGGTCCACGAAGGAGGACAACGATGATCTCGGAAGGGCCCTCGCTGGTCGAAGCGCTTTCCGGCGCGCTGCACGACCTGCTCCACAGTCTGCTGCGGCCGGATGAAGAACTGCGCATTGCGGTGCGCTCTCACTCGGGCGAGGCGCTCGCCGCGACCACCACCAGGCTGCTGCTCTTGCGGGAGCCGCACGGTGTGCAAGAGGCAGGACTCGATACGCTCTCCGACGTCCGGGCTACCACCCGCGCCAGTGGAGGCAGCCTTACCTGGAGTTCGTCACTGCCCGGCGCGCCGACCTCGTTTGCCTACCCATCGTTCGATGGCGTCAAGTTTACCCAGGTGGCGGTGCGCCTGCGCCGCATGATCGCGGACAGAAACAGCCAGGTGAGTACACCCTCGGCCCCGCACAGTGTCCCATCCGCTACGCCGGAACCGAAGTGCTCCGCGTGTGGAGCGGTCTCGGTGCCGGGTGACTGCTGGTGTGGAGAGTGCGGCGACCGGATCGCCGAGCCCTGTGGGGAATGCGGCCGCGCCTTCCGATCCGGCGCCCGTTTCTGCGCCGGGTGTGGCTGTCCCGGTGATGAGGCGGCCCTGGTGTCCTGCTCCGGTTGTGGCGCCGAAGCCGTACCGGGCCTGGCATACTGCTCCCGGTGCGGAGAGCAGGTGCGGCTCGCGTGCGGCGACTGCGATCGGCCGCTGCGTTCCGGGTGGAGCTTCTGTCCGGCGTGCGGCGGGACGCCGGCCGGCGAAGACGCCGAGGAAGATGCCGGCCCGGTACCGGCGGCTCCGGATCAGCCGCGCCCATTCGATCCGCCCCACAGTTCGGCGGCCGACGGCGCCCGGCTGAACGATGCCGGCGTCCGCGCGTTTGAAGCCGGGAATCTCCCCGAAGCGGCCCGGTTGTTCGAGCGCGCCGCCGGCGCAGACCCCGGCAACGGGGCCTTCTGGACCAATCTGGGTGTGGCCCGAGCCGAGCTCGGTGATGAAGGGCTGGCGCTTGCGGCGTACCGGCAGGCGGTGGTGGCGAATCCGAATCAGGCCGATGCCTACCTCCATATGGGAACTCTATTCATGGAGCGAGAGCAGTCCACCGAGGCCCGCGAGGCGTGGGAGAAAGTGATAAAAATTGCACCGGACAGCGAAGAGGCGGCCGAGGCCCGGGAGAATCTCCGGCACTTGCATGAGATCTAGTTGTCGGTCGAGAACAAGAGGGAAAGTCCATGTCTGATCCCACCGATCTGGGCGAACGCGCCTTCAGTGCAGCGCAGGGGATCCTGCGACGGGGTCAAGAAATGGCCCGGCGGGAAACCCGAGTCATCCGCCTCCAGACGCAAATCTCCCGGCTTCGCAGTCAGCGCCAACGCCTGCTGTTTCAGATGGGACAGAAGGTTTTCGACCTGTTCGAGCGCGACCTGGTGAAGAACCAGGATCTGCGCATGATGTGTCAGCAGATTCGCGGCATTGATGCGGAGGTGGAACTGCGGCGCGAGGAGGTCGAGGGCATTCGGCGCCCCGACGACAAGTCCGACGACGGGATTGACGCGGATCCCCGCCCGCGCGTGGAGATCGTGGAGCGCGACGACGAGATCATCCGCGGGTAGCAGGCGGCGGATCAGGATGTGACCCCGGCGCGCGGGCTCACCGG
>SYMT01000230.1 GCA_005805375.1 Actinomycetota bacterium
AGGCGAACTCCGCATCGGGCTCGCTCCGCGTGAGGCGATGGGCTGGGGCCCGGTGCGGTGGACGGACATTGAGGTGGGTTCAGACGGCGTGGCCCGCCTCCCGGACGTGCGTCCCGGTCGCTACCGGGTGATGCGCACCTATCGGCCGACCACGCCGGATCCGGGAAAGTCCGGCGCCCAACCGGCGAAGCCGATTCCCGCACTTCAGGTCGGCGGACGCTGGGTTGGCGGCGAAGTGGAAACCACCGTCACCGCCGCCCGGCCGGTCGAGTTGCCTCCGCTCCGCTGGGTGAAAGAGGGGGCGTAGGCGCGGTCCTGCGCCGCCGGGACGGCGGCGTTCCCGCCGGAGGAGCGAATGGGGAGGAGTGAGCGGGGAGACTCGTCGCTCCTCTCTTCCCTTTCCTCACTTCTCCTTCGGCCGGCGGGACGCGCTAATCCGGATAGGGAATGTCTCGCACGCGCTCGGCCACGGCGGCATACAGTTGCTGCACGGTCTCGCGCACGGCGTCCACCGCGCCGTTGAGCGGGACAATGCGGGCCTCAGCCTCGTCGCGACGTTTCAGCTCCACGCCACCCGCCTTCAGTGAACGACCGCTGAGCGTAACGCGCAGTGGTACGCCCATCAGGTCGGCGTCGGCGAACTTCACACCGGCACTTGCCTCTCGGTCGTCGAACACCACCTCAAGGCCCGCTTCGCGCAGCGCCGCATAGAGTTGGCCGGCCTGTGCGTCCAGATCCCCATCGCGCCCGGAGAGGGAGACCAGATGCACCTCGTACGGGGCGACCGTGATCGGCAGGATCAGACCCCGGTCATCGCGGTACTCCTCGGCCACGCACGCGAGCAGGCGGCCGACCCCGATGCCGTAAGAGCCCATCACCACCGGCACCGCCTGCCCTTCCGCATTGAGGACCGTCGCGCCGAGGGCCTCTGTGTAGCGGGTGCCGAGCTGAAAGATGTTCCCCACCTCGACGCCCCGCGCGACGCGGAGTGAACCGGTACAGGACGGGCAACCCGAGCCCTCACCGGCGGCACAGAGGTCGGCGGTCACATCCGGCGTGTAGTCCCGGCCGCAGTTGACGTTCCGCAGATGGAAGCCGGGCTCATTCGCTCCTGAGACGAGGTTGGATGACGCCGCAACCAGATCGTCCGCGACGACCAGCACCCCCGCTCGCCGGATGCCCACGGGAGAGGCGTAACCCGGTTCCGCCCCGACGGCACGGATCTCGTCGGCGGTGGCGGGCTTCACCCAGCGGGCGTGGATCGCGTTCCCCAGCTTAGTTTCGTTGACCTGCAGGTCACCCCGGACAAGAGCCATGACCAGCACGGTGCGCACCGCCTCCGGCGCGTCTTCGGAAGGAGCGGGCACCGCTGCCGTAAAGAACACGACTTTGCACGTCTGTGCGGCGGAGATCCCGAGGAAGGTCACCAGCGCCTCGATGGTAGGGCAGGCCGGCGTCTCGACGCGCTCGATCGGGAGCACCGAGGCCACCGCCGGCTCCGGCTTGCGGAACCGGGCTACCTGAACGTTTGCCGCATACCCGCAGTCCTCACACAGCGCCAGCGAATCTTCCCCGATCTCGTTGAGGTACATGAACTCGTGCGCGAGTTTGCCTCCCATCATCCCTGTGTCGGAGGCGACCGCAATCACGTCCGCCAAACCGGCGCGGGCGAACATCCGGAAGTAGGCGGTGTAGTGGCGCCGATACTGCTCCTCCAGACCGGCGTAATCGAGATCCAGGCTGTATGAATCCTTCATAACGAATTCGCGGACGCGAATCAGGCCGGCACGGGGTCGGGGCTCATCCCGGAATTTCGTCTGGAGCTGGTACACGAGCAGCGGAAGCTGTTTGTACGAGCGGATGTCACGGCGCACGAGGTCGGCGACGATTTCTTCGTGGGTCATCCCGAGAACCATGTCGCGCCCGGCACGATCCTTGAAGCGAGCCATCTCGTCGCCGATCTGGTACCACCGGCCGGTTTCCTGCCAGATCTCGGCGGGATGCACGACCGGCATGGTGATCTCCTGCCCGCCGATCCGGTCCATTTCTTCCCGGATAATCTGCTCGATCTTCACCAGCGAACGCCGGCCGAAAGGTAGAGCCGAGAAGATGCCGGCGGCCAGTTGCCGCACATAGCCTGCGCGCAGCAGGAACTGATGTCCCACCACGTCCACATCTCCGGGCGCGGCGCGCAGTGTTTCTCCAAATCGCTGGGATAGTCTCATTGTGGGTGTCGGGTGTCGGGTGTCGGGTGTCGAGTGTGGGGTGTCGGGGCGGTCTCGGCGCCACCCCGCCGGCCACGGGGGTAACCACGGGGGGATTGCCCCGATGGAGGCCGCGCGGGGTACATCCTACACCGTACCGCCTGGCATCCCCGGCGCCTCGTGCTCCATCAAGCCTGCTCCGACCGGTGCGGGTGCGGCGTATGGAATGCCGCGCTTGCTGGTATCTGCCCCGTTGACAGGCTGCCGCGGGCAGTTCCCGCCGCTCACTGGAGGTCCAGTTCCTCCAGGCTGCGGGCCCGCAGAATCCGCCGCAGGCGCGCCTCGCACCAGGCCTTGTCCGCCGCCTCCACCCGCGCCACCTGCGTTTCGGGGAGTTCCCCGAACTTCTCGCGCAACTGGAGGAGCAGGATCGCGCGCGTCGCCGCCGCGTCCCCACGGGCGTCCCCGCGGGCTTCCCCGCGGGCTTCCCCGCGCAGTTCGTAGGGGCTGATGAGGTAGTTGACTTCCTGGAATTGTGGGGTCTGGATCATCTCCTGAAACTCCTTCTCTTCGCTTTGGTCCAGCGG
>SYMT01000231.1 GCA_005805375.1 Actinomycetota bacterium
CGGTAACTTGGAGGAGGGCAGTGGCGGCGGCAGTGAGTTCCATAACACCATGACGTACATGATTCCGTCCAGTTGTGTCCTCTCAGATGCCGCCGTGTCTCCTCACGGGTGGGAGGATTAATTCTGCTCGGTTCCCTTAGTTGGTCTTAGCTTCATCCCCGGTTCCCTTGTTCTCGGCAGCGGGCTGCAGCTCAAACGGCTGTATCACCGAAGCCAACTCGAACTCGACGACGTCTCCGAAGAGGCCCTGTGCAGCCTGTGTGTAGCGCAGGTCCACTTTGCTGTAGTAGCTCGATTGCTCCGACAGGCGGAGCATGGTTTCCCCCACACGTTCCTGGCTTACGGTGGTACCGGTCATACGCAGCGTCGGGCCCGCTTCGCCTCGGCCCTCCATCGAAATGCCCGTGAGCCAGGTCTGCTCCGGCACTGCCCGCTTCAAGCCCTCAAGAATGTCCCACCACCGGCGCGTCCGCAGGCGGGCCTCGTTCAGGGTGTCGAGCTTCGGCTTCAATGCCGATCGCTCACTATCATTGGTTTCGATTTCCGTGCGGATCGGCGCCAACCGGCCCAGTTCGCGCTGAATGCCGGCAAGTTCGTTCTTCACCATCATGATGCGGAGCGTCATAGTTCCTGCGCTCGCCAGGCCGACAATCAGCGTCAGGCCGACACTACCGATGAGGCCCCGTGCGATGCGGCTCAGGCGCACCCGCTCCGCACGGCGGGCCGAAATCAGATTCACATTCGCCATCACACATACTCCTTCAGTGCAAGGCCCGTCGCCACCGCGAACTCGGCGCCGTGACCCTGCCACTGCGTGGCGGCCGCACTATCCGGATGCATCGCCAGCGGGTCGAGACAGCGGATCTCCATGCCGAGCCGGTCTTGCAAGTATTCCGCCAGCCCGGCCAATTGCGCTCCCCCGCCGGCAAGCACGACCTGCTCGACAGCGACCGACATCCCCGCCTCGGCCGCCTGCGACTGAAAATAGATGACGGAGCGTCGCAGCTCGCGGATGAGTTCATCCAGGAACGGCACCACGACCTGACGCGCCATGTTCGGTGTTTCCATCCCGACTGCAGCCGCGTGGCTTGCCTCGCCGCCGCCCACCTCCATAAACCGTTTGTGCTCCTCCGCCTCCTCGACGGGCACGTTCAGCACCGAGGCGAGTGTCGTCGTGAGCGAATTCCCGCCGATCGGGATGCTGCGGGTGACGGCGACCTGGTTTCCCACCACGATGTTGACATCCGTGAAGGTGGCTCCCATATCGCACACGACCACCGCCTGGTTCTCCCCCGGCAGCCACCCCGCTGCATCCAGCGCCCGCAGCAGGGCGAATGCTTCGACGTCCACCGCCACGGCTTCCAGTCCTGCGCCTTCGATCACCGACACTCGTCCGGTGACCATCGGCTGCGGCGCCACGACGAGAAGGACATCCAGTTGCGAAGGCGTGCCGACCTTCCCACGCACCTCGTACTCGACCGCGCAGTTTTCGATGGAGATCCCGGTGGAACCCTGATCCACGTGTTTGGCGGCTTCGAACCGGATCGAACGCTTCAACGCCGCAGCGTTCATGTCCGGCACCCGGATTGACCGCACCAGTACGTGCGTTCCCGACACCGCTGCGACGGTATCTACGGGTGGCATGCGCGAGTCGCGCAGCAACTGCCGCACTGCCTCAGCCACCAGAGGAGGCGACAGGATCACCCCGTCCTGTACCGCATCGGGCGGTGTGGGGACAATCCCGGCCGAGAGAATGCTCCACTCCCGCCGGCGTCGCTCTACGTGAACTGCCTTGATTTGCTGACTGCCGATGTCCAGTCCGATGACGCTGCTGCCCGCCATACGGCCTCCTGTGTTGATCTGTGCCGGACGGCCGCGCAGGCGGCGTCGGTCAGAATTGGTTCGCGGTCTGCGACCAGTTGGTCGCCGCACGCATTATTGGCAGCAACCCGTGTGTCCTTAACGTGGATCGTAACGGCTGTGAAGCAGGAATCAGGCCCTCTTCCGCGGAACTGGGAAGCGGCACTACGAGGACGCCGATGGAATATCGCAATTTTGGCACAGCCGGACTCAAGGTTTCGCGCATCTGTCTCGGGACGGCCTTTCGTGCCGCGCCGGACGAGGCGACCTGTCGCACCACGCTGGAGCGCGCGCTCGACCTTGGCGTCAACTTTCTGGACTGCGCCAACGCGTATCGCGGGGGGCGCTCCGAGTGCATTCTCGGAGATGCGCTCCAGGGACGCCGCGACCAGTACGTGATCACAACAAAGGTCCAGAGCCCGATGGGGTCCGGTCCCAACGACCGCGGCCTCTCGCGCATCCACATCTTGCGCGAGGTGGAGCGCAGCCTCACTCGCCTCCGGACGGACTACATTGATGTCTACCTGCTGCACGCTCCGGATGCCGGAACCCCCATTGAGGAGACGCTCTGCGCACTCGAAGATCTGGTGCGGCAGGGGAAGGTGCGCTACACGGGCTGCTGCAACTATGACGCGTGGCAGGTATGCCAGGCGCTCCGGGTCTGTGACCGCTGCCGCCTCACGCCGTACATCGCCGTCCAGAACCATTACAACCTGCTGGACCGCTCGATTGAGCGGGAACTGCTTCCCTTCTGCCGGGACGCGGGCCTCGGAGTGATGACGTACAGCCCACTCGCTGTCGGGCTCCTCTCCGGCCTGGTGCGCCACGGGCAGCCGCCGCCGCCGGGCAGCCCCTGGGCAGAGGGACGGCCCGGTTTCCGGGAACTACTGACGCCGGCCGCCGACGCCGTGGTCGCTGAGCTGATTCGTATCGGCGCCGACCGCGGCAAGACCCCGGCCCAGGTGGCGATCGCCTGGATCCTCTCCCACGCCGAGATTTCCGCGGCCATGATTGGTCCGGACACTCCTGATCAAGTCGTAGAGAATCTGGGGGGCGTCGGTTGGGAATTGGCGCCGGAGGAGCGTGCGGCGCTCGACGCGATCTCCGCCCCCTGCCAGGGCTGGCCGAAATAGCCCAGGCGCTGCGGAGGATGTGCCGCTACTTCCCGCAGCGCGCGTACGCTCTATGCCGAAAAACCACCCCCGCCCCCCGTCCCCTCGGCAACGCGCCCGCGAGCGGCCCGCCCCACCGGATGCGCCGCCGTCTCGTGTCTGCGCGCGGCTCTGCTGTTCGGACTCACCTGCGTGTGAGGTGATTGCCCCCGAGACCATCAGTGACTGGCTCAGACGGGCGGGGACTCTCGTCTGGGTGAATGTGCAGGACCCGGGCCCTGGCGAGCTCGAGATGCTCCGGAAGGAGTTCGGCTTCCATCATCTTGCCCTGGAGGATGTGACGAAGCAGCGGCAGCGGCCCAAAGTGGATGAGTACCCCAATTACTACTTCGTGGTGCTGTACGCGCTGTTGGAGGGCGCCGCCGGCGGCGCGGTCGAGACCATTGAATTGGACCTCTTCGTCGGGCGCAACTACCTGGTCACCCTCCACCGGGAACCGATCCCCGCGCTCCAGGAGGCCGGACGGCGCTGGGAGGCGACTGATCCCGCCTTGCGCACGGAGGTCGGCTTCCTGCTCCACGCCGTGGCGGATGCGGTGATGGATGCCTACTTCCCACTGGTGGAGCAAATCGAGGAACGTCTGGAGCACGCCGAGCTAACGCTTTTCAGCGGCGCAGGCGTGCTGGACCCGGAGGAGTTCCTGGGGATCAAGCGCTCCCTGCTCACACTGCGAAAAGCCGTCTATCCGGTGCGGGAGGTGTTCAACGTGTTCCTACGTCGCGAGCACATGCAATTCCATCCCGATACCTACGCCTATTTCCAGGACGTGTACGATCACGTCTTGCGACTGCTCGACTCCATTGACCTGGAGCGCGACATGGCGACCGGCGCCCTGGAGGCGCAGCTCTCGGTGATTTCCAACCGGCTCAACGCCACGATGCAGCGTCTCACCGTCATCGCAGTTTGCGTCGCAGTGGTCGGCGCGCTCTTCGGCGCGTGGGGCATGAATTTCACGCATGTGCCCCTGGACAACTGGGGAATCGCCGGGTTCTGGACGCTGATCGGTTCCGCCCTGCTGCTCGTGACCGCAGTGCTTGGCGTGACCCACCGGCGGGGTCTCTGGTAACCCGACTGTGCGGTCGCCGGCGGCACATCAGGGACGCTGCCTCACAGAAGTGGTGTGATCGGTGATGTCCGACCAACACGACCTCGTGGCCCCCCTGCTCGACTGGTTTCGGCGGGAGCAGCGCGACCTGCCCTGGCGCCGGCACCCGGATCCGTACCGCATCTGGGTGTCCGAAATGATGCTCCAGCAGACCCGGGTTGCCACTGCCATCCCCTACTTCGATCGCTGGATGCAACGATTCCCCTCTCTGGACGCACTGGCGGCGGCCTCCGAAGATGAGGTGCTGCATGCCTGGCAGGGCCTGGGCTACTATGCGCGAGCCCGCAACCTGCGGCGCGGTGCGCAGGAAGTGCGGGAGCGTTTCGGGGGCGTCGTGCCGTCGCGAGTCGAAGACCTGTTGTCACTGGCCGGGGTGGGTCGCTACACGGCGGGCGCCATCGCCAGCCTCGCCTATGGCGTGCGCACGCCGGTGGTGGATGGAAACGTCATCCGTGTCCTGTGCCGGATCTTCGGCATCCCGGGTGATCCGGCCCGGGAACCGGTCCGCAGCCGCCTGTGGCAACTGGCAGAGGAACTCGTGCCCGCACAGGCGCCCGGCGACTTCAACGCGGCCCTGATGGAACTGGGAGCCACGCTGTGTGTGCCGCGCCGTCCCGTGTGTCACGCGTGCCCGGTTTCCCGCTGGTGCCGGGCGCTCGCGGAAGGCCGGACCGAGGCATTGCCCGAACTCGCGTCGCGCCCGCAGCCCACGGAGGTGCGCATGGCTGCAGCGGTCATCTGGCGAGACGAACAGGTCCTGCTGGTCCGCGTCCCTCCGGACGCGGACCGTTGGGCGGGAATGTGGCAGTTTCCGAACGCGGAACTGGCGTCCGGAGAATCCGCCGCGGACGGCGCCTGCCGCGCGGCGATGGAATGGGTGGCGCTCCCGGTCACGCCCACCCAGCCGGCCCATCGGGTGAAGCACACCGTAACTCGCTACAGAATCACGCTTGAGGCGATCCACTGCATCCCGGGCCCCGGCGCGCCGCAGGCCGTGCGCTGCCCGGAATGGGCCTGGATGGCACTGCCCGCACTCGCCGCGTACGCACTCCCCGCGGCGCACCAGCGGGTCGCGCGCACGATCTCGGCTATGGGGCCGGTTGGGATCGGAGACACCTGGTCGAAGTAGGTACGTCCGTGAAACCGTGCAGTGCACGAACTTCCGGGATCAGCGCCGAAATCTTGATGATGGTCGCAGTATCAATGAACCAGTACTCCAGGAAAGAACTCCACAGGGTAGTTGAGCACATTCGCGCCACCAGCATGGGAGGAGCGCGTGGTGCTTGTCCGCTTGCGTAGTCCTTCCGCCGGAGATGGCGCCGGCTGGCATCAGATCTGTAGCCGCCCTCGCCCAACCCGCACCGGGGCTTTGAGTGGGGCTACTGGCACCGCCTCTGCCACCTCGACCTCCTCACCCTGAAGGGGCGCACGCGCGGCATTACTGCCGTGGCGTTCGCGCCGGGCGGGCAGCGGGTGCTGACGGGGAGCCTCGACGACACCGCGGAGCTGTGGTTCTCAGACCCGGAGGCCCGAGTGGTTCCGCCGGCGCGGATCAGGCTGGCGCCGGCGGGTACAGCGTCGCGCCCGGGGTTGCCCGCGGGAGGCCGGCGGCGCCGGAGCGGAAGGCGACGACCGGGCAGGGCCAGGGGAGGCCCGATCGCCGTCCGCGGGGAACTCTGTGTGACTCGGAGGGTGCTCCTATTGCTGCATCGCGCTGTGGATCTTCCGCACGGCGGTGACGATCTCGTCCATGTCGCGACGATAGCCCAGAAGGGTGTTCTGGGTCAGCCACACTGCTTCCGCGCACGCCTGCTCGACCTCCGGGAGATGGAGGGATGCGTAGTCCACGTGCGCCGGGAAAGGGTGGGTGCCGGTGTCGATCTTGAACGCCGGGCTCCGGTAGAGTGGGGAATAGCCGGGGCTGCACGGCACCCCCTCGGCGCGCAGGGCGTTCAGAAACTCGTCCCGGGTGAGGCCGCCGAATTCGCGGGAGTCATATCGGAAGATGAATAGATGGTACGCATGCCGGGTGATGCGAGGGTCGCGTGCCTGGGGACGGACGCCGGGCACGGCCGCCAACTGGGAGGCCAGATAGAGCGCGTTGTCATTGCGGCGCGCCGTTTGCTCCAGCAGCCGCTTGCCCTGGGAAAGCAGCAAAGCGGCCTGGAATTCGGTGAGGCGGTAGTTCCCGGAGAGCATCCGGTGCTCGTACCAACCGCCGTCACGCACGCGCCCGCAGTTGGCGAGCGACCAGGCGCGCTCGTACGTCTCCGGATCATTCGTCAGCACGATGCCGCCCTCGCCGGCATTCAGGTTCTTGCTCGCCTGGAAGCTGAACGTGCCCGCGCGCCCGATGGCGCCCACCCCGCGCCCGTTCCATTGTGCCGCATGGGCCTGGGCCGCGTCCTCAATGAGCACCAGTCCCCGGCGTTCGGCCAGCAAGGTAAAGGCGTCCAGATTGGCCGGACACCCGGCGACGTGTACCGCCACAATGGCCCGCGTGCGCTCCGTGATCGCGGCCTCGGCGGCGACCGGGTCCAGGTTGAGCGAACCCGGCTCCACATCCGCGAAGATCGGTACCGCATTCACCTGCACGATAGCAGAGGCGGTGGCGATGAAGGTGTAGGGGCTGGTAATGACCTCATCGCCGGCCTGCACGCCGGCGGCCCGCAGTGCCAGTTCGAGAGCCTGTGTGCCGTTGCAGCAGGGCACAGCGAAGCGCGCATCGTGCAGGCCGGCGTAGAACTCGGCGAACTCACGGTTCTTCGCACCGCTGCCGGAAAACCACTGGCCGGAACTGATTACATCCGCGACCGCCTGCGCATCATCCGTCTCCCAAACGGGCCAGGTCGGCCAGGGCCGCCGGCGCACCGGATCTCCGCCGTGGATTGCCAGCCGTTCCCTCGTTGCGGTCGCCATCTCGCTCTCCCTCTCCTGCCGCCCGGTCCCTGCGTCGCGGATCGGCGACCCGTGCGCCGGGGACTCCTTCTGCGTGCGCCCAAATTCCCCCTCTCGTTCCGGTCCGGCGGCGTGATTCCCTTCGTGGATTGCTTCTTTGCGCTGCGTGCATTACAGAGTGTGGTTTCGGGCTGTCCTCCGTCCCCGAAACCGGCGCGCTTCCCGGAGGGCGGGACGCCGGCGTTCCCAGGAAGCGCCGGGCTCGGGCTGACGCGCCGGCATCGAAGGGCGCGGCGAGGCGAGGCCCGCCGATCCCCGGTCACCACTCGACACGCTCCAAAACAGAGCTGGGAGACGCCGGAGGGACGCGTGGCGTGGCTCGGAGGGGGGTTCCAACCCGAGATGAGGGGTGATGGGTGGACCACTTGCTTACGCACGTGGCTCGGGTACGGAGGCGGGGGTGCAGCGGCTGGTGTTGCGCCGCACGAGATGCGGGTGATGGGGGGACCACTTGCTTACGCGCGTGGCTCGGGTACGGAGGGCGGGGGTGCAGTCGCTGACCTTGCGCCGCGAACAGACCCTGCGCGCGGGCGTCCCACTCATGGAGGAAAGATTTTGCGAAACACGGACGGAGCGGTAGACGTGCAGGGGGGGTGCAGGGTGCGGCTGCCCGCGCAGTGGCGCCGGCAGAGGATCGGGGGCGTGCTTCTGGCGGGGTTGGTGCTCTTCGGTGTATGCTGCGCGCCCGGAGCGCAGGAGAAGCCCCCGACCGGCGAACTCTTTCGGGAGAGCTTCGACGATCCGAGCTTGTTCCGGCGGGGGTGGTATGACGGGGGCAAGTTTCTGCTGTCTACAGCCAATCCGGCGGGAGGCCGTTCCGCCATCGAGTACCGTTGGCTGGCCGGGGGGACCACTTCCGACACGACTCAGACAGTGCGCCGCCGCTTCGCGCCGACCGCAGGAGTGTATATCGCGTTCTCCATCCGGCTCTCACCGGGATGGGGCTGGACCGGGCGCGACTACCACCCGCACCTGATTCAGTTCATGACCACGGAGAACGGCGCTTACGACGGCCCGGCCGCGACTCACCTTACCCTCTATGTCGAGCCGCAGGCGGGCCGGCTACGGCTGGCGGCACAGGACATCCAGAACCAGAACCAGCCCCACGGCCTTACGCAAGGCCCGCTCCGGGGCGGGTTCAACGGGCGCTTCTTCGATAGTGCAGAGGTCCTGTTCCGCGATGATCGCTGGCATCGGGTCGAGGCATACTTTCGCCTGAACCAGCTCGACCCGCGCACCCAGCAGGCACGGCCGGATGGGATCGTGCAGGGCTGGTTCGACGGCCGCCCGGTGATTAACGAACGGAATGTCGTGCTGCGCTCCCCGGATTTCCCACGCATGAAGGTGAATCAGATGCTCATCGCCCCGTACTTCGGTCCGGGGCTCCTCCCGAAACCGCAGACACTCTGGCTGGACGAGCTCGTAGTCGGCATGCAGCGCCCCGCCGCCGCCGCACCCGCCCGCTGACCCCGCCTGCGACGCGCGGCCGTAGGAAGCCACTCGAACCCCTGGACGACGAAACCGTGAAGGCGCCGGCCGCGTGTACCGGAGGCCCTCGCGGCGGCGAAGTGCCGATGGAGCCGCGGCAATCGTCAGGGGGACGAGGCTATCGCCTCGGACTGGCGAAAGACGCCTACAGGACTCAGTCGTCGTCGGGGAGCCGGAGGGGAGCGGGGAAGCGTCGGATGAGTTCCTGGGTTTCGTCCGCGTCCCATCGCAACTCCGGGGCGTTCAGACTGCTCCAGTGCCAGGTGGTGGGATCGTCGGTGCAGCCATGCTTCCCCGGATTCCGATGCACGTAGTTGATCCGCGTCCAGAGGTCTCCTTCGGTCCAGAGAGTCTTGTCCCAGTAGTTCTGCCAGACCTGCCGGCGGGCGCAGCCATCCTCCTGATTCCAGCGGAGTGCGCTCCGGCTGTGGAGCGTTCCCAGCCACAGATTGAAGTTCTCGGGTGCGGTGGGCCGGGTCACCGTGTGGTAGTGTTCGTCCAGAATCACCCACGCGACCAGCTCCACGGCAAGCGCAGCGGCCAGAGTACGCATCTCCTCCAGAAACCCATCCTTGCGAACGGGAGACCGCAAGTGGGGCTCGTGCGCCGGAAACCGCTCGCGCACAAACTCCAGGGCGTCCCGCTCCCAGGGGAAGCGAGACGCCGACATCGTGATCCAGTTTCCCGTGCTGCCGGTTGGGATGGGCATGGTGTGAGAGGAGGTAACGCCCGCGAACGGAATGACGCACCCCGGAACCAGGCTACCATTGGAGGCTATCGCTTCGGAATTCCTTCCTGCCTTCCTGCTTTCCTGACTCGCGGGCCCGCCATCTCTCCTCTGCCACAGGCCTTTGCCGCCATCCGCCGGGCCGCGCAGGGGCACGAACTCGCTCTGCGCCTCGACCTGTCCAGGGCGCGTGTCACCCATCTGTGGTCGCGCGTGCGAGCGCTTCGCGCGTCCCTGCCGGCTTGCGCGGCTCGCGGTGCTTCAGCGCACCTTGCCTGCGGTGCATTCATGATGCGCTGCGGGGCAGAGGGCGGCTCGCCTGCGGTGGTGAATACTCCCCCGGCATGTCTGAGAATACTACTCCTTCGCCGGCCGGGGTTGCGGCCGCGGCCGCGGCGGTGCGGCGGGTGATTGCCGGCGCCCGCGCCGGGCTCGTGGAACGAGATTCCCTGGTGGAGGCGGTGGCGCTCACGGCAGTGGCGGGAGAACACCTGCTGGTGATCGGTCCGCCCGGCACCGCGAAAAGTGAGGCGGTGCGGCGGATGGCGCGCGGGCTTGGGGGCCAGTACTTCGAGTACCTCATCGGGCGCTTTACGGAGCCGAACGAAATCTTCGGCCCGGTGGATCTGCGGCGGCTGCGCGAAGGGGTGGTGGAGACCGAAACCACGGGGATGTTGCCCGAGGCCGAGATCGCCTTCCTGGATGAGATCTTCCTCGGCTCGACGGCCATCCTGAACACGCTGCTGGCGCTGCTCAATGAGCGCACCTACCGGCGCGGCCATACCCGGATGCAGTGCCCGCTGCGCATCTGCGTCAGTGCGGCCAATGCCCTCCCTACCGATGATTCCCTCGCCGCGTTTGCAGACCGGTTCCTGGTGCGCATCTTCGTCGAGCCGATCGCGGACCCGCGGCTGGAAGAATTGCTGGAGGGGGGTTGGCGGTTGGGAACAGCCGGCGGCGGGGACAGCGGCGTCGCGCACCCGCCGGCTACCCTCCGGGATCTGGACACGCTGGCCGTCGCTGCCCAGGCTGCGGAAATGGGGGGCGTCCGGCCACTCCTGGCACAGTCTTTGCGTGTCCTGCGGGCGGCCGGGGTGCAGCTCTCGGACCGCCGGGCCGTGAAGGTCCAGCGCCTGGTGGCCGCCGCGGGCGTGCTGGCGGGACGCACTTCCCCGACCGCCGCCGACCTCTGGCCGTTGATCCTGGCGATTCCGACCGCCGAGGGGCAGACACTCGCGCGAGAACGTCTACGCGATCTGCTCCAGGAGACCGAGAACGCGGCGCTGCCCGCCGCGGCCGAAGAGGCTTCGCTCGGCCCACTCGCGCGGGCGACCCGACTGTGCGTCGCCGGCCGGGCGCTGCTGGAGGCGCCCCCTGTGGCCGCAGAGGACCTCCCGGCCTGGCGCCTCCGGCTGGAGGGTGTGGTGCGGGAAATTGATGCCGGGTTCGCGTCAAATCAGCTTCCGCCGGACCTGGCAGAGGTGCGAACCACGATTGCCGGGCGCCTGGAGCAGGGCGACGCATGAGCGACCCCGGCATCCGCCCGCGGTGGCGACCGCGGGAGGGGGCATGCGTGGGACCGGACCGGGGCGACGCACGCCGAGACGAGGCCGGGCAGACGGCGCCCGCGGCCGAGCCTCGTGCCGCTGGATCCTGCACCTCGACGGGCGCGAGGGTGGCCACTCCCCCGCTGGAACCGGTGGCGGTGGCGGCCACCGGCACGGCGGCGCGCTCGCTGGCGCGCCGCCTGCTGGCCCGGGAGCCCACAGCCCTCGCGCACCTGCAAGGGGTGTGCGGCGCCGGGGTCCTGGTCCTGCTCGGCGGGGCGCAGCACCTCCCCTGGAGTGACGGAGCGGTGTATCTGGGGCGGGACCCAGAGGCGCCGCTGCTGCTGCTGCCCACGGTGCTGGTCCCGGACGTGCCGCTTTCCTGGCTGGAACGGAAGCTCTGCGCCGAATTCCCAGAGGTGGAGCCACCGCTGGCGCTGCTGCCGGCGGACGGGCTCGTCCTGTCCGTGCGGGCGGCGCGACGGGTCGAAGCCGCGGCGCTCCGAGCCTGGCTGGCGGAGCCATCCTGATGGATCTACCCCCCGCACTGGCTCCCTGGCGCGCCTGCCTGGAGGATCTACCGGCGGAGGTGGCGCTGGCGCTCGGCCCGCTCGTGCAGCGCCTGCACGCTGCCGTCGGTCCCTTCAGCAGCAGTGACCGCTCCGGCGACGGCGAACCGGATGGGTTTTCCGGCCTCGCGCGACGTGGGTCCTACGAGCGCCTGCTGCTCTCCGAGTGGCTGCTCGCCGAGGAACTGCCGGACGAATTCAATCGCCGCGCGGCGACGAGTGAGCACGCGTTTCTCGCCCTCGCCCGGCGGGAGCCCGCCGCCGCACGCTGGTCGGTCGCCCTGTTCGACAGCGGGCCGGACCAGTGGGGGACGCCGCGCCTCGCGCACCTGGCGGCAGTGGTCGTGCTTTCGGCCCGAGCCGCCCGGGCCGGCGCGGGCTTCCAGTGGGGGATGGTGCAGTATCCCACCTCCACGCCGATGGAAAGCGTGACCCCGCACTCTCTGGATCTCCTCCGGCGGGCCCGCCAGGCCGGTCCGGCAAGTGAAGCGGACCTGCTGCAATGGCATGCATTCCTGACCGCTCGGGCTGGCGATGGGGATCTCTGGCTGGTCGGCGGCGCCCGGCTGGCCCGGCTCGCCCGGGCGGCAATTCCGTCACGCATTTCGTGCATCACCGTTGCCGATCCGCTGGAGCCGGACGGACGCGACCTGGCGGTTACCGTCCACAGCCGGCGGGGCGAGCAGGCGCTCCGTCTCCCGCTGCCGGAACCGCAGACGTGTGTCCGCCTGCTGCGCGATCCGTTCAGCGCCGGCGATCCGCTGCGGGTTGCTGCCCGCGCGACGTCGCTGCGCCCGACGTCGAACCTCCAGTTTCTTCCCACCGGGCAGAAACTGGCGGCGCGTCTCGGAGCCGGCCATGTCGTCCTGTTCCCCATCCCCACTTCGACGCGCGACGGGGTGGGCGCGCCCCGGGAATACCGATCCCCGTCCGGCAATCCGATCCTCGGTGTGGGCCGCATCGGCAAGTGCCTCGTCGCGATCACCGCGCCGGCTGCCGGGGGCGCCCTGACAGTGGAGAGTCTGGATGCACAGATGGGGAACATCCACGTCTGGCTTGGAGACCTGCCGGACACGGTGGGGCCACTCCCCTGCGATCCGGACGAGATGCCGCTGGAATCCGTGCTCTGGATCGGTGACGATCCCCGCGCGGGGGACCAAACCCTGGTATGGCGCTGGGACGCCCGCGCCCCCGTGATCCACCTGCGGCGCATCACGGGGAAGTGGAACCAGTCGCGGGGCGATTGGCCGGGCACGACTGCGGCGCTGGCACGGGTGGGAGATCACTGTGTGATCGCGCGCGAACACCGCGGCTGGCGCCTCTCCCGGATGGGACCGGACGGGTCAGGACCGACACAGCCCTTCGGGCCCGCGGAGAACCTGGGGAAAGTGTTCTTTGGCTGCGGCCGCGGCTGGGAGGACAACCAATTCGGGCTGGTGGCAGCGGAGCACCCCCAGGGTGTGTGGCGGGTGTGGGCGCGGGGGGGAGAACAACTCTTCCAGTGTCCGGAGGGGAGCCGGGTCTGCGGCGTGACAGCCTTCGGCGCATCCGGAGGCGAACCGGCGCTCCTGCTCCTGCGTGATGACCGCAGAACGCTCGAACTCGTGGGCCGGAGCCACGCCCACGTAGTCTGCACCTCCGCGCAGGCCATCACCGAAGTCGCTGTGAGCGCCACTGCCCCCTGGCTCGCGTATCTCACTGCCGGGGGCGACCTCAGTGTGTACAGCGTGCGGCATTGTGCGTTGCTTGGGTGCTTCCGATTGCAGGAGGAGCAATGAGCCGGTCTCGCCCGCGGCAACTGGTGCATCGGGGCGTGGTGGCCGCGCACGGATATCTCTTTCCCGGCGACCACCTGGAACCCTCCGAGCTCCGCCGCCGGGTCCTGGCGCTCTGGCAGGCGGGGCCCGAGGGGGCATGTCGCCTGTACCGGGTGCCGCCGGGATGGGTGCTCCTGCTGCCGGCCCCGGCGCCGGTGCAGGCCGAGTCTGCGCCCGGGCTGCCCCTGGTCCGGTGGGGTAATGCCTTCTTCGGCGTGCCGTTGAGCCCGGCGGAGCGATCGGAGCTGACACCGCCGCCCCGCAGCCTGGTGCTGATGTGGGGCGGGCAACTCCGCGTCGAGGTCCTGTCGGACGACCAACTGGAAGATCCCGCCGGGTGGCTGGACGTGTCGGCGTGGCATTCGTGCCCGGTGCAGTCTCTGGGTTCACCGCCGCCGGAGCCGGTGGCCGTGCTGGAACGCCCGGAATTCAACTCCCGCTCCCGCATGGGAGGGGTGCCGCCGCCCGCACCGGAGTTGTTGGCGCTGCTTTCCGGGCGGACGGCGGGTCAACCGGGCAGTCTTGCCGGGATGCTCCGCAGCGCGGCCGGCCTGGTCTCCCGGCTCCTCCAGGGTGGGCCTTCCCCGTCCCCTCCCGGCGGGGCTCCGCCGGCCCGGCGGCCCGGACGGCTCAAACAGTTCGGTGCGAATTTCTTGAACTGGACGCAGTTGAGCCGGCTGCTGGGTCCGGCTCATGCGGCCTACCTGGCGCGGCTCGTGACCATGCTGGAGCGTGGCGATCTGCGAGAAGCCCTGCGCCACGCCATGCCCCTGGGAGGCAGCGCCCAGGACGGGCCGGCCTTCCCGTGGCTGGGACGCTACCAGCCGCGTAGCGACCTGAGCCTGTCGCCGCATCTCGGCTCCGGCGGCGGGGCGCTGGCCCTGGGGCCGGACCTCTACCAGTACCTGCGGAGTCTGTATCGCAAGGCATTCGAGCGGCTCCGTGACGCGGGACAGATTGACGAGGCAGCCTTTGTCCTCGCCGACCTGTTGGTGGAGAACGAAGAGGCGGTGGCGTTCCTCGAACGTCACGAACGGTTCCGCCTCGCGGCCGAATTGGCGGAGGCCCGCTCGCTCGCACCGGGCCTGGTCATTCGCCAGTGGATGCTGGCGGGTGATGTCGAGCGGGCCGTGCGGCTGGCGCTGCGGGCCGGGGCCTTTGCAGAGGCGGTGCTGCAACTCGAACGCGCCCACCCAGAACTGGCCGCCCGGTTCCGCCGCCTCTGGGCCGAGAATCTGGTCGTCGCCGGTGATTATGTGGGGGCCGTACAGGCCGCCTGGCCGGTGGAAGCGGCCCGCCCCACCACACGGGCATGGATCGAAGAGGGGGCCGCAGCGGGCGGACCGGCGGGGGCGCGGATGCTGGCGCGCTGGGTGCAACTGGACCCGGGCGCGTTCTCCACCGTACGCGAACGCCTGCTCGCCGGGCCGCTCGACACCGCGGACCCGGAGCAACTCCCCGCCCTGCTCGCTTTCTCGGCCACCCTGCGTGACGGCGCGCGCTCGCCCGAAAGCTCGACCCTGGCACGGGCAGCCGTGCGCGCGCTGGGACACGCAGGCTTCACCGGTTCCGATCCGCGCGTGGGGGACGAGTTTCGCCGGCTCCTCAACTTCGCCAACGACGGGGCGCTCCGAGCCGACGCCGTCGCCCCACCCCTCCCACCGGATGCCCCGCGTGGGGGCGCGCTCCAGCACGAATGGACGTTTTCCGCCGCCGACGTCGGCGCCACCCCGCTGCAGGATGCCGCCTTACTCCCGGACGGCCGCCTGCTGGTGGCGCTGGGCGAAGCGGGCGTGCGCCTGCTGACCCACGACGCACGGGTGGTGGCCGACCTGAAGCAGCCGGCACACTACCTGGTGGTGGCCCGGCATGGGCAGCGAGCCATCGCGCTCGCCCGGCGTGGCAATGCCTACCGGCTGGCCCGGCTGAACCTCACCACATTTCAGGCAACCTCCTGGTGCGAGGCTCGTCTCACTTGCTTCGCCCGGGATTACGACGGTGCGCTCTGGTACGCCGCAAACGGCGACACGTTTCTCGTGCTGGACGCTACAGCGGGAGGACTGGAGGCGCTCTGGCGTCATTCCGAGCCGGGAGCCGTCGTGGCGGACGTGGCGTGGAGCGCGGAGACGTGCGCGTATCTGGTGCAGTGGACCGGCCCCGAGGCGTCCGCGGGCCAACGCGACACGAAGCGGCTTGACTGGGAATGCTGGCGTTACTCGCTGCCCGGCCCCGTTCTGCGGCAACGTGTGGAAATCCCGCCATGTGCGGAGGGTGCGACCCGCATCAGCGCCACCGTCAGCCCGGGGGGGCGCGCGGTTCTGTTGAGCGCGGCGTGTCCCCAGCCACCCCACGCGGCGGAACGGAACGCACAACCCCACTTTCTGACTCTCCTTCATCAGAAAGAGCCGATCCGCTGCGCCACACAGGGGATCATTGCACCACTTCCTCTCGCCATGAATGAAGCGTGGCTGGCGGCGCCGTTTCGCTCACCTCTGGGGATCGAATGCGAGATCTACACGGTTGAGAACGGCCGGCGCGCTGCTCGCATCACGCTGGAGGGCGCCCGCAGCGCCGCGTTTCGCCTGAGCGGTGACCACCTGGTGGTCGCGGACGACCGGGGCCGCCTGGTAACGGCAGACCTGCGGACCGGGCGGCTGCTGCGAGATCTACGGCTGTAGTCTGGGGATGACGGGTGGGTGGCGGCCGTTCATGCGACGTGCGCTGCCGGGGCGTGTGGGGACGCTATGGGTGGGGGAGATGCGCTCGGCCGACGGGGTCGGGCTCCTGACAGGCGACGCACCCGGGTAGGATCGAGAATGCACCGGGGGCTTGATTCCATCTGGGGATTCCAGAGGAAAACGCTTCCGAGTGGCGGGCCCGTCGTCGGGGGAAAGGTGGAGGGCAGAATGGGCACGGCTGGATTCGAACCAGCGACCTCCTCGGTGTGAACGAGGCGCTCTCCCACTGAGCCACGCGCCCGGGACGGGATTCCCGGCGCAAAAAGTGTAGCAGAAGCCCGGGAAGGAGTCAATCGGGTATCCGCCGCGCCCCAGGGTAGTGCCGATGTCCGCGCCGGCTCCATTCTCGCAGCCGGGGTCCCTGGCTCAGCGCGCCGGCGACCCGCCTGCAGAATAGCCGGAGCCCTGCTGCACCGATTCTTCGATCCTCGCGGTGAGTCTGAAACCTTCCTGATTGTCTTCGCGCGCCTTTTGTACGTGCCGCCACGGTGTTCTATAATCATCCGCTGAGTCGCGCGGGCATCCAGCCGCCGGCAACGTGTGTCAGCAACGGGATCGTGGTCCCGGCAGGGGCACGCTCGCATCAGCGACGGGATGAGTGGTTCGGCGCGACGAACCCACCGCCCCGCACTACCCGAAGGGAAAACCGTGTCTGCGCTTTTGAATCGCCCCAAAGACAACCCGTGGAAGTTGAAAACGCCACCCGGCAGTGCCGATTACACGATGCACACGGACGAGAAGGATGGAACACCGATTCTGGTTTGCACCGTCGGCAATACCGTGCTGCACTACGACGCCCGGTGCATTGATGATCTGCACGCGATGCTGGTAAGTGTGGGGGATTGGGTGGATCTCGGCGGCGCCGATGAACAGAAACCGGCGAAAGAGGGCACCGTGGAAGCCTGGGGCCGCTCCGAGACCAACCCCGTCGGTGGCTGGTACGGCTTGAAGAAAGGTTTGCGAGGGCGCTTCGGTGTTTACATCCCGCCGCTGATGGAGGAACTGGGCCTGTGCGAGTTGGAGCACAACCCCAGGAACAACCGCATGCGCGCCAGGTGAGCAGAGTGACGCCTGACCCTTCGCCCGGGTTGACCCGCGACCGCCCGGGCTGACCTGCGACGCGCGGTTGTCCCGGGCCCTTTGTGGTCGCTGCTCCCGAAGCTGGAGGGCAATCGCGGCCGAGGCGCCACTCTGGGGTCTCAGTTCACACGCACGGCTGCGGGTGCTGCGAGCCCGGTTTGGGCCGCCGACGCCTGACGTAGCCGAAGCGGTGCGGGCAGAGGCGGATGTGGCGCGCCTGGATGCCCTGACGGAGGCGGCCGCCCTCTGTGCGGAGATCGCCGAGTTCCGCGCCCGCCTGTGGCCGAACTGACCCGCAGGCGCTCGGGTCTTCCCACTCCCGGTCCGATCCGTGCGGATGGGTCGGCTCGCTCTCTATCACGCGGGCCTGCGCCGCGTCATCCACCGTCGGCTGTTCTGCCACGTAAGGGCCGAGTTGACCATACGCAAAGGGCTCCCAGAATACTTCCGGGAGCCCTTTGTTTTTCCGCCTGGAGGCGGGCGCATCAACTGCGGGAGATAGTGGGTCCCCCGCTCTCCAGCACATGTCTCTGCCCCAGTCCGGACGAGCCGGCGCCGGGGTCAGGCGCCGAAGGCTACTTCTTTGCCTTTGCGCAGGCAGCGCAGCCCGTCATCTTGGGCGCGCAGGACGCACAGGCGTGGGCCTTGGCTTCGCACGCTGCACAGGCATGCTCGTGCTTGGCGCATGCGGCGCAACCGGCGGCCTTCGAGGCGGTCGTGCATTTCGAAGCCGAGAAGAACCCGGCGTTGCCCGTCTCACAGCTAAGGGCAGCCTTGGCGGCGGTGGCGCCGCACTTGTCGCAGCCGGCCGACTTCGCCGTTGCCATTGCGGCAGAGTGATTGTGCGCGCAGGAGCCGCAAGACGCCTTGCTGTGGAACCCGGCGTTTCCGACTTCGCAGCAACTGACGTAGGTGCAATGGTTGGCCACGCCGGCCTTACAGCAGGCGGCCTTGCCCTGGCCGGCTTCACAGACCGCCGACCCGGCACTCGGCGCTGCGAACGCCACATTCGCCAGCGCCAGCACCGCCGCGGCCACCATCAATCCGAACTGTTTCATTGGTTGGTTCTTCCTCTCGTGGTCACAAAGGCGACCCGCTTCCTGGTTAGTATACGGTCCGTGCTCCCCGATGTCACCGGGGAGGGGCTGTTACGGCGGATTTCACCCGCAGTTCAGGAGCGAGTTTCGATGAGGGCCCGGATGCGCCGCAGCCCTTCGGTGAGCATCTCGCGCGAGGTCGCAAACGAGATGCGGACGTATTCCTGGTCTTCTCCCTCGTTGCGAGAACCGAAGTTGGTGCGGGCGAGCACCGCCACGCTGCCGTCATACAGCATGGCGTGCTGGAATTCTTCGGCGTTCTGCAGCCCGAGCCGCCGGCAGGCGCCAGTGACGTTGGGAAAGGCGTAAAAGGCTCCTTTGGGCATCACACAGGAGATGCCGGGGATTTCGTTGAGTGCAGCCACCGCCAGATCGCGCCGAGCGCGGAATTCGCCGATCATAGCCCGGACAGCATCCTGCGGCCCGTTCAGGGCCTCGACGCCCGCGTCCTGGGAGAACGTAGCGGTGCATGAGACCGAGTTGGTGTTGAGCTGAGCTATTTTTTCCGCCATCGCGCGCGGGGCGGCGCCGTAACCCATGCGCCAGCCGGTCATCGCGTACGTCTTGGAGAAACCGTCCAGCAGAATCGTGCGTTCCTTCAGTCCCGGGATCTGGGTGATGCTCTGGTGCCCGCCCTCGAACAGAAACTCGCTGTAGATTTCGTCGGCCAGCACCCAGGCATCGTGTTCCTGCGCGATCTCGGCAATCGCCTCCAGGTCGGAGCGAGAAAGGACGCCGCCGGTCGGGTTGTTCGGGGAGTTCAGGATGATCATCCGCGTGCGCGGCGAGGCGGCCCGGCGCAATTGATCGAGATCCAGCCCGAATGCATTTTTCTCCACCAATGCCATCGGCACAGGGCGGGCGCCCGCGAAGTTGATCACCGATTCGTAGATCGGAAAACCCGGGTTCGGGTAGATCACCTCATCGCCGGGTTCGGCCACGGCGAGGATCGTATGGAAGAGGATTGGTTTCCCGCCCGGGGTGATGACGACCTCGTCGGGATGAAACTCGACGCCCCGGGAACGAGTCAGGTAGGCGGCGACCGCCTCGCGCAATTCTACGGTGCCGGCGGACGGGCCGTAGTGCGTGCGGCCCCGATCCAGAGCAGCCTTTGCCGCGTTCCGGATGTTCTCGGGGGTGTCGAAGTCCGGGTCGCCGATGCCCAGACTGACGATGTCCCGACCGGCGCGCGCGAGTTTCTGCACCTCGGCCAGAACCGTAAACGCATTCTCTGTCCCCAGCCGGGACATCCGCTCCGCGAACTTCACCTGCCGCCCCTTTCGTCGGGCCCACCCGCGCCGTTGCGCCGCGCCGACCCGCAGTTTTCCCGGTTTCCCGCCGATGCGCGGGCCCCGGGGTATGTGAGATTTCCGGAAGAGAGTATAGCACTCCCATCCGCAGGACCTCCGTGCAAGGGGGAATGGGCTCAGGCGTGGAATTCTTGAGGGGCGCTCCGGCCGGCGTGGGGGTCGGCTCCCTCGCGTTCGCACCTGCTGAAGGGGATCACTGCATGACTTCTATTTACGGCCGCCTCGCGGAAACCGGAGAGACGGTGACGGTCACACTGGACGGCGCGCGCATCGCTGCGGTAGAGGGGAGAGAAGACGGACCCCTCGCGGGTTCCGTGCTGGGTGGACCGGATGTCTGGGTGGCTCCGGGCTTCCTGGACCTGCAGGTCAACGGCTACGGCGGGCATGATTTCAATCACGGCGCTCGGGCCGATGCGGGGGAGGTCTCGACTGAGCTGGAGCCGATCTACGCACTCGCGGCGCGGGCCGGAACGCCGCTCCTCTGCCCGACCGTGACGACCAACAGCCGTGCCCGGATGGTCGCTGCGCTGCGAGCCCTGGCGCAGGTGCTGGACGCGAACCCGGATCTCGATGCCGCCACTCCCGCGATTCATGTGGAAGGGCCGTACCTCTCATCCGAGGACGGTCCGCGCGGCGCGCATCTGAAAGAGGAGATCCGGGACCCGGATTGGGATGAATTCCAGGCGCTCCAGGAAGCGGCCGGGGGACGGGTTCGGCTGCTCACCCTGGCGCCGGAACGCCCGGGTGCACTCGAGTTCATCGAACGCCTGGTGGGTGCCGGAGTGGTGGTGGCGTTGGGTCACACCGGCGCGGAGCCGGAGACCATCCGCGACGCCGTGCAGGCTGGCGCGCGGGTCTCCACTCACCTCGGGAACGGCGCGCATGCACAGATCCGGCGGCACCCGAACTACATCTGGGAGCAACTCGCACACGATGGCCTGACCACCACGGCCATTGCAGACGGACACCACCTTCCGGCCGCTGTGGTGAAAGTCATCGCCCGCGTCAAGGGCGCCGCCCGGATGGCGCTGGTGAGCGACGCGGTTTCGCTGGGAGGTCTCCCGCCGGGGCGCTACGAGGGTGGGCGTCTGGAGATTCTCCCGACCGGCAAGATCGTTCTTGCCGACACGCCCTATCTCTTCGGCGCAGGTCATCTGCTGGATAGTTGCGTGGCAAACACACTTCGGTTTACCGGCTGCACCCTTGCCGAGGCGGTACGGATGGCGAGCACCACGCCGGCGGAAATCCTGGGTCTCGGAGTCCACAAGGGAAGCGTGGCGCCCGGATTCGATGCCGATCTCACTCTGTTCCGCCTGCCGGGTGGGGAAGGGCCGCTGGAAATTGTGGCTACTCTGACCGCGGGGAAGGTGGCCTATCGGGCCTGATCCCCGCCGTGCGTTCCTGGACCTCAGTCTGCACGGGACCCCGCAGTGTGCATGGTCCAACGCATCCGAATTCGTGCCGGGCCCGTGTCCCGAATTCGGATGCGTGCTGTCCGAGAGGCTGCGCTCACTGTGATCGCTCAGCCGGCTGCTGCCTGGAGGATCATCACCGCAGTGATTGCCTCTCAGGGGGCATCGCCCGGGGGGAGTCAATCACCCGACAGGAAGTGATCGCCCCACAGGTACTGGTCGCCCCACAGGTATTGATCGCCCCATACCGTCTGATCGCCCCACAGAAACTGGTCGGCAGCAACACCATCTACCCCATAGCGCAGGGTGTCATGCCAGAGATATTGATCGCCCCAGAGGTACTGGACTTTGGCCAAAATCAGGGGGCGTAACACGCCGCCATGCGCAGCCCCTGGAGCAGGTTCCGGGGAATTAGGCAGGAATCGGTCGCCACAGACGACCCTGCATAATTCAGCCCCTCCCAGAGGTGGAGGCGGACCGTC
>SYMT01000232.1 GCA_005805375.1 Actinomycetota bacterium
CTGCACACCCAGCGGCAGACGGCGCAGCAGCTCGGGGACGCGGGCGGGGACTACCTGATGACCGTGAAGGGCAACCAACCGGAGTTGCTGGCGGCGGTGGAGGATTGCTTCGCGCCGCACCGGGCGCCGGACCAAGATCGGGCCAGCGCGGAGGAGAAGGACGACGGGCACGGGCGGCACGAGCACCGCTGGCTGGTGGCGGTCAGCCTGTCGGAGGAGAGCGCGCCCGTGCTGCAGGCATGGCCCCATGCGCGGCAGGTGTTTGTGGTGCGGCGGCGCGTGTGGCGCGCCCGGAAGCAGGAATGGCGGGAGGAAGTGGCGTTCGGGATTACCAGCCTCGACCGGGAACAGGCGGGACCGGCGGAGCTCCTGCGGCTCAACCGGGGGCATTGGCAGATCGAGAACCGGAGTCACTGGGTACGGGATGTGACGTTCCGCGAAGATGCGGGCTTGGTCCGAACGGGGAAGAGCGCGCAGACCCTGGCGCTGTGTCGGACCGTGGTCCTCAGCCGGCTCCGCCTGGAAGGGGTCACCAATATCGCCCGGGAACTCCGCCGGCTGGCCGCAAGGCCGCTTGAATCGCTGCGCTTGCTCGGGATCCCCGACAATTGAATCGCCCTGCCTTGCGCCCGTAGCCCCACTCGGAAGAGGTGGCGGCGTCGCGGCTCTCCCACTGGTCTGTGCGGACATGACAGTGGAAGAGCCGCCAGGCCACCAGGCTGGCGGGGTCAACGTCCAACCCCATCGGCGTCGTGATGCTTTGGCCTGATTGAGCATGGCCAGGACGCGTTGGCGCTCCGGCCGCTGGGCATAGTCAACCGCTGTTGACCCCCCCGAGGTGGCGGAGAACACATCTGCCCCACGCCGTAGCAACAGTTCGACGAGCACCGGATCACCAGACTGGGCGGCGTCCATCAGCGGAGTCTCCCCGATGTCGTTCGTGCAATTTGGGTTGGCTCCCGCATCTAGCAGGAGTTGTGTCAATCGCATATTTCTTCGCCCGACTGCCTCCATCAGCGCAGGCGCAGCACGTTGCCAGGGTGCGTACGGGTAAGTGTGGACAAATGCGTTTTTCGTAATCGTTGATATGAGCGGCCGCCAGTTCACCGGAGCTCCTTGGGCAATGTCATCTCTCGCCATGTCCGTATTTCCGGTACATACCGCGAAATGAAGCCGCGCACTCAGCCTTTCGCTGCGATCAATCCAGCGAAGGATGGAAGTGGAAACCAGAAACACCAAACCCAGGGCACCGGCCGCCACCAGCACTTCCCGCAGGCGAGTACTCACGTTTTCGTGGCTCTCCATGCTTCCGAACCCCGCATGGCGTCAATTCTCACCCACCGCGCTACGTGGGGCACCAGCCGCGCACTCAATCCACTCTCCCGGCCGTTGCGGATCATCAGTAAGACCGGCACGACTGCCGCGATGTGCCCACTTGCGAAAAGTCCATCCCCCAGGACACCGCTTCTCCAGCGCGAGGCAGACGCTGATTGTCAGTGTTTTCGCAGGGCCAGGAGATGAACTGCATGTGGAACTCCCCGGGGACTTTCGCGCGCGGGAAACGGGTTTCCAAGACGTGACTGCCCGGGCGGCAGCAACCACCACCAGGAGCCGGAGAAAAGTTCGCGTAACCTGGAGCATCCCACATGCACAATTCGTACTCGCACACCTGCTGCTGCGGGATGTCGTTGTACCCCCAAAATTCAGACACCAGATACTGATTCTGGTGTCCGGCATAAATCCAATTCTTACCGGGGACCGAACAGGTGTAGGGGCCCGTCCGCAGGTCGGAGTCCTTGTTGCGGTCGTTGTCGGGACACCACTTCTGAATATTCCACTCCAACCGATCACCCTCCGACCGGGTGCCCCGCATTCCCTGGCAGAAGGACCACTTGATATCGGGCGGGCATCCGTACTTTGGGTATACACACTGCACTCTCGCGGTGATGCGCACCACCGCGGTAGCGATGACGCTGGCGCCGTCTCGCGTTGGAGGCTGGTGGCACTGACCGCCACCGTAAGAGCGGTCTATTTGCGGACCTCGAACGACCCGGCAACCCCACGGTACTCGCGGCAGGGGCCACAGTCCGGTCGGATCCGTCTCGGAAGTGGGGCTGTTGCCCCCGTAACCGTACGGCGGAGCGGGCATCATGGGGTCACGGGACAGCCAACTGGCTCGTTCCGCGTCATAGTACCGTGCCCGCACGTAATCCAGCACCTGATCCACCTGCCGGTAGTAACCCAGGTGCCCGATGTACCACTGGCGGTTGACCGAGGTGCCGGTACGTTTGAACTCGTTCCCCCAGGCGTCGCAGGAAAAGCGATCGGTCACTACGCCGTTGTCATCGGTGAGGCACTGCACCGTGCCCTGATGGTCCAGGTGATAGGTGCGCGTGACGCCGGCCACGTGGTCCTGCATCGCCGCCAGGGTGGCGCCGCGCCAGTGGGTGCGGAGGGCGGTGCTCATCTCGGTTACTCCGGCTCCTCATTCGGGCTCATGCGTTTAGTCCCCCCATTGTCAGC
>SYMT01000233.1 GCA_005805375.1 Actinomycetota bacterium
CGCGATCGGCTCGGGTCGCCTGCTCCAGCGCCAGTTCCTCGGTCAGGGTCACTACACACCTCAGCCGGGGCCCATAGGTTTTTAGCCGCTCCAGGTACATCCGGGTCAAGGCCACGGAAGTCACTGTCCGCGCGCGCAGCAGACGGCCGAGTTGTACCACGGAGTAAAACGCCGCCGCTTCGGGCTTGCCCCGGTACGGCGGCTGTGCGCCACGGGAAAGCGAGACCGCGCTCTTGCCGGTCGGCACGCGCACACCAGGAACACGAGCGGAGAAATGAGTGGCGGGCTCAACGGTTTCCCGGATCTCTGCGCGGCGCAGCGCAGTCAGATTCGCCCGAAGCCGTACGATGCGCGCCGCCATCAACTCGCGCTCCGCGTTGGAGAAGGAGCGTCCGGAGAGGCCCGCCGCCGCCGCGACGTCCGCCGGAGTGGCGGCCGGACCACCGGCCTGTGCGGCTTCGGCCTCATCGCCGGCCGGACCGAGTCCGGCGGCGCCGGCCGCGACTCCGGCGGCTTGCGTCAGCATGTTTCTGCGACTCACCGTTGGCATGTTGTCTCAAATGTGACTGGGTCTATGGTCTGGGGTCCGCGCCAATCCTGTCTTCGAAGCGCAGCCGACGCCGGCCGGCGGGAACGCCGGCATTGCCGGGCGGAGCCGGCGCGTGACACGGCTACACCGGAAGCACCGGCGCCCGCAGCGATGCGCCTGCCGGCGATGTGCGCAGGCAAGGGGGCGGGCCGTACGGATCGGACTCGGTCAGGCAATCCCGCGCGCCGCTGGGCATTGGGCAGGGGAGATCCTCTGTGCATCACAGGTGATCTCCCCCGGGATTTCTACCCCCGCGGTAGTGGGGCGGAGAGTTCCATGCGCGGCACCTCGCTCGGGATGCCGCGCACCAGATCCCGTACGCTGCGGGCGATGCCCGGGCCGTCCAGCCCCAGGTTTTCCAGCAGTTTTTCGCGCTTTCCATGCTCCACAAAGTGGTCCGGGATGCCGAGACGAAGCACCGGCACCCGGCAGCCATGATCCTGGAGCATCTCCAGCACCGCGCTCCCGAAGCCGCCCATGCGGACGCCGTCTTCCACCGTCACCACCCGGCCGCAGCGCCGTGCGGCCTCCAGGATCAGTTCCTCATCCAGCGGCTTGACGAAGCGGGCATTGATCACGCAGGCTTCGATGCCGTCGTCGGCCAGCAGGGACGCAGCATCCAGGGCCGCGCCGGACCCGTACCCGAAGCCGACCAGCGCCACATCGTTCCCTTCCCGGAGGGTCTCGCCGACGCCGATGGGGAGCGGCTGCGGGTCATCCACCAGCGGAGCTCCGGGGCCGGCGCCGCGCGGGTAACGGACCGAGATCGGCCCGGGATGCTTCACGCCGGCGGCAAGCATTCGCTGGAACTCCGCTTCGTCGCGCGGCGCCATCACCACCATGTTCGGCAGCGAACGCATGTAGGCGATGTCGAACACGCCCTGGTGCGTCGGGCCGTCGTCCCCCGCGATTCCGCCCCGGTCCAGGCAGAAAAAGACCGGGAAGTTCATGATGCAGACGTCGTGGATGATCTGGTCGTACGCGCGCTGCAGGAAGGTGCTGTAGATCGCTACTACCGGCCGGATGCCCGCAGCGGCCAGTCCGGCCGCAAAGGTGACCGCGTGCTGCTCCGCCATCGCCACATCGAAGCAGCGCTCCGGATGCACCTTCTGGTATTCAAGCAGCCCGGTTCCGTCCGGCATGGCGGCGGTAATCGCGACGATGCGCGGATCGCGGTCCGCCAGGCGGATCAGCGTTTTGGCGAAGACCTTCGAGTACGTAACGGCGGAGCTCTTGGACTTCACTTCGCCGGTTTCGGGATCGAACGGTGTGGTCGCGTGCCACTTGAAGGGGTCCTTCTCCGCCGGCTCGTAGCCCTTGCCCTTCTGGGTGAGCGCGTGGATCACCACCGGGCCGCCGATCCGCTGTGCCTGGCGAATGGCGTTCTGGAGCGACTCCAGACAGTGCCCATCCACAGGCCCGAGGTACGTAAAGCCGAGCTCCTCGAAGAACATACCCGGGATGACGAGCTGCTTCACCCCGTCCTTCACCTTGCCGAGCGCCTCCCAACTGCGGTCCCCCAGTGGGATGTGGTGCATCACGCGTTCGCCCTCGCGCTTGGCCCAGAGGTAATGCGGCTCGGCCCGCATGCGGGCGAGGCACTCGCTCAGGGCGCCTACGTTCGGCGCGATGGACATCTGGTTGTCGTTCAGGAGCACGATCAGGTTGCAGTCTTTGGCGTGCCCGGCGTTGTTCAGCGCCTCCTGGGCCAGCCCGGTGGTCAGCGACCCATCCCCGATGACGGCGACGACGGTTTCCCGGCCCCCGCGCAGGTCGCGGGCCCGGGCAAAGCCGCAGGCCGCCGAAATGGAGGTGCCCCCGTGGCCTGCTTCAATGTGGTCGTGCGGGCTTTCAGAACGCTTGCAATAGCCGCTGATGCCGCCGAGTTGCTTGATGGTGTGGAACCGGTGGCGCCGGCCGGTAATCAACTTGTGCGGGTAGCTCTGATGCCCCACATCCCAGATGATCTTGTCCCGGGGGCTGTCCAGCACCGAATGCAGCGCCAGAGTGATTTCAACGGCACCCAGATTCGGCGCAAAGTGGCCGCCTGTTACCGAGATGTTCTGAATGATCTCTTCGCGAATTTCTGTCGCGAGCTGCTTCAGTTCCGGAAGCGTAAGCCCCGTCAGATCCGCCGGGTCCTGGATGGAATCGAGAATCTTCGTCATCCGCGTGCGCCTGCTTCGACCGCGTCAGGAGGCGAGCCCTCGCTCAGCCCCCGACGCAGATAACTTCCGAGGATCCCGTTGACGAACCGGCCGCTCTCTTCCAGGGAGTACTTTTTGGCGACTTCCACGGCGTCGTTGACGATCAGGCTCACCGGCAGTTCGGGATAGTGTCGTAGCTCGTACAGAGCCATCCGGAGAATGTTCTTGTCCACCTTTGCCAGGCGTTCCAGTCTCCAGCCTTCCGCCAGATCGCCGATGATCTGGTCGAGCGCCGGAATCTCCGCAGTAACGCCGCGGACGACCTCCTGCGCATAGTCCCAATCTTCCGCCGGCGGCCGGATCTCGGCGCCAACGGTGCTCAGGACTTCTTCCGTCGGCAGTTTCCCTACCTCGATCTGGTAGAGAAGCCTCAGAATTAATTCTCGGGCGGTCCTTCTGCGATTCATGACTGGCGGAACGAGTTTCCCCGCTCTCTGGTTTGTCATTGGGACCGGGAGGGGACACCTGATCGTTTTATCCTACCTGGGTCCATTCTCTCGTCCCGGTTGCGCCCGGAACACCGTCACCGGCTGCCCGGTGCGTGTGTCCCAGACACGGATCTCGCCCGTATAGGACCCGGCGGCCATCCGCGCGCTCGCAGGATCGAAGTCGAGTGCGAAGATCCAGTCCGCACTGCCCGGGTAAGCACGCACCTCTCGCAGTGACGCCAACTCGAACTGCCGAACCACGCCGTCCGCCCCCGCTGCAAACACCTGACCGGCCCGCACCGCCAGCGCAAACACCTCCTTCGCAAACCCGTGTGCCAGGTACCGGGCATGTCCCTTCCTGGCGAACCGCTCCTCCATGTCTCCGGCATCGCCATTCTCCGCACGGGCGTTTGCCGGATCCCACATCTGCACCCACCGGCCGCCCCCCGCGCTGCACGCAGTCGGGGGCGCGGGCCCACCCCCTTCCACCGGGACGAAACGAAGCGCGTAGACAGGATTCTGACCCGCGTGTTCTCCGATCTGACGATTGTGGCCCGAATAGGTTGTGAACAGGGAGCCGTCGGCCGCATCATACACTTTGACCGCCATGTCACGACTCCCGCTCGCCACGAATTTTCCGTCGGCGCTGAAACTGACGGCGGTCACCCAATCGGCATGCACCCGTGCCTGCCAGCGGCGGCGTCCCGTCTGAACGTCATAGAGCCGCACGCTCCCATCGGCGCCGCCGGCCGCGACGTGTCTGCCGTCTGCACTGAAACTTGCGCTCAGCACGAGATCGCCGAACGTATCCAGCACCCGGCGGCCGGCGCCCGTCGCCGGGTCGGTGAGCGCGACCTCACCATACTCTCCCGGAGTTCCTCCGGCTACCAGGAGGCTGGCGCCATCCGGAGAGTATGCCAGCGACCGGATCCGCTGCGGTAGTCCGGGCAGGCGGCGCCGCAGTGCGCCCGTCGCAGGATTCCAAACCAGGACCTCGTGATAACCGCCCGTGACGAGTTCCTGACCTCCCGGTGCGAACGCCAGTGCGAGCACCGGCACGGGGGCGCGGTAGACCGCGGGGGGAGCGGGGTGCCGGCGCGGGCCCATCTGGTCGCGGTATCCGATCCCCGAATCGGCGCCGTCGAAACGAGCACCCGCCCGAATCCAACTCCGCAGCACCGCTACTTCCTGGGGTGGGAGCGGATCATCTCCTTGCGGCATGCGCAGGCGCGGATCGTTGGAGATGATCCGCTGCAAGAGTGCCGATTGCTCGGGATGGTTCGGCACAAGCGGCGTCCGGCCCGAGGCGCCGGGTCGGATCAGGTCGCGGAAGGTGTGGGTGCGGTATCCACCGAGGTTTGCGCGTTCACCGTGGCAGCCGTTGCAGCGCTTCAACAGGACCGGCGCAACGTCGCGCAGGAAGGCGGCGCCTGCCGTTGCCCGCGGTGGCGCCGCTTGCTCCCGGGGGCCCCGGCCGGCGTGGGTGGCGTGCGTGGGGGCGGTGGCGGCGACGGAGGTGAGCATCGCTCCCAACGCCCAAAGCAGGTGAGTTCGCTGGAATGGCATTGTGGGCATCAGTGCTGGAACAAAAACTCGCGTGTGTTGACGATGGTCCAGAGCAGATCGAGCACTCGCTCCGTCCGCTCTCCTTCCCGCATCAGGAAACGAAGCGCGCTCTCCCGTTCTGCACGCGTGGGATAGCGCGACAGTGCGGAAAGGTAAAGTTCCTCGATCAACCGTTTGTCGGGGAACTTCACGTAGTGGACCACGCCGGCCTGGGCCGCCTGGTACGGGACGCCCCCGTTCAGCAGTTCCAGGGCCTGCAGCAGAGTGGGGGAAGTGGAGCGCTCGCACGTGCAGGCGGTATCGCGCCGTGGCTGGCCGAACGCAGCCGTGAACGTGGACCGCTCCGGATACGGGCGCTGGGAAGCATAGTCCAGTCGTTGCTCCAGGCGGTCGGCCAGTTCCTGGGCGCGGCGGAAGCGGTCGTCAGCAGCAAGAAACGCCTGTTCGATCGCTGCTCGCTGCTGTGGAGAGCGGGACCCAATGGGGGCGGCGAGCGCCGCAACCACCGAGGAGAGAAGCCCGTTCAATCCGGCCGGGAGATGCATCTCCTCGCGGGTCGCACGAAAAGTGAACGTCGCTCTGGGCGTGCCGCTGATGACTTTCACCAGCAGACGGTTTTCGCCCCGGCGCAACGCGAGAGTGCGCTGTCCGCCGGGCCCAGCACGCCCTGTCTGCACAGTACCGTTCAACCAGACGTCCACCGCATCGTTCGCCTGGACCTGCACCGTGATGTTCCGTGCCGCGTCGGAGGTGATGCTCCGTGCAAGGTAGGTGATCCAGGCGCCGTCCAGGGAAAGCATTGCTGGGACCCCGTCCTCCCAGTCGGGACGGGCCGTCCATTTGCCGTCGGACAGCGCCGGAAGAGTGTCTCCCGGTGTGCGTTCCGGCCCAAGCTGTGTCTGCCTACCGGCCTCCACCGAATCTGCTCGGTACGGTCCGGCAACACTCCAGATTCCGAGGCGCACGGGAAGTGCGGTGACTTCGGCGGTGCGCGCGTGGGTCCAGGCGGCCTCTGCGCTTGCGAGTACCGCCTTGCGCTGGGCTTGCTCCTGGTGCAGTGCGGCGACGGCAGGCCCGAGCGCGTCGCCGGTGGGCAGGGTGCGGGTCGCCAGAGCGATCGCGTCCTGGAGGGCCTCAGCGCTCAGCAGCCTGACGCGGAAGTGCGAGAAGAGGGTCTCGTCCGTTTCGTTGAAAGGAGTCGTCTGTGCGGCCCGCTGGAAGGTCTGGCTGTTGCAGATGAGGCGCAGCACAAGCTTGCGGTCGTAGCCGCTGCGCACAAACTCCTGCGCGAGGAACTCAAGCAGGGCAGGATTCGCAGCCGGGTTGGAGGAGCGGAAGTCGTCCACGGGCTCCACAATGCCGCGCCCCAGTAACTCAGCCCACATCCGATTGACTTCGACGCGGGCGAAGTACGGGTTCTCGGGAGACGTGAGCCAGGTCGCAAACGCGATGCGCCGGTCTCCCCGGTCCTCTTCCGGGCGCCGGATTCCCCACGGCAGCATGGTTTCCCGGGTGGTCGGGTGCTGCGTCTCGCCCCGAGATACCGGTTGGACCACCCCGTTTTCAGTTTGCGTGCGCGCGAACACAGCGGCGATCCGATAGTAGTCGCGCTGGGTCCAATTCTCGAAGGGGTGGTTGTGACAGCGGGCGCACTCCACCCGTGACCCGAGGAAGACCTGTGCGGTCATTTCGGTCCGTTCCTCGGGGGTCGGTATCGCCACAAAGTACCCGGCAGCCGGAGTCAGCCGGCTGTCCCCGGCTGCCGTGAGGAGCTCGCGGGCAAACCGGTCATACGGCACGTTGGCCCGCACGGCGCCGGTCAGCCACCCGGCGAGACCCTCGGCGCGACCTCCCGGAAGGTGTTGCGGAGAGACTCGCAGCAGGTCCGCCTTCTTCAGGGCCCAGAAGCGCGCAAACTCCTCGGTCTCCAGCAGGCGATCCACGCACCGCGCCCGCTTGTCGGGAGCGCGATCGGTGAGGAACGCGCGCGCCTCCACCGCGGATGGCAGCAGGCCGGTCAGCGCCAGTGTGACGCGGCGTAGAAACACGCCGTCGTCGCACGTCGCGGCCGGGGTGAACTGGAGTAGCCGGAGCCGCTCATTCACCAGCCGATCCACCCGGTTGCGCTCCGGAGGTGCATTCCACGCAAAACGAGGCACGTCCTCCACCACCGCCACGTGCAACGCCTCGAGCCGGTCCAGGTACCGCACGGAGATGGCGGCCTGTCCCCGGCTCCGGCCCGTCACCCGACCGTTCTCATCTACGGCGGCAATGCTCGGGTGCGAGGTGTCGTATGTTGCGAGTCCGGTAATGTCGCGGGCGACACCGTCCGAGAAATGAGCAACTACACTTAGCTGCTGACTGCGCTGCGGAAACCGCAGGACCCGGCTGCTTCCGGGGAATACCTCGAGCCGCACACAGTGGACCGGACTCAGTTCGGTTCCCGCGCCTTCCGCGATCCAGGACTGAAGTACCTGGTGCGGAAGACCATGCCGGTTCAGGCGACGGCCCCCGCCGTGAGACACTTCCAGGAGCGGCTTTTTCAGCATCAGGCTCTCGCCCGGTTCCAGCACGTTGATCCGCCGGCTGAAACCGTCCCGGGTGAGCGAGATGCGGTCAGTCGTCGGGTCGTAGCCGAAGAGTGAGAGGGAAAACCCTCCTCTGCCGCGCGGCGAGCCGTGGCAGGAGCCGGTCGCGCACCCCTGTTTGGTGAGGACGGCGAGCGTCTCGAATTGAAAGCGCACCGGATCGGGCCGCGCCGCGCCCTCGACGACGACCGGCACCCGCAGCGTGCGCCCTCCCGCCTCGACGCGGATCTCGGTCCTGCCGTCCGCTCCGCAAGCCGTCACCCGGCCGTCGCTCAGTGCGGCCACGCGCGGAGAACCCGCGCGATACTTCGCCTGGTGGGTGAGATCACGGGCCTCGCCGCCCACCCATCCGGTGACCACCAGTTGCCGATAATCGCGCCTACCACTCAGCCGAACCGTCGCCGGATGCACTTCTACCCTCTGGTAGGTGAGCCCGGACTTCGTGGGGAGCCCTGCGGCGCGCCGGGGCGCCCTGTCCTCCGGCGCCCCAAACGCCGGCGCCGCAGCCACGACGCCGAGCCCCAGGGCCATCACATGGAGCGCGATGCGACTGCGGCGCGGCGCGGGCCCGGCCCACACACCGAGGAGTTGGCGCCGGTTCGGGCGGGTATTCCCCATCAGAACAACTCCGGAATCGGTTTCCCGTGCGCCGCCAGGAACACGGGGCGGCTGGTGGGTGTATAAATCGGACGCGAGCGATCCAGACCGAGTTTTTCGTAGACGCTGGCAGCGTAGTCGTCAATCAGGTAGGCCGACGAACTGGTGATGTAGCCCCCATCGCGGTCCGTCGCGCCCACAACCTGACCGCCGCGCACGCCCGCTCCTGCGAACACGAAACTGAAGGAGTGGGTCCAGTGGTCCCGTCCCTGGCGTTCGTTGACTTTCGGAGTGCGGCCGAACTCGGTGACGAAGCAGACCAGTGTCTCTTTCAAAAGTCCCCGCTGATCCATGTCTTCGATGAGTGCGGCGAACGCCTGATCGGTACTTCCCATCATCGGCCACGTGCCGATGCCCCAGCGTCCGGCTCCGGCCCCGCCGTTCGGCACATTCGTGTGCGTTTTGGAATAGATCGCGTCGTGGTGATCCCAGTTCATATTCCCGCCGCCCTGATAGACGACCGGCCGGCCGTCCCGGAAGGAATTCTGCGGTTCCCTCGGGTCCACCGTCACAAACCGCACACCGGCCTCAATGAGCTTGCGCCCCAGCAGATAGCTCTGGCCGCGATGGCCCATGCCGTACTTCTCACGGACGTTCGAGGGCTCACTTTCCAGATCGAAGGCCCTGCGAGTCTGCGGATTCGTCAGCATGTCGGCCGCCTGTTCCAGCAGCGAATGCATTGCCTGCGCGTCACGCGCGCGGCTGCTGTTTCCCAGGCCCCCATCGAGCGCCTGAAGCAGCGCCTTGCGCTCCCGGAAACGCGCCTCGGGCACCCCCGAGCGCAGCCCCAGATTCGGAACGCGCCACTTCGGATCGGCCGGGGAGCCAAGGGTCTTGAAGGCGGAGTAGCCTGCGGGCAGGAACCCGGCGGTGGACGAAGCGGCCTGCTCGTCGGTGCCGGGGAGCAGCACGTTCGGCGGCAAATACGGCACCACCCCACCGAGCGATAGCGCGGCGACTGAACCGATGTCCGGCATGAGCACCGGCCCGCCCGGAGCTTCGCCGGAGAGCACGTACTGAGAACCCTTCGGATGCGAGTTCCCGATGCCGGGGGTCGGCTGCGTCATACAGCGCACCACGGTCAACTTGTGGGCCACCCGTGCGGTCTTCGTCAACAACTCCGTGAAGCGCATGCCGTCCACACGGGTGGAAATCGTGGCGAACGGACTGCGGTGCTCGGAGGGTGCGTCCGGCTTCGGGTCCCAGGTATCAATATGCGATACACCGCCCTGCTCGAACAGGACCAGCACCTGTGTCGCCTGCGGCCGGCGCCCCTCCGCCGCGGCCGTTCTCTCCAGGAACAACCAGTCGGCCAGCGTCAGGCCGAGCGCGCTCAGTGTGGAGCGTCGCAGAAACGCCCGGCGGCCCCGTTCCTGGGCCGGGGTGAGGAGTGTGCGTTCGGAAACAGGCATCGCTTTCCCTTCGGAACCGTGAGAGATGCGGAGACACGCGACACGCGCCGGAGTTTCGCCTCGTCCGCCCCGCCGACG
>SYMT01000234.1 GCA_005805375.1 Actinomycetota bacterium
GGCGCCATCCACGCCACCGCCGCCCATCAGTGAGCTATTGGCGGCGTTCACAATTGCGTCCACCTCCAGCCTGGTAATGTCTCCCCGTACGACCTCCAGACGATTCTTGCTCTCTCCCGTCATAGCCGTGGGTCTCCTCGGTATTTGCGGTATAATATGCCGTCATTCTACTCCTTGGCCGGATTCCGAGTGCGGATCGCCGATGGAGTTGCCCTCGGGGTCCGGCCGATGTTCGTCCACACGCTCACCGACTCGCAACAGAACGCACTGCTCTCTCTCGCCAAGCAGTTTGTCCATGCGGACGCCCACCTGGCGGAAGCAGAGGAGAATGTGCTGGAACTCCTGGCCGCCGAGGCCGGGCGAGATCCGGCCGAGGAGATCGCGGATGGAGAGCTCGACGCCCTGCTCGCCTCGTTCGACACTCGGCAGTCCCGCGCTGTTGTCTTGCTGGAATTGATCGGTGTCGGCCATGCCGATGATCGCTTCTGCCCCGCGGAGAGTGCGCTCTTGGGGACGATCGCGGGGAAGCTGGGGGTCTCGACCGACGACCTGGGCGCGATGGAGAGCTGGGTGCAGCGCCAACTTTCCCTGGCCCGGGAGGTCGGCCGGTTCTGGGAAGACTAGACTCCGTGTGAGATGTCGGGGAGAGGGTGCGCGCAGGCTGCCTCCCCCCGAAGGCCGGCGCAGAGTCGGCTTGGCTGATTCTCCGCCATCCCGGGATTGTTCCGAAGCCTGACGTTACGTATCGTCAGGCCATCATCGCGCTGAGAGTTCGTGGACGTCCCGGATCAGGCCGACAACATGCTCGACGGGCGTCTGTGGTAGGATGCCGTGCCCCAGATTGAAGATGTGCCCCGGGCGTCCTTCCGCCTGACGCAAGATCGCCGCCGCTCGTGCCCGGATGTACTCCGGTTCGGCCAATAGCACCAGCGGATCAAGGTTGCCCTGCACGGCCCGGTCCAACCCCACATCCCGCCAGCCCCGGTCCAGTTCGACGCGCCAATCCAACCCGATCACGTCGCCGCCTGCTTCCCGCATTGTAGACAGCAGGGATCCGGTGCCCGTACCGAAGTGTATCACCGGCACGCCTGCCCGTACGCCGCCGATCAATTCTTGGACGTGAGGGAGGACGAATTCCCGGTAGTCGCCCGGTCCCAGGCAGCCGACCCAACTGTCGAACAGTTGGATGCATTGGGCGCCGGCGTCCACCTGGCCGTTCACGTAGGCGGTCAGCCCGCGAACGAGGCGCTCCATCAGGGCGTGCCAGGCCCCCGCATCCCGGTACATCAGAGATTTCGTGTTTTCATAGTTCCGGGACCCGCTTCCTTCAATCAGGTAGGAGGCCACCGTAAACGGGGCGCCGCAAAACCCGATCAGGGGCAGCGAGGGATCGAGCGCCGCGCGTGTGGCCCGCACCGCATCGTAGACGTAGGAGAGTTCCTCCGGATCCACCTCGCGGAGGCGATCCACATCCGCTCCGGTCCGGACCGGCGGGGAAATCACCGGGCCGTCTCCCTTGCTGTACTCCAGTTGCAGCCCCAACGGCTCCACAATGAGCAGAATATCGGCAAAGAGGATGGCCGCATCCGCCCCGATCCGCTGCGCTGCATAACAGGTCACTTCTGCAACCAGATCCGGATTCTTGCACAGTTCCAGGAACGTGTTCTGGGCGCGGACTTCACGGTACTCGCTCATGTAGCGGCCTGCCTGGCGCATGAGCCAGACCGGTGTGTAGGGGACCGGCTCGCGGCGGCAGGCACGCATGAACGGCGAGTCCTCCCAGGCCGGCGCGATCGGGGCCGCCGGGATGGGAATGGCCGGAACGCATTGTTCCGCCGGCGTTGATTCACAGGGTTGGATTCCGTTGCGTGCCACGTAGCTTGCTGTTTCTCGCACCAATAGCCCCATCCGCGGATGCGTGGGCTGAAGAGACACCGGGAACCCGAGTTCCCGCAGGCGGTCGGACGAGGTCGGACCGATGGAAGCGATCGTCATGCGATGGGCAGCCTGGAGCAGACGCTCCTGCAGTCCCTCTGCCGCCGCCATCTGCATGAGGTGCACTACCTGCTGCGCGCTGGTGACCAGCAGCACCTCTGCCTCGCCCTCGCTGATGCGGCGGACGGCGGCACGCAGGGGACGGGTGTCGTCCGGGAGCGCCCAGCGGTACACGGGAGTGCTCTGCACCTCCGCGCCCCGTGCGACGAGCGCGGCGAGCAGTTCCTCGTTCGGCGTGCCATATTCCACCACAGCAATCCGGGCGCCACGCAGCGCCTCGGCGCCGACATGCTGATCGAGCATTTGGATCACTTCGCGCCAGGTGTTCGGTTCGGGCACTGTGAGAGTCGGTTCAAGATCATACTCCCGCAGCGCGCGGACCGGCTTCGGCCCGCGCGCCACCCGTACCGGACGCTCCAACGCCTGGACGATCGCCTGTCGCGGGTAGCGAAGTTCCAGCGCGCTCATCAGCGTGCGCATTCCGACGCCGGTCAGGAAGAGCACCTGGTCCAGTTCGCCTGCCAGCAACGCTGCACCGAACCGGTAGGCGGCGGAGTTCTCGGCGAGAGGAACCTCCCGCAATGAGGGCGCCACACACGGTTTCCCACCGCAGGCGCGGATCAGCGCTTCCATCTCGACGGCATGCCGACTCTCCAGCGCCACCACCCGCAGGCCTCCGAATCCGCCCGTTCCGCTTCCCTGCACTCTGCCCGGCTCCTTTCACGTTCATTTCAGTCTAGCTCATACCCCGAACGCCGCCCACCCTGGGACGAAGTGGCCGTCAAAAGGGTAACATGCTCGGGACAACATGCATGGGGAGGGTCGAGGATGACGGCAGCGCGACACCAGGATCGGGAACGACAGATACGCGAAGCGGAGGAGCTCCTCGGCGCCGAGCGCACGCACAGTCTCGCCAAAGGGTTGTTCTTTGGGCGATTGGACGCCGGCCTCGCGTTTCCCTACCCCGAGCTGAATGCAGAAGAGTCTGCTACCTTTCCCTCGTACCTGGGACAAGTCCGGTCCTTCCTCCGTGACGAAGTGGATCCGGTCCGTATTGACCGGGACGCGCGGGTGCCTGATGCGGTCATGTCCCGCCTGTTCGACCTGGGCATTATGACGATGTCCATCTCCAGCGAACACGGTGGCCTGGGGCTCTCGCAATTCGCTTACTGCAAGGTGATGGAGGAACTGGGGGCAGTAGATGGCTCCCTGGCTGTGCTCGTGAACGCACACCAGAGCATCGGCGTGAAATCACTCATCCTCTTCGGTACTCCTGAACAAAAGGCGGAGTGGTTGCCGCGCCTCGTGCAGGGGAGGATGCTCGCGGCCTTTGCCCTGACGGAGCCGAACGCAGGGTCCGACGCCGGCGGCATTGAGACCCGCGCCGTGCTCAACGAGGCCGGAACTCACTACGTCTTGAATGGGCGCAAGCAGTGGATCACTAACGGCGGCATTGCCGGGCTCCTCGCGGTCATGGCGAAGGTGCCGGGGACCCAGGATGAGAAGGGGCGCGAGCGCATCACGGCGTTCCTGGTTACGCCGGACATGCCCGGCTTCCAGGTCGTGGATCCGGCGATGGAGAAGATGGGGATCCGGGGTACCTGGACAGCCAAACTGGCTTTCGACAACCTGGAGGTCCCGGTGGAGAACATCATCGGCGCGCCGGGCAAGGGACTGCGGGTGGCGCTCACGCTGCTGGATTTCGGACGCACGACGTTCGGCGCCACCTGCACCGGGGCGGCAAAACGCTGCCTGCACGACGCCCTGGAGCACTGCCGCACGCGCCGCCAGTTCGGCAAAGCGCTGATCGAGTTCGATCTCGTGAAGAAGAAGCTCGCGCGCATGGCTGCGTGGTCGTTTGCGATGGAATGCGCCACGGGCTTGACCGCGGGCTTCATTGATCGGGGCCTGGAAGACTATATGCTGGAAACGGCGATGCTGAAGGTCTTCGGCAGCGAAGCCCTGTGGGAAATCGTGAACGATACGGTGCAACTCTTTGGGGGACGGGCCTATTTCACCGATCTGCCGTACGAGCGCATGCTGCGGGACGCCCGCCTGAACCTGATCGGCGAGGGGGCCAACGACGTGTTGCGCACGTTCATCGCGCTGGTGGGCATGCGGGACGTCGGGCTGTCACTCAAGGACATGGTGGACTCCCTGAAGACTCCGCTCACCGGACTGGGCCGTGTGGCCGACTTTGCCCGCCGCCATCTGCCCGGGCAGGATGCGGTAGCGGTGCCGCTGCGCAGTCGTGAGCTGGCGGACCACGGTCGCCTGCTGGGTGAGCTGGTGCAGGACTTCGGACGGGCTGTTGAGGCGCTCCTGATCCGCCGGCGAGAGGGAGTGCTGGATCGCCAGTACGATCAGGCCCGCATCGCAGACGCTTCAACCGAGATTTATCACGTCATCGCGGTGCTGTCGCGTCTTGACGCGCTCATCCAGTCCGGAGAGGTGAGCACGTCCGACGGGCAAAGGCAACAGCGCGCCGGCCGTTACTACATCGCGCTGGCCGAACGGAACATCCGCCGCAATCTGCGAGAGATCGGCGATCCCCTGGACGAAGCGATTGCACCCGTCGCCGACGGACTGGCATGAGCAGAGTGGTGTGGCTGCCGGCCATTCGCAGCGGTCAGTTCCAGACGGCCAGATGGAGTCTCCGAACTCCGCTTTGGAGACTCCCCGGCTGGCATCAGGGAGGCGCTGGGGCGGAGCAGTACAGCACTGTGGCTGCTCCCAGGGTGCTGAGCGCCACTCCGCCGATCCAGACGGGTACCCGGCGGCCCGCCTGCCGGACGGCGGTGATTGCGGTGTCCGGCTCGGCTTCCCGGATGCCGGCGGCGAGACGGGCCAGGCCCACGGCCGCCGACGCGCCGACTGCTGCGATCGGGAGGAGCGCCACCCAGCCGACGTGGGGCACGCCCCGGGTCAGATAGAGCCACGCCAGGCCGCCGGTCAGGAGCGGAGCGCCCACCGACAGCATGCGGGCTGCGACACGGATCCCGCGCGCCAGACCGAGCGCTACGATGACTGTGCGCACTCCGGCGGCCCGGTCTTCCGGGTAGTCCTCGGCGGTGTTGGCGAGCAGCACGCCGGTCTGAGTCGTCGCGAACGCGGCGGCCACCCAGAGTAGTTCCGCCGATGGGAGCGGCCGGACCAGCAGCGCGGCGAAGCACATCGGACTCACGAACAGCGCCGCCCAGTACCAGACTACCTGCCACGGCCCGCGGCCCTTGATGCGGAGCGGCGGAGCCGAATACGCCCATGCCAGCAGGATCCCGGCCGGAACTGCGGGGAGGAGGATCCAGCGGTTGAGTGCCCACGCCAGGTGGCCGGCAAGGAGCACCGCGGCCGCCCCGGCGAGCGCGGCCTGGAGCGCCACGTTGCGGACTCCCAGGCGGTAGACGGCTGCGGACAGGTGCGGCTTGTAGCGGGCATCCAGGTCCCGGTCGTACAGGCAATTCACCAGATCGCCGAATACCAGCAGGAAGCCGAACAACAGCAGCCCCTCCCAGAAGCGGAAGGCGGGCATGGGCTGGCGCCGGTCGCTCTCGATCAGGATCGGCACGGCGTAGAGCAGAAACTCCGCGATTCGGTACTCCAGACGGCGGATCACCAGGCTGTCGCGGATCGCCTGTCGCAGTGTCTCCGCCGTCATCCCAGCAGGTTAATCCGCCGGAGGTGCCGCCCGCCCGGTCTGTGGAACGCGTTCCGGCCGTGTAGGAGCGTCCAGTTGTCCGCGATGAGCAGGTCGTTGGTTTCCCAACTGTGGGCATAGCTCCAGGTCGGATGGCGGAGGAGCGCGGCCATCTCCGCCAGAAAGGCGGGTTGCTCGCCGGCCGGGATGCCGGTGATCTCCAGGAAAACGGGGTTCAGGTCGGCGACCGGCTCGGCGAAGCGCAGGGTAGGTGTCCCGGTGACCGGATGGGGGACGACCAGCGGGGAGGTGAAGCTCCCGCCGTAGTGGGCTAGCTTATCGGTGGTGTAGGTGATGCTGACCCCTTCCCAGGCGGCGCGCCGGCGTGGGGCGGTGTGCTCGAGGAGGCGCAGCGTGTCGCAAAACAGCGTTTCGCCGCCGCCGCCCGGGGGCGGCGCTGCGACGCAGTGAAACAGGATCGCATGTGGGATGCGCCCGACGAATGCGCCGTCCCAGTGAAACGGCACGGCGTGATCGGTGTACAGATAATTCTTCGGAGCGTCCTGCACGCGCAGTTCGTTGACCGCGCCGAACTGCCACTCCAGAATCTCTCCCAGGGTTTGCCCGAACGCCAGGAACCCGGCGTCGTCCGGCGGCGGAAACCCGCGCAGGAGCACCACCCGATGCGCTGCCAGCCATGCCTTCAGGTCGGCGCTCCCCGGAAGGCGACGGTCCCCCCCGGCCAGGGGACGCACCTCCAGTCCGAACGGGGTGATCGGAACCAGAAACCAGGAGCCGGGAGCGGGCGAGCCGGGCAGTTCTTCTTCACTCCTCATACCTCCCTCACTTGTTCCCCCAGTCCGTCCGGCGGGATGCCGAGCGCCGCTCGGAGTTCGCCGACGGTCATCGCCAGCAGCACCTCGTAGGGGACTGCGGCGCCGTACAGTGAGCGCGTCGAGGCACAACGGCGCCAGGCGCGCACGATCCGTCGCGGCGCGAGGACCAGTCCGTAGAGGATTCCGGCCACGCACAGGCCGGTCACCATTCCGTTCGCCCCGCCCCCGCGCAGTTCGAAGACGCTGATCTCCGCCTCACCGATCGGGTCGCTCCTGAATCCGGTGACGACGTGGTGAAGATCGTGGTACGGAAGCAAACCCGGGTTGGGAAGCATCACGCGCAGTCTCCCGAGAGCCAGCGCAAACCGGGGAGCGGCATAGCTCGCCGTGTCGAGGCCGTTCGCTGCCAGGTAGCGGTCACGGGCGGCCCGGACGCTGTCCTGGTCGCCCGGTGCGTGGGGATCTGCGGAAACGGGCAGGCGGACCGGCTCGCAACCTGAAGAGCCCGGCAGGTTCACGGTTCGTCCCCCAGGACGAAGTGGCTCGGACGCCCGTCCAGGAACACGAGCCGGCTTCCCGGCATCGCCTCCGCATCGGACCGCTTCATCAGCCGGTACTGCCCCCCACACCGGACGGCGACCCCGTGCCACGGCGTGATCCAGGCGTCATCGGCGTCGCCCAGCAGGATGCCGATTTTCTCGGAATGCGGGTCCTGGGGGTGGATGGAGAGGCGCAGCGCGGCGGGGAAACATTCCGCAACGAGACGTCCCCAGGCGTCGCTGCGGCGAATCACCTCGTACGCCAGCGGCTTGCATTGCTCGCGAATGCGCGTCCTGCTGAGCGGGGGGTCGCCGGTCGGGTGCTCCTCGCACAGAAACCGGTGGATTCCGTTGAACAGCGCCCGGTGATGGGGATAGTGGGCCGCCCGCGCCTCAATCTCTTCCCGCGGCTCCGCGTAGTGAACGCAGAGGCGCTCCCGCAGGACCGCAAAGTCTTCCCCCTCAAACAGGTCCTCCAGTGCAAAGGTATCGAAGGACCGGCACCCGAGACGGGGCAGAAGGGCCCGGATTTCAGTATCGTAGCGCGTCACGTCCGTATCTGAGACACCGACGAGGTCGCTGAACACGCGACCATCGGAACAGAGCGTGAGTCGCACCCCGGGGGTGTAGACCTGCCGGATCTCGTCACAAACGTGCTGCAAGTAGCGCAGGGCCACCTCTTCGGCCATGTCCGGGAGTGTCCCCAGCACCTTACTCGCGCTGGGGGACTTCGCCGGAAACGCAGGCAGTACCAGGTGCAGCGGCTCGCGCAGAGCCACGCAGCGCCGCACCCGGGGAATATGCAGGGCGAGACACTGCGGGCAGGGGCGTGCGACGCACGGACTGTCGTTGTGAAGGCGACGGTGGCGGAATAAGGCAAGCAGTAATTCGCGCGCCTGTTCGGTGTGGGGGTCGTCTTCCTCCGCCATCAGCAAGGGCCGCAGCAGCCCGTCCACCCGGGCGAGGGGCATCTCCAGCTCCGGGACCGCCAGGGCGGGTCCCAGCAGCGCCAGCAGGTCCCGGGCCAGAGCAGTGCCCACCTGGCCCGCCTGTGCTTCAGCGGAACGGTCTTGCGTCCAGAGGAGCACCAGGCCGAGGTGCGCACCGTACAGTGCCCGGGTGACCACGGCCGCCCGTTCTACGGAGAGATCTGCAGGCACGTCCGTCGCCCCGAGCAGCACGGTGGAGAACACACCCATGACCCGCAGGCGGATCCACTCCGTCGCGTCGCTCAGTGCCCCGAGTTCGTGACGTGGGTCCAGTAGCGACGCGAGCAGGGCCGCGATCGCGGGTCGGTAGGGCTGCAACAATGCAAACTTGGCCTCCATCGCCGCCGCAAAGCGCTCCGCCAGGGTGCCGGTCGGTAACTCCGCGGCGCGCGCCTCCAGCTCAGGGAACCGAGCAGAATTAATCCTCCCACCCGTGAGGAGACACGGCGGCATCTGAGAGGACACAACTGGACGGAATCATGTACGTCATGGTGTTATGGAACTCACTGCCGCCGCCACTGCCCTCCTCCAAGTTAC
>SYMT01000235.1 GCA_005805375.1 Actinomycetota bacterium
CTTCCGGCGCCAACCTCTCCCAACTGCTGGTCGAACTGAACCGCGAGGAGAAGGTCAGCCTGCTGGTGGTGACCCATTCGGCGACCCTGGCGGAGCAGATGGCGCGCATTGAAGAGCTGCGCGATGGGCGGCTCGCGCCCCGGGAGCGTTCCGTATGACCTTCGCGGCACTCGTCCTCCGCAGCCTGCGATTCCACTGGCGCTCCCATCTGGGGGTGCTGCTCGGGGCCACGCTGGCGATTGCGATTCTGGTGGGGGCGCTCGCGGTCGGCGACTGCGTGCGCTTCAGTCTGAGGGAGATGGCCCTCACCCGGCTCGGACGCGTCCATCTGGCGCTGCACGGGCGGGACCGGTTCTTTCGGGAGGCGCTTGCCGCTGAACTGGCGGCGGACCTGAAGGCGCCGGTGGCTCCCGCCGTACTCCTCACGGGGGCGGTTTCCAGCCCGGGAGGGGAGGCCCGCGCGAACCGGGTGCAGGTCCTCGGCGTCGGCCCCGACTTCTGGACGTTGAGTCCGGGCGGTGCTGCGCCCGATGGCGTGAGCGCCGGGAACGCGGAGACGGTTCTCCTCAACGCGCGCCTCGCCCGGAAACTGAATGCCGCTGTGGGAGATGAGGTGGTCGTGCGTGTGGAGAAGCCGAGCCTCCTCTCCCGCGATGCACCGCTCTCCACCATTCAGGACGCCACCGTGGTGCTGCGGGTCCGGGTCGCGGCGGTGGTGGACGACAGCCGCTTCGGGCGCTTCGGGCTGGACGCGAACCAGATCCCTCCCTACAACGCCTTCCTGCCCCTGCGCCTCGTGCAGGCGCAGGTGGAGTTGCCCGAGCGCGCCAACACGCTGCTGATCGGCGCGCCTGCGAGCGGCCCGGCGCCCACCCTCGCCGCCGCCGCCGAAGCCCTCACGAAGCGCTGGGACCTTCCCGATGCCGCCCTCCGTATCGAGGCACGGAACGCCACCGGTGAACTGGAACTCCGCACCGACCGGATCTTCCTGGACCCGGCCGTCGGTCCGGCCATTCGTTCCGGGGCTCCGGGCGGCCGCGGCATCCTGACGTATTTCGTGAATGAACTCCGTGTGGGCGACCGGGCCACGCCGTACTCGACCGTTGCCGCGCTGGAGGGAGCGCCGCTGCCGGCCGGGATGCGGGACGACGAAACCGCCATCAACCAGTGGCTCGCCGAGGATCTCGGCGCGAAGGTGGGTGACTCGCTCCGTGTGAAATACTACGTGGTCGGCCCGCTGCGGCAGTTGGAGGAACGCACCCACGCGTTCCGGATCGCCGCGATCCTGCCACTCGCCGGCGCCGCCGCCGATCCGACCCTGATGCCCGACTTCCCCGGCGTGGCGGAAGCGGACAACTGCCGCGACTGGAAGCCGGGCATCCCCGTGGACCTTGCGAAGATTCGCGACCGGGATGAGGCCTACTGGGACGCGCACCGGGGCACGCCCAAGGCCTTCCTCACCCTGAAGGCGGGCCAGACGCTCTGGAACAACCGCTTCGGCGACCTGACCGCCGTGCGGTATCCCCGGCGCACGCAGACCGCCGAGACGCTCTCCGCGTGCCTGCACCAGGCGCTCAGCCCGGCCGCCATCGGGCTGTTTGTGCAGCCGGTGCGGGAGCAGGCGCTCGCGGCGGGAGCGGGGGGTATGGACTTCGGCCAGTTGTTCGTCGGGTTCAGCCTCTTTCTCATCGTGGCGGCGCTCCTCCTGATGACCCTGCTCTTCACCCTGGGGATCGAGCAGCGCGCCGAGGAGGTCGGCTCACTCCTCGCAGTGGGGTTCCCGCTGCGGCGGGTGCAGGGACTGCTTCTGCTGGAGGGCGGCGCCCTGGCGCTGATCGGCAGCGTGCTCGGCACCCTCGTGGCCACCGCCTATACGCAGGGGGTGCTGCTCGGACTCAACACGGTCTGGAAGGAAGCGGTGGTCTCGTCGGTGCTGCTGTTCCACGTGGAACCGGCGACGCTTTCCGGAGGGGCGGCATCCGGCTTCGCGGCGGCGCTGCTTTCCATCTGGCTCGCCGTCCGCAAACAGGGCAAGGCGCCCATCCGCGAGCTGCTGAACGCCGCCGGCGCCGAACGCAGCGAGGCGCCGTCCGTACGGCGGTCGTCCGGCGCCCGGCGGTTCGCGCCCGGGCTGCCGACGCTGGCGCTGTGCCTCATCGCGGGTCTCGGCATGGTCGCTGCCGGGCTGGCCGGTGACCCCACCCAGGCGGCCGGTCTCTTCTTCGGCGCCGGGGCCGCACTGCTCGTTGCGGGCCTGGCGGCGTGCCGGCTCTATCTCGCCCACCTGGAACGCGGTTCCGCCCGTTCCGCCCTCACCGTGGCCTCGCTCGGCGTGCGCGGCGCCACGCGCCGGCGCAGCCGGAGCCTCGCCGCGGTCGCCCTGCTCGCTTCCGGCAGCTTCCTGGTGGTGGCGGTCGGAGCGAACCGGCATGATCCCCGTGACCCGCATCTCGCCGCCCGGCGCAATTCCGGCGCGGGCGGGTTCGCATTTTACGGTGAGACCTCGCTTCCGGTCTACCAGGACCTGAACGGCAAGGAGGGACGGGAAGCCTTTGCCCTGGAGGAAGCGGATCTCCCCGGCGTCCGGGTGGTCCCGTTTCGCCTCCGCGAGGGAGATGAGGCGAGCTGCCTCAACCTGAACCGCGCGCAGACCCCACGCCTTCTCGGAGTCTCCCCTCGCGCACTGGCGGAGCGCAAGGCCTTCACCTTCGGGCAATCCCTCGGCGGCGCGACCTCCCCCTGGACGCTGCTCGAACGGACGCTGCCCGACGGGGCGATTCCGGCCATCGGCGATGAAAACACGGTGGTCTGGTCCCTCGGCAAGTCCCTGGGAGGCACGGTGTCCTACACCGACGAGCAGGGGAATGCGTTCCCGGTCAAGATTGTGGGGGTGCTGGGCAACTCGGTCCTGCAGGGCAGCCTCGTGATCTCCGAGGAGCACTTCACGCGGCGGTTTCCGTCGCAAAGCGGCTACCGGGTCTTCCTGCTCGACGCGCCCGCGGAGCAGAGCCGCGCGATTGGCGAAACGCTCACCCGCGCGCTCGAAGACCTGGGCCTCGACCTGATGCCCGCCGGGGAGCGCCTCGCGCTGTTCGGCGCGGTGGAAAACGCGTACCTTTCGATCTTCGCGGTGCTGGGGGGGCTGGGCCTGCTGCTGGGGAGCGTCGGATTGGGCGTGGTGGTGCTCCGGAACGTCCTCGAACGGCGGGGAGAACTGGCCCTCCTGCGCGCCGTCGGGTTCCGGCCCCGCACCGTGCAGTGGCTCGTCTTCAGCGAGCATTCATTGCTGCTGCTGCTCGGCCTGGGAGTGGGGATCGCCACCGCACTCCTGGCGGTGCTGCCGGCGCTCCGCTCACCCGGCGCCGAGATCCCCATCGGCTCCCTGGCAGTCACGCTCCTGGGAGTACTGCTGTGCGGCATTCTCTGCACGGCCGGAGCAACCGCCGGCGCCCTGCGCGGCCCGCTGTTCCGTGCCCTCCGCAATGAATGAGAGTTGCCGGGGCGTTCCCAGATCCAGGTTCTCAGTTCCCAGGTTCCCAGTTCCCAAGATCCCAGGGCAATACCCCGGGCTCGATTGGGTTGCCCTTTCAGGGCGTGGGGGGTTCCGTCCTGATCCGTTCGCTGGCGAGAGGGAAGAGGTGAGTCTCCGGGTGGTGATCGGCCGCGAGCACGGAGATGGGGTTCCGGGTGCGGGAGACCTGCACCCAGACCCGGTCTTCCTGCAGGAACTCCTCCCGGCCGGTCTCAGCGCCGGTCAATGGCTTCAGCGCCACCGGAATGGGGACCAGTTCCCCCTCCCGGTGGGCCTCCCAGACCTCCCCGAAGGCGCCTCCACCGAGGCGTTGGTCGAGAACAAACGGGCCGTACTTGTCTTTGGAAGCAGGCACGCCGGATGGTAGGAGAGGAACGTGCGCAGGGCAGGAATCAGGTTCTCCCACGGCGATCCGATTCCTCGTTCGGTGGCCCGTCCCCCTGAAATGCGGCCGGCCCCCCCCAATCGGCCCCACCGCAGATCCGCCATCCGCTGTCGCTGCGCCGCAATCGCCCCGGTGCTGCAACCCGGTACGGGGTGCCGGCGAGACGCCGGCGGTCCCAGGGTGTTCCAGGTGAAAAAACGAGAACGACTCCAGGGTGAAAAACCCAGAACACCGGCGCTCTCTGGAGTATCCAACATTGGCACCGCTCGGCCCCCGGAAATCCCCCGCAGAAGACGCAGAGGAACGCAGAGAAAGTCGGGGACGAGTTGCCAGTTGACGCTCATCCGCCGGTGCGTAGAAGCGGCGAAACGAAGAAGGAGTCCAGCGTCTGCGCGACGATACAAATAGTAGAACTATAGTTTTACTAAGACTTCCGGGGGGGGGTAGGGCTCTGCAGGGGTACAACCCGAGCGACCGGAAGAGACCGACGCAGGTCCGTGGAGCGGGCCGGAACTACGCGGAAGCCACCCAGCCGGCCCTCTCCAATTGCCCTACCTGTGAGGGCCTCTCGCGAAAAACTCCGCCGGAAATCCCTGCGAAGCACACCTCAACCGCCGCGTGTGGGCAGGCAGCCGGGCTGTCAGTCACCACCCACCTGAGTGGCATCGCCACTTTCCACTGCAGTAGCGCCGTGGCTTTAGCCCGGCGCGGCCCGGCGGACGAGCGCCGACTGTCGAACCTACTCGGACCTAACTGTCGTTACGGGAACCAGGCAGAATTGGTCGTCCCGCCCGCGCGTGGCCCTGGTACGGGGTGCGCAGGCGCCGGGTGGGTCCACTTGCTCACGCGCGTGGCTCGGGCACGTGCGCGGGTCAGTCACCACCGACCTGAGTGGCATCGCCACTTTCCACTGCAGTAGCGCCGTGGCTTTAGCCCGGCGCGGCCCGGCGGACGAGCACCGACCTGCCGGGAAAATAGCGAACCATTGGGGGCCGCGGGTGTTCTGGATTCTTCCCCAACCGTGTTCTTCCTATTTCACCTTTTACACCCAGGGGCATACTATCGCTCCCCATCTCGAACCGGTTTGCACCGGCAACGCGGCTCTGTTCGAGTTCATCGGACGCCGGGAAACAAACGGGCACAACGGGGATGTGACCTCTGGAGCGCGGCACGGATCGCCTCACCCCTCGCGAACCGACCCGCCGGGGAGGCGCGGGCGCACGGGCCTCCTGCCTCACCCTGAGGCCGCCTCCTCCACCACGGTCCGCAGTTCCGCCTCGATCTCTCCCGCGCTCCGCCCCATCGCCGGAAGAAGATGCCGATAGTTCCCCATCGCGGCCGCCAGGTGAGGATGCTCGTAACCCGTGATGCGGGTGAACCGCCAGAAAATCACCAGCGCCCGCCGCATCAACGGCTCCGCTTCCCCCAGCCGGTTCGTCGCCTGCAGCAACGCAGCCAGGTTGTGCAGGTAGATCGCCACTTGGGGATGATCGGCGCCGTAGCTCTGCTCGTCAATCGCCAGCGCCCGCCGCATCAACGGCTCCGCTTCCTCCAGCCGGTTCGTATCCTGCAGCAACTGACCCAGATTGTTCAGCGCCGCTGCCACGATGGGGTGGTC
>SYMT01000236.1 GCA_005805375.1 Actinomycetota bacterium
GAGCGTAGCCCCGAATCACCTCCGCTATGCGCGCCACGTCGGGGCGCGCGCCGGGGGTCTCACTCCGCGCGCCGTGGATGTTGTAGGAGAGGAACTTCATCTGCATTGCAGGTCTGCTGCTACAATCATCCATCATTCCGTCTCTGCCGACCCCAGCCGGGGCAGTTGAGGAACCGCCCATGTCACCCGACCCACAATTCCGACAGAACCGCCGCGCCTTCCTGGGACGCACGACCGGCGCGCTCGGCACGATGGCGCTCGCGCACCTCCTGGGGACCGAGGGGCGGGCGGCGGACGGAACGGCGGGACGGACACATCACCCGGCGACAGCGGACGCGGTGATCTGTCTCTTCCAGCACGGCGGACCCAGCCAGGTGGATCTGTTCGATCCGAAGCCGGAACTGACGCGCCTGGACGGGAAGCCCTACTCCGGCGACCTGGAGATCCACTTTCCCGGGCAGCGGGGCAACTGCCTGGCGTCTCCGTTTCAGTTCCAGCGGCGGGGGCAGAGCGGCATGGAGTTTTCCGAGGTGCTGCCGCAGATCGGATCGCTGGCGGACGAACTCACCCTGGTGCGGAGTGTCACCACCACCTCGGTGGACCACGAGTCGGCGCTGCGGCTCATCCACAGCGGCAAGTTCCAGGCGGGCTATCCGACGTGGGGATCGTGGGTGATGTACGGACTCGGGACGGCAAACCGGAATCTGCCGGCCTATGTGGTGTTGACCGATCCAGGCGGAATGCCGGTGGACAGCGTGCGCAACTGGACCTCCGGCTGGCTGCCGGCGACCTATTCCGGCACCCCGTTCCGGCCCGGCAAGACTCCAGTGCCGAACCTCGTGACGCCGGCGGACGTGAGCCCGGACGCACGTCTCCGGCAACTCCGGCTCCTGGAAGCCTGGAACCGCGACCACCAGACGCAGTATCCCGGCAACGCGGAATTGGAAGCACGCATCCAGCAATTCGAAATCGCCGCGCGCATGCAAACCGCAGTCCCCGAGGCCCTGGATCTCTCCACCGAACCGGAGCACATCAAGCGGCTCTATGGTCTGGACAATCCGGCAACCGCGGAGTACGGCACTCGCTGCCTGATGGCGCGGCGGCTGGTGGAGCGCGGGGTGCGCTTCGTGCAGCTCTTCCTGGCGGGGCAGCCGTGGGATACGCACAGCAACAACGCCGCCTCCCTCAAGAGCCTCTGCGCGCGCATAGACGGCCCGAGCGCCGCACTGGTGCGCGACCTGAAACAACGGGGGCTGCTGGAGCGGACAGTGGTGCTTTGGGGTGGAGAATTCGGACGGCTCCCGGTCTCGCAGGGGAAAGACGGACGCGATCACAACCGCCATGCCAACTCGCTGTGGCTCGCGGGCGGCGGCTTCCGGCGTGGATACGTGCATGGCGCCACTGATGCGGTCGGCTATGCGGCGGTCCAGGACCCGGTTTCAGTCCACAATCTCCATGCAACGTTGCTGCACGCGCTCGGCCTGGATCACACTCGCCTGACCTATCCGCATGACGGCCGGCCCGGCAGCCTCACCGACATCGCCATCACGAAGGCCCAGGTGGAGCCGAAACTACTCGCGTAGGCGGCGCGCCAGGGTTCGGATCGGGACGCACCGACTCCCACGCCTCCAGTTGCCGGCCGGGGAAAGAGTGGAGAAGAGGGCGTCCACGATACCGCTCTCTTCTCCCTTCTCTCCACTCTCTCCTCGCGCTGGTTGCCCTACCGTGCCGCGCGGATTGCGTCCAGGGTGGCAGGATTCTCGAGGCCGCTCTGATCGCCGATGGGCTGATTCAGGTGGGTGGCCCGGATCAAGCGGCGGAGGACTTTGCCGTTGCGCGTCTTCGGAAGGTCATTCGTGAAATAGACGTACTCCGGCCGGAGGGGTCTCCCGAGGGCGGCCGCGACAGCATCGCGGATCTCGTCCCGGAGGGGCTCGGCCTCCGCCGCTTCCTCGCGCAGTACTACGAAGACCGTCACCGCATCGCCCTTCAGCGGATCCGGTACGCCCACCGCGGCGGCTTCACGCACTGCCGGGTGCGCACAGGCGGCAGACTCCACTTCGGCCGGGCCGATGCGCTTCCCGGCCACCTTCAAAGTGTCGTCGCTCCTGCCCAGAATGTACCAGGTTTCGTCCTCGTCGCAAAGGGCCCAATCTCCATGCACCCAGACGTCAGGCCACCGGGCCCAGTAGGTCTCCTCGTACCGCGCTGCGTCGCGCCAGAAGCCGCGCGTCATCCCGGGCCAGGCGTTGCGGACCACCAGTTCGCCCACCGTACCGCGCACCGATTGCCCGTGCTCGTCCAGCACGTCCGCCGCCATTCCGGGCACCACGGTGTTGAAGCCACACGGTTTCAGCGGGCGAATCGAGACACACCCGAGAATGCCGCCCGAAATCTCGGTGCCGCCGGAGTAGTTGATGATCGGGCACCGGCCGCCGCCGATCTTCTCCAGAAACCAGCGCCACGGCCCGACATTCCAGGGTTCGCCGGACGATCCGAGAATACGAAGACTGGAAAGATCCCGGGCGGCGGGCCAGTGGTCCCCGTGCGCCATCAGGGCCCGAATGGCCGTCGGCGCGATGCCCAGATGGGTGATGCGATGCCGTTCCACCAGTTCCCACACCCGATCGGGGCGCGGATAGTCCGGCGTTCCTTCAAACAGCACACAGGTGGCGCCCAGCGAAAGCGACCCCATGATCGCCCACGGACCCATCATCCAGCCCAGATCGGAGAACCAGAACAGCACATCCCCCTCATACACGTCGAAGAGATGCGCCATGTCCTGTGTCGCTTTGATCGGGAAGCCCCCATGCGGATGCAGCGCGCCTTTGGGTCGCCCGGTGGTGCCGGAAGTGTAGATGATCAGGCAGGGATCTTCCGGGTCCGTGTGCCGCGCCGGGACGACTTCGGATGTCTCCGACGCCACGTCACTCCAGGCCAGGTCGCGCGCCCCCCGCGGCAAGTTGCGCCCCAGGCGCGGCCAGACCACGACCCGCTCGATCCCAGGGCACATTGCGACGGCGGCGTCGGCCACCTCTTTCATCGGCACGACCCGCCCGCGCCGCAGAAAGCCGTCCGCGGTGAGCAAAAAACGGGCTTCCGCATCCTGCAACCGCTGCGCCACCGCGTCAGCGCCATACCCGGAGAAAATCGGGATGTAGATCCCCCCCAGCCGATTCACCGCCAGGGTGGCCGCCACCGTCTCGGGCGCCATCGGCATGAAGATCCCAACACGGTCACCCGGCCGCAGTCCCAGGCGGCGCAGGCCCGCCGCGAGGCGGTTCACCTCCTCGGCGAGTTCTCCCCGCGTCCAGCGCCGCACGTCGCCATCTTCGCCCTCCCACACCACGGCGACAGCGCCCGCTCCGCCTCCCTGTACCCACTTGTCCAGCGCATTGTGGACGTAGTTGTACAGCCCCCCGCGGAACCAGGTTGCCCACGGCAACCCCTTCGATGTGTCCAGCACCTGCTCGAACGGCTGATAGAAGCGCAGATCGAGTTCTGTAAGCGTGTCCCGCCAGAACCCCTCGGGGTCGGCGACGGACCACTCCAGGAACTCCGCGTACGAGTTGATCCCAAGGCGAGCCATCTGCCGCAGCACGCGGGAGCGAGCGCGACACGCCTCAGTGGGGAACCAGGCCGGCGGCTGCGCGGTGAGTGAAGCGGTTTCCATTATTTTCGCCAGATCAAGCGAAGGAGGGCGCCGTACTGGCCGCCGTACGCCCTAAGCCAGGACTTCGTCCAGTGTGGTGGCGGTCAGCAGCCGTGCCAACCGCGCCCGGCACCATCCCGCATCCGCCTGCTCAATGCGCGCCCGCACCGCCGGGGACACTGCGCCGAACCGGGTTTCGAGCAGGTAGATGAACGTGTCGCGCGCCTCGGCACTCCGCCCCAGGTCCCGGCCGAGGTGCAGGCCGCGCTCTTCCCCGATGTGAATGCCCCGCTCTTCCCCGATGTGAATGCCCCGCTCTTCTACAGCTCGTGCCATGGTGTTCAGCATTGTGGATGCCCTCCGCCCAAAGTGACTCCGTGCCCACTCCACCAGCACCGGCGCCAGCCGATTATACTCGGTCTGGCTCCGGCGGTGGAAGAGATGCAAGACCGCAAACCAGACCGCACGCCACACCTCTGCCTGGCCGTCAGCCACCCACGGCGAAAGGCCCGGGAGCAGGCCGCGAAAAACGCGCTCGTAATCATCGGCGCCGTCCCATTCCGCCTGCAGCAGACGCAGTGCCCAGGCAACCGGCGTCCCTACCTGCTCCAGGCGCTGTGCCGGAAAGCGATGCAGATCCAGGAACAGCACCAGGCCGCACCCCAGCGGACCACCCCGCACCAGTTCTGCCGGGCCCTCGAACAGGTCCTCCAACCGGCGCTGGTCCACCCACGCTTCGCGACCGGTGTACAGGACGAACGCCACCGGGGGTGAGAGCCGGATGCGCTCCGGGCGCCCGGGATGAAACGGCGGCGCCTGTCGAGCCCAGAACGGCAGGAGATACTGGGCGATCTGCAGGGAAGTAGCCGGATCCGGCAGCGACTTGTGTTCCACCAGCACCAGGGCCGGGATGTCCGGCCGGGTGCCGGGCACGCCGGTGCGGAACGGCACCGTGTAGAGAGCATCGTTCTCGCGCCGCCGCAGGTCCATCGGCAGCAGCGTGCGCACCACGCGCTGGGCCTGCGCCGGCTCGAGTCGCGCACGAAGGTCCGGCGCGAGCAGGTGCAGCAACAGTTCCAGGAGAGCTAGCGTTTCGAGCAGCCACTGGGCGCCGTTGTCGGGGAACTGCCGTATCACCTCCAGCGCGGGAGTGGGGAGGCGGAGGCGTGGAGTAGACATCGGAGAGGAAGAGTGCGGCTTGATGACGTCCTGTTCCTGTTTTGCCCCCCATTTCCCTGCGCAGAGGCTACGGGAGATGCGCTCGAAGAAACGCAACCGCCTGCGCATAGACGGACTGCGTCACAGAAGCATCTGCACCAGCCAACCCGTGCTCCGCCCCCTCCACCGAAATCAATACGTGGTCTATGCCCCGGACGCGCAGTGCCTCTGCCATCTCTATCGAGCACGAGTGCGGAACGTCTGTGTCCTCGGTGCCGTGGATCAGAAAGGTGGGCGGGAAGTCCGCGGGCAGGACCCGCACCGGGCAGTACGCTGCGATCGCCTCACGCTCCGTGCCGGGATCCCAACCGGTAACTGCGCGGGTCCAGAGACCGTTCTGCCGAAGGTAGTGGTAGTAGCGACCACGCGCGCGGTTCCTCTCGCTGCCGCCCTCAACCCCAGAGACCACCTCCCGGCCCACACCCGACTCCGCCTCCTCGCGGGAAATCAGAGGAATCACTCTTCGGTAATGGTCTGACGGCTGCGTGTACCAATCTCCCAACAGGTCGCCATAGCCCCAGTAGGAAACGAGGCAGCGGGGCCGCGGGACTACGCTGGTGCCGCACCAGAGCGTTAGGTAGCCCCCGGCTGATCCTCCGGTCACTGCGAGTTGGTCCGGATCATACGCATAGGCCCGGGCGCCCTCGCCGCGCAGCCACTCGAACGCGGCCGCCACGTCATCAAGCAGCGTGGGCAGTTTCACTTCGGGCGCCAGACGGTAGTCCAACGAAGCGAGCGCCCAGTTCTCGCGATGACAGGCTTCGAGGAGGTGTGCCGGCACGCGTGTGCGGCTACCCAGAATGAGCGCCCCCCCGTGAATCCAGACTACCAGAGGCCGGCGCCCTCCGCCCGGCGCCGGATAGAGGTCTATGCAGAGATCCAGCTCACCGACACGTCGGTAGACACAGCATTCCGGAGTCGTCATGGGATACCTCGCTTGTCCTACCGGCGAAACAAGTTGAGCGCGATCCAGACGAGCAGGCCGAAGACGAACAGGCCGGCCGCGAGAAGCAGGAGTAATGAGGGCATCACGGTGGGTCCTGTAGCGAGCACCGATCCGGCGACGAGTTCCGCCCGCCTGGAACGGCAAATCCATCGGTCGGGGAGTTTTACCCAATCCGGTTCCGACATACACTTCGCCGTCTCCGTCGGGCCTGGGGCGACCGGCGCGTGGGGCTGAGGGAAATCAGCTTTCTGCGATGACTCCCACAATGGTCCGAAACGGGATCCGAGCCGGCACGCGGGAGACTACCTGGTTCCGCCGGCGATGAAAGCCAGCTATCGGAAACCCCGGGTTCGCAGACGGGAATGCCCCCGGCCCCATCCGTTTGATAAGATGAGGGAGCTGATTCCGCAATGCCCGATCCATCTTCCATGCCCCTCCTGAAAATCGCAATCTATCCCGAAGACGAAAAGATGCTGCGCGACCGGTGCCGGCCCGTGGTGAAGGTCACTCCACGCCTTCAGCGACTAATAGACGACATGGCGGAAACGATGCAGGACGCCGCGGGGGTAGGACTCGCGGCTCCGCAGGTGTTTGTGAATCAGCGTTTCTTCATCTATGAATGGAACGACCGCGTGGACGCTCTCATCAATCCCGAAGTGCTGGAGGTAGAAGGAGAGGCGTCGGAGGAAGAGGGCTGCCTCAGCCTGCCGCGCCTGCAGGGGAAGGTGGTCCGCCCCACACGCGCACTGGTCAGTGGAGTGAATCGCCGGGGCCGACGGGTCCGGATTGATGCGGAGGACTATCTGGCCCGCATATTTCTGCACGAGATAGACCACCTCAATGGCGTGCTTTTTATAGACAAGGCCGACCGCACCAGCCTCCACTGGCTGACCGAAGAGGAGGAGAAGGAACGGGTCGCGCGGGTGCATGAGGTGCTGGAAAAACGCCGGCGGGGGGAGCCGGTGGACGTAGATCCCAGGGGGGCCGGGTGACACTCGTCTTCATGGGGACTGCGCCGTTCGCGGTTCCCTCACTTCGCGCGCTGGTGGATGCCGGGCACACCATCGCGGCGGTCGTGACGCAGCCGGATCGGGCCCACGGGCGCGGACTGCGACAGCGGGAGTCCGCCGTGAAGCAAGCAGCCCGCGCGCTGAATCTGCCGCTGCTTCAGCCGGAACGCACGTCGCACCCGGACTTCGTGGAGGCCCTGCACGCTTTGTCGCCCGCCGCGATTGTGGTGATCGCTTATGGGCAGATTCTTCGGCCCGCGGTCCTCGACATCCCGCCGCGCGGATGCATCAACGTACATGGCTCCCTACTTCCCGAGTTGCGCGGAGCCGCGCCGATACAATGGTCCATCCTGCGGGGCTGCGCCCGCACCGGCGTCACTACAATGTTCATGGATGTCGGGATGGACACCGGGGATGTGCTGTTGACGGCCGAGACGGCGATCCACACCGACGACACTGCGGGTACACTGGCCGAACGGCTGGCGCCAATCGGCGCCGAACTGCTGGTGGAGACACTCCGGCAACTCCAGGCAGGAACCCTGGTGCGCCGGACGCAAGATTCCACACGCGCCACGTACGCACCGATGCTGAAGCGGGAGGACGGCGCGCTACGGTGGGACCTACCCGCGGCTGAGGTGCGCAATCGCATCCACGGATGTAATCCCACGCCCGGGGCGTATGCACGCCGGGGAGAGACGGTCATCAAACTCTGGCGGGCAGCCATTGTGCCGGACGGAAGCGGCCCTGCGGGGACGGTGCTGGGTACGAGTCCGCTGACGGTGGCCACGGCGGACGGCGCTTTGTGCCTGATGGAGGTCCAGCCGGAAAGCCGGGGGCGCATGGCGGGGGAGGCTTTTGCGCTCGGCTATCGGGTGCAACGCGGGGAGATCTGGCTGCCGGGAGAGCTGATGTGAGGGGCCGCGCGGACATTCGTCCGCCGCACTGTGGGGGATGGTGGTATCGAGAGCACTCGCCTCGCACCATTTCCCACTAACATCTGCACACCTGGGGGAATGGTCACGATGAAACGCTCGAAAATGCACTTGGTGGAAGTTGCAGCATGCGGCAGGAGGCAACCGCCGGAACGGCGAACAGGGATTTGGCGACAATTCCCAGCACCCGGAACCATCGCTCTCATCCGGGAACCGTTGCATCCAGCGAATCCGGTGAAGTGTGGGGAGGAGATACGCCAGTGAGCCTGATGCCGATGGAACGCACCCGGGAAGAGCGTCTTCAGCAAGCGTTCGCCTTCAAGGTTGAAGGGCGATATGAGGATTCGGAGCGCAATCTGCGTGCGATCCTGGAGGAAGCACCAGACGATGTTCGGGTCCGGCGCGAACTGGGGCTGGTCCTGGGTTTCACGGGCATGTTCGATGAGTCGCTGGATGAACTCAAGCGGGTCAGCGAAATTGCTCCGACCTATTTGGACGGTCGAAACAGCCTGGGCCTTACCTACGCCATGCTCGGCTACATGGATGAGGCGCGGGCCGAGTTCGAGGCAGTGCTCGCCATGGATCCGAACAACGCCGAGGCACTGCGGCAGATCCAGTATTTCCGGTAATCGGGCGGGCGGCGGGACCTTCCCCGGCGCCGGTCCGCATCCCGGAGTCGGCCTTCCGGCAGAGGAAGTCCGGCCTCGCATCCGCACTACCCTATGCATCTCCTTCGGCTGCCGGCTGTGACCGAATGTCTCGAACGCTTCGGCGTCGTGTGCCGCTGGCGCACGGGCATGACGCTCGATCTCCGGCGTCTCTCCGGGTGCCCGAGCCTGCCGGCGGGTTACGAATTACGTCCGTGGGACCCCGCCTATCTGCGAGACGTGGCCGAACTGGATTATCGCGCGTACTATGGCACCATGGACGCGCGTCTGTACTGGCAGTACTTTTCCACCCCGACCGGCTGCGAGCGCATGTGGCGTGAGGCGCTTGCGGGCAAGTTCGGCTGCTTCGACCCACTCCGCACTCTGCTGCTGTTCCACCAGGGTCGCCTCTGCGGCGATGTGATGACCTCGGCGCGGAGTCATGTGGAGGGCTTCATCGGTAATCTGGCTGTGGCGCCGGAACACCGCGGCGGCACCGGAAGTGCCATGCTGATCCGTTCGCTCTGGGGTTTTCGCGAAGCTGGCTTCGAACGGGTCAGTCTCGCAGTAACTTTGGAGAACCAGCATGCGTATCAACTGTACGACCGGATCGGGTTCATGAAGAGCGGCGAGTTTCCTGTGGTGGCTCGCCCGCCCGCCGAGACAATGACCTGGCAGGCGGCCCCGCCGGGAATCGAGGCACGCATTGGGCCAGGAAGAAAGTAATCGCGCAGAAGTCGGACGGCAAGGGATGGGGGCTGCGTCAGCCGTAGCGGCCGGCCTATGGAAGCGCCCTGCCATCCGGCAGTTTGTGAAGTTCTGCATCGTCGGCGTCGGCAGTACCCTGATCAACCTCGGCACGATCTTCCTGTTGATCGAGATCGTACACCTGGACCGATTGCTCGGCACCGACCTCAGCTACGCCCGCCCGCCCGCTCAGTTGGCAGGATTCATCCTCTCCGTCACCAATGGTTTCTTCTTCAACATGCGGTGGACGTTCCAATCCGGCGATCCCGTGGCCTGGCGCGACCGGTACCCCCGATTCATCGCCACCAACAGCGTTGGGCTACTGCTCAATATGGCAGTGGCAAATCTGGTCGCGCTCGCGATCCCGGACACGGCGGCGAGACTGCTCAGCCCCCCACTGCGCGACCCGCGCGGGCTGATAGGATCAGTGACCGCCACTGCGGTCGTGGTCTTCTGGAACTTCGCGGCCAGCAAATACTGGACCTTTCGGCAGGAATGAAGCGGTCTCGGGCCTCCCGTTCCGGCCCCCCCACACCCACTCCGGTTCCAGCGGCACGCCGGTCCGGTCTGCCGGGGGTGCTGCATCTGCTCCTGTTCCCAGTGCTCGCAGCGTTTCTCCTGGCTCCCGTGCTGTTCGGCGATCGCGTCCTCCTCCCGGCCGAGTACCTAGCGGGCTTTTCGCCCTGGACCCTTACGACCTCCGATGCCGAACGGCGCGCACTGCCCCAGTGGAACGTGCTTCAGTGGGACGGGATGGCGGAGTTTTTCCCCTGGCGGCTGCACGCCGTACGAGCGTTCGCCCGCGGGCACGTTCCACTGTGGAATCCGCATGTGCTGTGCGGCACCCCCTTCCTCGCCAATAGCCAATCGGCCCCCCTCTATCCGCTCCACTCCCTGCTCTATCTGCCGTTCGGACCGGAGACTGCCGTCAGGCTCGGCTGGCTGGCCTTCCTGCATCTGTCGCTGGCCGGACTGTTTACCTACGTGTTGGCCCGCGATCTCGGGGTCAGGTCCGGTGCCGCCCTCATCGCGGGAACTGCGTTCGAGCTTTCGGGCTTCGCCGTCGCCTGGCTGGAACTGCCCAGTTTCCTGGCCGTAGCGTGCTGGATTCCGCTGTTCGTGCTGTGCGTTCGGCGGGCCTGCCGCCACGGCTGCGGCTACTTCGCGCTGGCTGCAGGCACGGCGGGTGGCCTCATGGTGCTGGCGGGACACGTACAGATTGCATTCTACGGGCTGCTTGCCGGCGGATGCGCTACCGTGCTTGCGGTCATCCGCAGCCTGCGTGACGAGAACGACATCCGCAGAGCGGCGCAGCAGGCGGGCCTTGGAGGCGTCGCAGTCGGAGTGGCGTTCGCTCTCGCAGCTCCCCAGTTTCTCCCGACGCTCGAATTGAGTCGCATGTCGCACCGGGTGTCCCCGCCATCCGCCGCCGGGTACAGCGCGTATGCGAAGCTGGCGCTGCCGCCGCAGCATTGGATCACCCTCATTGCCCCTGACTACTACGGCCTGCCTGGACGCAGCGACTTCTGGGGCTTTTGGAACTACGGCGCGCCCAACACCATGGAGTACGCCGGCCATGTCGGCGCCGTCGCGTTGCTGCTGGCGCTGATTGGGCTCGCGCTCGGACGCAGGGTGGGGGAGGGACCGCTGTTCGCGGGGCTCCTGGTGGTCCTGTCCCTATTGCTCGCCACTGATAGTCCACTGGCCCGGTTTTTCTACTTTTTCGTCCCCGGGTTCTCGCAGTCCGGCTCGCCTGCTCGTGCGCTGGTGCTCCTCTGCCTGGCACAGGCACTGCTGGCGGCACTCGGAACCGAGGCGCTCCTGCGACGTGCACAGCAGGGATGGCACTCGGTGCTCGGCCCGTGCATGGCGGCCCTGGCGGCACTGGTGCTGTTGACCGGAGCGGCTCAACTGATCGTTCAATCTCGGCTCGACATCCTGGTCCGCGGCGCCGGCCCCATGATGGCAGACATTGCACTGCCGGCTGTCGGCCGGGCACTCGGGGCAGCGGCGGCGACGGTGGTCCTGGTGGCGCTTCTTAGCTGGCTGCTGCGAGACCGCAACGACGCGACGCGCATTCCCGTGACGCAAGGCGCACTACTCCTCGGCGCCGCCAGCACGCTGCTCCCGCTGGCGGGGAGCTACAATCTGACGGCGTCCCGTGCTGCCGCACTCCCCGAAACGCCGCTCACGCGCCGATTGCAGTCTGAGACCCGGCGTGTGGCGACACTGAACCACCACTGGGACATCGGCGCACAGGCGGCTGCCCTGCTCCCACCCAACGTCTCGCTCGCCTACGGGTGGCGTGACGTCCAGGGCTACGACTCACTCTACCTCAACTCATTCCGGCGGCTGGCCAACGCACTGCACCCCACAGGCAATGCCAGCCCTGCGGCAAACGGGAACATCGTGTACCTGTCCAATCCCACCTCACCGCTCTTCCCGTTTCTCGCCGCGCCCGTGATCCTCTCCCAGGACCCGCTGCACCACCCCACTCTGGTGCCGGAGACGGGCTATCCCCCGGGGCCCCCGTACGCATACCGCCACACGGCTGCACTACCTGAAGCGTATCTGGCAGAATCAGTGCAGTCAGCTTCCGACGACGAGGCCCTTGCCGTCCTGGCGCGTCTTCGGCCCGCCCGGTATGGAAGAGCAGCGGTGCTCGGTCCCGGATCTGAGACCCGCTTCGTTGCGAATCCAACCAGTTCACACAGCGCCGGTCCAGAGACGGACCCCGTGGTCGAACGGAACGGCTCAGGCCGCATCCGGGTAACCGGGAGCACCGCGAACCCCACACTGCTGGTCCTGTGTGAAACCTTCGCGCCCGGTTGGCGCGCGACCCTGTGGACCGGCGCAGGCGCACCCCAACCTGTGAGGATTCAAAAGGTCAATGTCGCATTCCAGGGGATCGCGGTACCCGCAGGCGAATTTCGGGTCGAATACCGCTACGAACCCGACAGTTTCCGCATCGGGCTGTTCGCTGCTCTGGGAGCAATCGCGCTCCTCGCCGGGGCTGCGACGAGTCTCCGCTTCGCCTCGCCCAAGAGGGGTTGACACCCAAACGCACGGCAGGTATACTTCCCCCGCTTCCACCCGAGCGCCCGTAGCTCAGCGGATTAGAGCGACAGGTTGCGGACCTGTAGGCCGGGGGTTCGAGTCCCTCCGGGCGCGTGTGAGACACCACAAAGTAGGCGACGTTTCCATCCGGAAACGTCGCTTTTTTTGCATTTCAGGCCGACTCTCGTGCTATTGAAATCCTCAAGAGTGTTCTGCAATCGGATATTAGTTCCAGTCCACGATTCGCATGTGACTTGATTGAATACGAAGACGTGCACAGTCCGTGTGACTCGTCATCCTGATGCACTGTCCGTCAGGCGTCACTCTCGGAAAAAAAGTGGCAACGGGTGCCTGAACGCAGGAGGATATGGGTGACACTAGGACGAAACATCGTCCCGTCACTAAGGAGGCACGTGCTCTCCGGCCCTGAGATCTTCTGTGAAGCATCGCGACACCGAGATCTGCACGCTCGAGGCACGCGATCCGAAGACGCCGCAGTCTTCGTGGCGTGTGTTCAGGACAGTTGTGCCGGGTATCGCAGCAACTACCTCCCCGGCCTCCACGAGTGGTTGATTTTCTCTCCGCCCGTCGGAAGCGGACGAATCTGGTTCTGGCCCCCCTCCAGGGCTTGAGGTGGACTGCCCGCAGTCCCCACCGCTATCGCAAACGTGAAGGAACGAGAAACAAAGATGTCGAGAAGAACGTCGGTGGAACTGCAGGCTGCGCTCACCCAGCTATGGCGGGAGTTCAAGGTCCGCGACTCGGCGCGGGCACGCACGAGCCTGATCGAACACTACCGGTACCTCATCACAAAGACACGTCAACGCATCATTCCGACGGTTCCGCTGCGAATTGCACCGGAAGACCTGGACCAGGAAGGCTATATGGCACTGGTCAAGGCCGTAGATCATTTTGATCCTCGGCGCAAAGTCAAGTTCGAATCCTATGCGATTTCCACGATTCGCGGCGCCATGCTGGAGTATCTGCGGCGCGAGGATTGGGTGCCGCGCAGCGTGCGCGCAAAGCAGAAAATGCTGGCCCGCGCCGAAGAGGAATTGGCACTCCGCAAGGGTGCGGAGAATGTCACTGATGCTGATCGAGCGGCGTTCCTCGAATTACCGATTGACGCCTTCTACCAGCTCTATTACGAGGCAAATGTGCTCCAGGTTGTCTCGCTGGAAGACGTGGTCGGTGACTCGGAACACGAGGATCTTGATCCGCTGGTGGTGCTCGAGTCGGTAAAGAGCCGCGATCCCGATCCGTATATGATGGCGATCGTCGAGAACCAGAAGAGTCTCTTGATGCGATGCATCAACTGGCTGCCTTTGCTGGAACGGACGGTGGTCTTCCACTACTATTATCAGGGTCTCACCCTGAAAGAGATCGCGAAATTGATCCAGCGCAGTGAGAGCCGTGCGCACCAATTGCACAGTCAGGCAATCGAGCGATTGTCCGGCTTCATCGCCCGGCAGCGCGGCCTCTTCTTCCCGGAAGTGCTCCCTTCTATGGAGGGGGAACTCCCGGTGGTCGCGGAACTCCACGAACGATCACGCGAGGAACGGGAACTCGTGGGAGCGCGGTGATCCACACGCTTCTCGGCACAGACTGAGTCCAGGCAGGGGTGTGCGGCACAGGCCGCACACCCCCATTTTTTCGTGCGATACGCTCTCGCGAGGGAGCACGACGCGGAACGAGAAAAGCGAGTACACCAGGAAGCGGGGAGATGGCTACTCTGCTCGAAGTCGGCGCCGGAATGGCAGGCTGGCTGCGTGCCTGCCAGGATCGAGACGGGCGGGTGCTCGACCCGATCCATTCCGAGCACGGCGAATATGCCGACGGTTGCGCGGCGCTGGCTTTCGGGCTGATGGCGCTGGAAACAGGGGACACGGCATGGCGCGAGGCGGTGGGGCGCGCGGTACAGAGTGCGCTCCGGCGACCGGCCGAATCGGAGTTCGACTCCTTCGCCCTTCTCTTGCTGGCTCGGGAGGCCAGGAAAGACGGGCGTGGTGCTGCCCTCTGCACCCTGCTGCCTCGGCCGGAGGCAATCCGTCCCTACGCGGGCAACCGCTTGGTGTCCCACAACTGGGTGGCCATGCGTGCGGTCAGCCACTCTCTCCGAGCGCACTTCACTGCCGACGCCGTCGATCAATCCGCCGCCGAACGACTGTGGGAGCGGGTTCTGGCCTGGCAGACGCCTGAGGGCTGGTTTGTCGACTCTCCCGGCGGGCGCGCAGTGCCGATCACCTACCACGCCAAGTTTTGTGCAATGCTGGCCCTGGCCATCGAAGAAGAGATTCACGACACGCCAGACCTGCGCGGCGCCCTGCTCCGGGGTTTGCATGTACTCGCCCCCTTCATCAGCCCGGGGGGAGTCCTGGTCCCCTACGGGCGGTCGCGCCACACTCTCTTCGGCTATGCGGCGGCGCTGACCGCGCTTCGGAGTGGAGCCCGCATCCTGACAGAGCCCGCACTCGAGCGCCCGGCTGCCCGGCTGCTGGACTGCGTCGCACACTGGGTGCAGGCAGACGGACACGTACCTTGCGTGCTGCGCCCGGGGGAGCAGGACCGCCGGGACTGGGACGTATACGTGAACAACCCCGACTACAATGGCTACGCTGCCGCCCTGCTCCTGCTGGAACACCGCCGTGCTCCGCAGACCTCGCCATTCCCCGCCCCGCCGAAGAGTGATCTGGCGCCGGTCCCCTCCGCCGGTCCGCTGACCACGTTCCACTCGGGCGGCGTGTACGCAGCGCTGTCGCTGGCCGGGGAGTCGGTACCGCTGGGTGCTCCGTTCTTCTGCGATCATCGCTACTATGGGATGCAGCCACTGTGGATCGAGCGGAACGGGGAGAGCCGGTTCGAGCCCGCTCTCTATCGCTGGCGCGCTGGAGCGGACCGGCGCCTGTTGGTGGACCCGGTCGAGAACCACTGGATTCCCTACGTGCTGCACAATGGTGCACATTACGCCGTCCGGCACTACGAGAGGATCGAAACGCAGCATCGGCAACACGAATTGTGCTGGGTGGCGATCGGCACCCCCGAGGCCTACGACCCGGTGCCCCGGGTCCAGCGCGTAGTGCATGCTCTCCTCGCGCGTGTGCAAGAGCATCCGGGCCCGATCTTCCGGGTGCGACCCCTGCGCGGCGTGCGCCTGCGCCGCACTCTCTCCTGGAACACCCATACGCAGCGCCTGTCCGCACACACCGAAGTGGTCGGAACCCTCCCCCGCAATGCCCGCCTCCTCCAGGCGGAGCAGCAATGGCCTCTTGGCCCAGCCTGACGGCGCACCGGCCGGGCTGTGCGTACCGGGGTGCAGAAGGCCGCGAACAGCCCATCACTGACCGACACCGGCGACCGACCACGCCCAACTCCGAGCAGCGCTGCTATCGCCAGGGAGCACCTCCCCACACCGAGCAACCGATCCCACCCGCAGCGCGTGTCCATCGGCAGCGCGACCGTCCGGGGGCCACGCCCGAATGCTGGTCTGTCCGACCCCTCACCGTGCACTCATCAGAGCCGCAACCGTCAGGGAGTGGACCGCCCAGCCCGCCGCCCTCCAAACGCGCCACGCACGTCGCGGATCAGCGAATCGGCCCAGACAGGCATCGCTCGTCTCACGACGCGCGATGCGCCGCACCCGCATCTGAACAGCGGCCCCTGCAGGGTCTGCCGGTCCCCCCACGGGGAGAACCGGATGCGAAGCGGGTAGTCAAGGCAGGATAGAATTCCGAAGCGGTCCGCGCGGCGGCTCATGGACCCAAGTCTGTCCCCTGGTGCGCCTGGAGTAAACAACCTCATGAAAGCCGTGGTGATGGCCGGCGGCGAAGGCTCGCGCCTGCGACCGCTCACCTGCAATTGCCCCAAGCCCCTCGTCCCTGTCGTCAACAAGCCGATCATGCAGCACATCCTTGAGTTGCTGCGGCGTCACCACGTGGACGAAGTCGTCGTCACTGTTCACTACTTGGGCGAGCAGATTCAGGCCGCCTTCGGGGATGGCTCAGATCTCGGCCTGAAACTGCACTACACGCACGAGGAGACTCCACTCGGTACGGCCGGCGCCGTGAAACTGGGTGAGCAGTGGTTGCGCGACGAGCCATTCCTCATTGTGAGCGGCGATGCCCTCACGGACATGGACCTCACCGCGCTCTGGAACTTCCATCACGAGCAGAAGTCGGTCGCTACTCTTGGCCTCGTGCGGGTGGCCAACCCGCTCGAGTACGGAGTGGTGGTCACCGAGCGGGACGGACGCGTGCGGCGGTTTCTGGAGAAACCGGATTGGAGCGAGGTCTTCAGCGACACCGTCAACACGGGCATCTACTGCCTGAGCCCCGAAGTCTTCGACCTGATCCCGTCAGATCGCTCGTGTGACTGGAGCAAGGACGTTTTCCCGCAACTCCTGGACGACGACCGCCCCATGTTCGGCTATGTCTCCAGCGACTATTGGTGCGACGTCGGCAGTCTGCCGGTGTACCGGCAGGCACAGGCGGACGCGCTGCTGGGGAAGGTACGCCTCGAGATCCCCGGTGAGTCCCGAGGACGCGGCCTCTGGGTGGGGGCCGGCGCCGTGATCGAGGAGGGTGCGAACGTCGAGGGGCCAGCGCTGATCGGGGAAGGCGCGCGGGTGAAGGCAGGCGCCGTGGTCGAAGAGTTCAGTGTGGTCGGCGCCCACTGCCGCATCGAGCCGGGTGCGCGCGTCGTAAACTCCGTGCTCTGGGATGGCGTCTATGTAGGGGAACAAGCGCGCGTCGGCGGCGCCATCGTCGGTCGCAACACCACGCTGGGCCGCGGCGCGGTGTTGAACGACGAGGTGGTGATTGGTGAGCGGTGCCGAATCGGAAGTGGCGCTACAATTGCCTCGCTGGTGCGTGTATGGCCCGACAAATTTGTGGAAAGCGGCGCGCACGTGACCATGACGCTGGTCTGGAGCGAGGGCGTCGCCGGGTCACTCATCCGCGACGGCGCCGTACGCGGCGTGCCCAACCGGGAGATGACCCCGGACTTCGCCACCCGCCTGGCGACCGCGTACGGCGCCTGCCTCCCGCGCGGCGCGCGCGTGGTGACCGGCCGTGACGCACATCCCGCCTGCCGAATGGTGAAACGCGCGGTCGTGGCCGGGTTGATGTCGGCCGGCGTAGATGTCACCGATCTGCAGGCCGTTCCGGAACCGTTGGCCCGCTATGCTGTTCGCACGTCGTCGGCGGCGGGCGGACTCTACCTGCATATGTCCGCCACGGACCGCGGCGCGATGACCATGGAGATCTTTGACTCACTCGGGATCTGCGTGGACCGGAACTTCCAGCGGAAGCTGGAAAGCGTTTTCTCCCGCGAGGACTTCCGCCGCGCCGACGTGGACGAGATCGGCCATCTGGATGTGGCGGGTGAGAGTTCCGTGCCCTACGTGCATCGGCTGCTCGACCGCCTGGATAGCCGCCCGATCCGGGAACGGCGCTTTCAGGTAGTGCTCGACTGCGCGTCTTCGACAGCCTCGTCGGTAGCGCCCCACCTCTTCGGCAGTCTGGATTGCCGGTTGGTGACGGTGAACGGCTTCCCGAACCCGCAATCGCAACCGCGCACGCCGGATACCCGTGACCGCAGCCTGCGCAACCTGAGCGCAATGGTAGCGACCCTGGAGGCGGACCTGGGGGCCATGCTGAACGAGGAGGGCTCGGCGCTCTACGTGGTGGACAGCACTGGGCGCATCCTCTCCGGCCACGAACTGCTGGCGGTGATGGGCTCACTCTTCTTTCGGCAACAGCAAGGGGGGACGCTGGTGGCTCCGATCACGGCCTCGTCGGCACTCGAGCGGTTGGCGGCCCAACACGGCGGCACCGTTGTGCGCACGAAGAATGAGGAGCGCAGCCTGGTGGAAGGCACTGCGGGCATCGAATCCGGTGCGGCGATGGCGGGCGATCTGGAAGGGCACTTCATCTTCCCGAAGTTTCAGTGTGCCTTCGACGGTATTTCGGCGCTCGCCTTCTTGCTCGAACTCCTCGCGCGGCAGGATGTCAGTCTCCGGCAGGCAGCCGAGGCGGCGCCGGAAATGCATGTGCGTCATCGTCGGATCCCCTGCCCGTGGGACCGCAAGGGCGAGATCATGCGTCTTCTGGGCGAACGCTCCGAGAATGCGAACGCCGACTTCACCGACGGTCTGAAGGTGTTCGGGCCCGAAGGCTGCTGGGTGCTCTACAAACCGGACGCCGCAGAGCCTGCGTTCCATCTCTACGCCGAGGGGATGAGCCCCCAGGCGCTGGATGACCTGGTAGCGCGTTCGGAGAGGGAACTCGCACAACTCAGCGCCGGAGGCAAATAGGATGCCCACCCGCCGCCGTAGTGGCGCCCCACCCCTCGAATTCGGCACCATCCGGCCCGACAACACGTCATTCGCGCTCGTCTCCTTCGAGGGCCCCGACAGGTACAGCAACGCCGGGGGCCTCGGCACCCGGATGGAGGAACTCTCCCGCGCGCTCGCCGGCCTGGGCTTTGATACGCACCTCTACTTTGTGGGCGACCCGAACCTCCCCGCCGAGGAGATGGACTGCAACGGCCGCCGCACACTGCACCGCTGGTGCCAGTGGATCTCCCAGCACCACCCGAGCGGCGTGTACGATGGGGAAGACGGGAAGATCACCGACTTCACCCGCTCCCTGCCGACCGCACTCGCCGACAACCTGATCGGACCGGCGAGGGAGGAGGGGCGTCACGTGGCTGTACTCTCGGAAGACTGGCACACCGCCTGGGCTGCGATGGACCTCAGCGACCTGTTGCACGCCCGGGGGCTGCGGGACGATGCGTTTCTCCTCTGGAATGCTAAGGGAACCGCGCAGAATTAATCCTCCCGTCAGGCGGGGACCACTCCCGGGATGGTCACGAACCACTTCCGCAGTGCCGGGAGACGCTCGATCTGCGTTTCCAGGGCGGCCATCTCGGGTGCGAGGAGCCGCACGCCGGTCTTATAGACCTCGCGGACCAGCGCCACGACCGGCGCTTGCCCTTTCCAGGTCATCGTGCGCGCAAACTGGA
>SYMT01000237.1 GCA_005805375.1 Actinomycetota bacterium
GTACTTCGGGGAAATCGAAGCAGCGTTTGAGCGCGAGAACCCGGATGTGGATCTCATCCTTCAGTTCGTCCCGTTTACGCAGTACGAGCAGAAGATGGCGACCGGGCTGGTCGGCAATACTCCCCCGGATGTGTTTCAGTCTTCCGTCTACTGGGCGGAGGGCTTCTATGACCGCGGAATGCTGCTGCCGCTGAACCCGCTGATGGAGCGGGAGCGGACCGAACGGGAAGCCCGGCGCGCCCGCGGGGAGACGGTGAACCGCGGGGAGATCGTGGATGAAGAGGCGTACCTGCCTTCGGCGTGGCGACACAACACCAAGGCAGACGGTACGGTGTTCGGGATCCCGCAGATCCTGGATGCCAGTGCGCTCACGTGGAACCTGGAGTTGCTGCGCAAGGAGGGCGAGAACGATCCGGACATCCGCTCCATGTTCTTGAAGAAGGCAAACGGAGACGTGGATTGGGATCACCTCCGCTGGGATGGGGTGCGTGACTGGCCGCAGTTCCGGCGCATTGTGAAGCGCCTGGCGAAGTTCGGGCCGGACGGCAAGCTTGTGCTGGACAGCAAGGGTGAGGAAGTGCAGGCGGGGTTCTCCATCCACGCACACGGGAGTGGGGCCAGTCCGTTCGAGCCGTGGTCTGCCGCCAACGGCAGCAATTTCCAGAATGTAGAGGGCACTCGCGCGGTGTTCGCCAACGAGCAGGGGACCGAAGCGCTTCAGTTCCTGGCCGATCTCTACTGGAAGGACGGCGTCTGCCCCACCTTCCGCCGCCAGTTGTCCGACGATGAAGTGTTCAATTCCGGTCGTGTCGCCTGCGTCGTAGCCGGCACCTGGTCGGGCAAGTACATTACCCGCAACACGGAGGGGAAGCTGCGTTTCGATCAAACGGCCTTTCCTCCAGGTCCGCATGGGGATCGGCCCACGACCCTGACGTGGGGCAACATGTTGGTGATCTCGCGGCGGACCCGTCAGCCGGAGCTGGCCTGGCGCTACATCAAGTTTGTGGCGTGCCTGAACGGCGCGCTGCGCTTGCTGCGTCACATCGGACAGAACTCGCCCCGCCGGGACTTCTATGACACACCCGACTGGAGGGAGATGTGTCGCGAAAAGCCGTTCCTGACCAACGTCCCGCAGATCTGCGCCAGCGGTAAGAAACTCCGGCACACCCAGATCAACGCGGTCAACTACGCCACGCAGCCGATCTTCGAGACGCTCTTGCTGCGCGTACCGGAGATCGAGAAGGGCGTGGGCCCGTATCCGTCGCTCGCGCAGGGGCTTACCGCCGCGGCCGGAGCCGTGGACCGCGTCTTCGCCCGTTACCACGCGCAGGCGGATGAATGGGCCGGACGGATGAAGGATGAACGATGAAGGATGGAAATCAGACGATGAAGGATGAGAAGCGAAGAATGAAATCGCACCTCTCTGGTTTTCCGCTGGTGTCTCGACTTCGGTTTGTGTTCCCCCCCATGCCCTTCACCAGACCTGATTTCCGACACTTCCGGCGCATCGGCGCGCTACTCCTTGCGGCATTCGCCCTCGCGATGACCGCGGCTCGGGCGCAGGGACCCGCAGCCGCCGCGGGTCCCGCCATCACCGCCGGAGTGCAGGAGACGGTCTTGCCGAACGGGCTGCGTGTCCTGACCAAGGAAGTACGACACGCGCCGGTGGTCAATTTTGCCGTCTGGTACCGGGTTGGGTCCCGCAATGAGCACACGGGGATCACCGGCTGCTCCCATCTCCTGGAGCACATGCTTTTCAAGGGCACCCAGCGCTACCGGCCGGGCGAAATCTCACGGGTGCTGGCGGCCAACGGCTCCACATTCAATGCCGGCACCTATTACGATACCACTCGCTACTGGGAGACCCTCGCCTCGGACCGTCTCGAACTGGCGATCCAGATCGAGGCGGACCGGATGGTGAACAGCCGGATCGACGCCGCGCAGCTTGCGTCGGAAATGAGCGTGGTCCGCAGCGAACTGGAGGGCGGCGAGAACGATCCGGGCGAGCTGTTGAATCGCGCCGTCGCAGCGGCGGCGTTCGAGTCGCATCCCTACCAGTGGCCCATCATTGGATGGCGGGCGGACGTGGAGAACGTCACGCGGGAAGAGCTGTACCGCTACTACCGCCGCTACTACGGACCGAACAACGCCACGGTAGTGATGGTCGGCGACTTCGATACACCACAGGCGCTGGCGTTGGTGCGCAAGCACTTCGGGGCGCTGCCGCGCATCCCGACTCCGGCGGCGGTGTACACGCAGGAGCCGCCGCAGCGAGGCGAGCGGCGGGTGGTGGTGCGGCGGGCGGGGGCGCTCCCGATGGTGGAGATCGCCTACCGCGTGCCGGCCGGCAAGCACCCGGATTTCTACGCCCTCGATCTGCTCGCGAACGCGGTCGGTTCCGGTCGCTCCAGTCGCCTCTACCAGGCGCTGGTGGAGAAGGAGCTGGCGACGACGGTCACCGCGGGCGCCCCCACGATGCACGATCCCTACCTCTTCTTCTTTACCGCAACGGCCCGCCCGGGCGTGAGTGCCGAGCGGTTGGAGGCCGCGCTGCGCACTGAGATTGAGGCGATGCGGCGCGATCTCGTGCCGGAGGCGACGCTGCAGGCGGCGCGGAACCGGATGGAAGCCGATTTCCTGTTCCAGACCAACAGCGTCTCCGACCAGGGTGAGCAGATCGGCTACTACGATGTGCTCATGGGCTGGCGGTACCTGAATACCTATCTCGACCGAGTCCGCCGGCTTACCTCGTCGGACCTGCAGAAAGTAGCCGCGAGGTACTTCGTCCCCGACGCGAGCACAGTCGGCCACTTCGTCCCGAGTTCGCAGGCGGCTCCCGGTGGCCCACCACCGCGCGAGGCGTCGGCGCGGGTGGAGCTGGCCCGACGCGGAGAGCGTCCCATCCCACTGCCGCGACCCAGTCCCGCGCCACGCACGCGCCAGACCGTGGTTCGCTTCCGCCTTGCCAACGGGATCCGCGTGGTCGTCCAGGAGAATCGCGCCAACCCGACCCTGGCGCTGGTGGCGAGTCTGCCTGCCGGTGCGGTGCTCGACCCTGCCGGCAAGGAGGGGACCGCGGCGCTCACGGCTGAGATGCTGAGCCGGGGCAGCGACAAGAGGACCTCCCGGGAGTTTGCCGCGCGCCTGGAAGCGCTCGGCGCCCAGCTTTCGGCCGACGCCGACGAACTCGCCGTTCAGGTTGCCGGGCGGGCGCTCAGCCGCGACGCGGGGACGCTGGTGGATGCGTTGGGCGAGTTGCTGCGTCGTCCGGCGTTTCCGGCCGCTGATTTCTCGCGGCTGCGCGGCCAGACCCTTGCCGGGCTGGACGAGGAAAAGGAAGATCCGAGCGCCCTGGCCGGACGCGCCTTCAGCCGGACCGTGTACCCGGAGGGCCACCCGCTTCGGCCCCGCACGTTGGATGAAGAACGAGCCGCCATTCAGGGACTGACTCAGGAAGATCTGGTGCGGTTCTACCGGGAGCAGTATGGACCGGACCAGATGATCCTGGTGCTGGTCGGCGACCTCTCCGTCGCCAAGGCACGCATGTTGGTCGAGCAGGCCCTGGGAGACTGGGCTCGCAACCCTCGCTCCCGCCCATTACCGAAGTTGGATCTCCCGCTTCAGGCGCAGCCCCGGCGAGAGGTGATTCGCGTGGCGGATAAGAGTGAGGCCGCTTTGCTCTGGGGGCATGCCGGACTCCTGAAGCGGAGCGACCCGGACTTCTACGCCACTCAGATTCTGAATATGATCCTGGGGGGCGGTGGCGCCCTGAACAGCCGCCTCGGAACCGTGATCCGGGATGAGCAGGGGCTGGCGTATGACGTGTCCAGCTTCTACGACTCCGGGCTCTATCCCGGACCCTTCCAGATCGCTCTCGGCACGAACCCGGTCAACGCCGGTAAGGCGGCGCGCAGCCTCGAAGCCGAACTTCGGGGCGTACAGCAGAAAGGCGTCACACAGCGGGAAGTCGAGGAAGCGGTGGCGTATCTCACCGGGAGGTTTCCGCTGCGTCTGGAGACCAACTCCGGTCTGGCTTTTCTCCTCTGGCAGATGGAGTACTACAGTCTGGGCGCCGATTATCTGGACCAGTACGGGCGCTACTACCGTTCGGTGACTACGGCGCAGGTGAACGCTGCGGCGCAAAAGCATCTGTTCCCGCAGAAGGCGACACTGATCCAGGCGGGCACGCTCCCATAGTTCGTGCCGGGACGGAACGCCGGAAGCTGACGCCGCGCGGCGTCAGCTTCCGGCGGGACGCTCGATGCGTTCCGCCAGGTGTTCGCGCACGGCGAAGATCGCGGCTTCAGTGCGGCTCGTCAGGTCCAGTTTCTGGAACACGCTGCGGATGTGACTCTTGACGGTACTGATGCTCATGAAGAGCTCGTCCGCAATCTGCTTGTTGGTGAGACCACGGGCTACCCGAAGCAGCACCTGGCGTTCCCGGTCGGACAGCAGGGAGACAGGCCCTTCGCGCTCCCGGGCCCGGCGAGCCAGGGTGGGATACTCGTTGAAGATCAGGCCGACCACCCGGCGGGAGAACCAGACTTCCCCCAATGCTACATGGCGCAAAGCGCGCGGTAGTTGTTCTCGCGCGTACCTCTTGCTCAGGAAACCGTGGGCGCCGGCGCGTGCCAGCTTGAGCGCCGTTTCCTCGCGCTCATCACTGCACATGACGAGAATCTTCAGCCCTTCGGTGGTGCAGGCCAGGTCTTCGACTAGGCGCACAGAATCCTCCTCGCCCATGCCGAGATCCAGGAGCAGCACGCCGGGAAGCGGGGGCGTGAGGTAGTCGCGTACATCCGCGGGCCGCGACACGGTGGTGATCACCTCGAAGCCGGGGACTCGTTGCAGCACATCGGTGAGCAGTTCACACAGCAATGGGTCTTCTTCGGCGAGCAGAACCGTCGTTGCCGACGACAGCGGGTCGGTATCCAGCTCGAACGGGGCGTCAGGCCCATACCAGCTCTCGGTATGGGCCTCTCGGGACACCGTCAGCGCATTCCCCATGTGGCCTAATCTTCCGCTTGTACCGGGCGAACGAACGCAGAAAACGGATCCGTCACCCGGCGGGTCCGTGGCCGAATCGCAGTCATCAAGATGATGGTCACGTTCTCCTCCCCAGGCATACACCAACCCGTCTCGTTTACATTATGACACCACCTGCCTCCAGGTTCAGGGTGATTCCCGGTACCGGCGAAAAAAGAAACCCCCGCTTCCACTGTTTGGGAAACGGGGGGCCGGCGGGTCCGCCCGGATGCCGGCGATAGGGCTGCTCGTCGTAGCCATTCATTGGAACGCTCAACGTGCCGGCCGGTTACGCGTGCGGAATTGCATTCCTGTTGTTTCACCTACGATGCGGTCAGGACAACCTTGATGACGCCATCACGGCGCGAAGCAAACAGCGCGAACCCAGCCTCCGCTTCGTGCAGCGGCAACTGATGGGTGACGAGTGGGCCCACATCCAAGGCGCCCGTTGCCACCAACTCAACCGCGATCGGAAACTCCCGCTGAATGTCGGGGCCGACGCTGTTGATGAGCCGGCCTTCCTTGATGAAGAAGTCCCGGAAAGCGATGTCGTAGTGTGGCTGATGCGGCACGCCGAACGCGAGGAGGGTTCCGTTCCGGCGGATCAGTCCGGCCGCCTGGTTCAATGTGGATGGGTAACCCACGGCTTCGATCACCAGATCGGCGCCGTGTCCGCCCGTCAGGTCCGCCACCAACGTGCCGGTATCCGCGCCCCCCGTAGAGGTGTGCGTGGCGCCCATCACCCTCGACACAGCCAGCCGTTCGTCAATGAGGTCCACGGCGATGAGGCGCAGCACACCCATCCGCCGCAGGAGTGCGGTGAACAACTGACCGATCGGTCCCTGCCCCACCACCACCGCCGTCTGCCCCAGCACATTGCCGAGCTTGAGGCAGGCGTGGACCACGGTCCCGAGCGGCTGGGCGAGCACCAGGCGCTCCGCGGGGCCCTCTGGAATCGGCACCGTGTAGGCGTCATAGGCGGCGAAATACTCGCCCATCCCCTGCTGGAGCGGCGGTACGGCCAGCACGCGGTCGCCTTCCCGGAACCGGGACGAGCGGGAGCGGGCGACGCGTCCCACCAACTCGTGCAGTGAGTAGAGGGGTGGGAGCGGGTAGGACAGGGACTCGAGCGCGGGATGTTCTCGCTCGCCGAGGAAGTAGGGCAGGTCGCTGCCACAGACGGCGCCTGCCTCGAGTTTCACGACAATCTGGTCTGCTTCCGGTTCCGGGATCGGTAGCTCGATCCACTCGATACGGTGCGGACGGGTGATCTGCGCAGCTTGCATCATGGCGCCGTTACCTTCGCCGCGCACCGGCTTGAAACCTTTCCCAGGCGTCGCACTCTCAGTAACTTGGTTCCAGGAGGGCGCACCCGGCGCTGGGGAGAGCAACGATGCTGGAGATTGAGGGTCCGGCTGGGCGGATGTGTGACGGAATTGCGCGACGGGCCTTTCTGCGCATCGGCAGTCTGTGCCTCGGGGGGCTGACGTTGCCGGAGATGCTGCTGGCCCGCGAAGCCGGGGCTGCCGGCGCGCGCAGTCAGGCCGTGATCGTGCTCTTCATGGCGGGCGGGCCCTCGCACATAGATATGTGGGACATGAAGCCGGGCGCCCCTGCCGAAGTCCGCGGGCCGTTTCGGCCCGTGCGCACCCGCGTCCCTGGTCTCGACTTCTGCGAACTCCTGCCTCGTCACGCCGACGTAGCGCAGCACCTTGCGGTGGTGCGCTCATTCACCCACGATCTCAGTGTGCATGACGACGCTACCCACTGGGTGCAGACCGGCTACCCGCTCCTGAATGCCCGGGGTCGGGGGCAGCAGCAGCCGTACCAGGGCGCTGTCGTCTCCGCGTTGAAGGGGCCGAACCACCCGGACATGCCCGCGCACGTGGCGGTTCCCGAGGATTATCGCACCCACCTCGGCTTCTACGAGGGCCCCAGCTTCCTGGGCGCCGAGCACGCTGCGCTCAACTCCGGCGTGGACGCGGGCCTCACCCGGCACCGCGCCCCCGAGTTCCTGCTGCCCGCGCGGATGACTCCCGAGCGCCTCGAACGCCGCCGGGGGCTCCTTGATGCGGTGGATGGCTGGCTGGACCAGACGGAGCGATCCGGGGAGGTCGCGACTTTCGGGCGGGTGCAGCAGCAGGCGTTCCATCTCATCACCGGTTCGCGGGTGCGGCGCGCGCTCGATTTGTCGGGCGAACCGGACGCGTTGAAGAACCGCTACGGACGTCAGCTCTACGGGCAATCGGCGCTCCTTTCCCGCCGGTTGGTCGAGGCGGGCGCCACGTTCGTCACCGTCAACCTCTATGAGAAGGACGTGGACTGGTGGGACGACCACTACACCCTCGAACAGAACCTCCGCAAGCGGTTGCCGCTCTTTGACCGCGCGTTTGCGACGCTAATCGAGGATCTGGAAAGCCGCGGCCTGCTGGAGCAGACGCTGGTGGTGGCCTGCGGGGAATTCGGGCGGTCCCCCCGCCTGGACCAGAACGGCGGGCGGGGACACTGGCCGAAGGCGATGAGTGCCATCTTTGCCGGCGGCGGCGTGCGGGGCGGACAGGTGATCGGCGCCACCACCCCCGACGGCGGCGAACCGGCGGAGCGGCCACTTGGGCCGGGCCACCTTCTCGCCAGTATCTACCACGCTCTCGGCATGGATTGGCGCGCCGCGCTGCATGATCGCCAGGGGAAGGTGGTGCCGCTGGTGCCCGCCGGCGAACCGATTGTGGAACTGTTCGGCGGGTAGTTCGGCGCCCTGCAGCACCAGGGCGTTGGCCGCGATCCAGGTGTGAAGCGCGGTGTCCGGGTCGGTTCCGTGAGACAGTTGGAGCTATCGGGGGCCGATCGGCCTGCGCAGGTCATCCGCTGCATCTGGGACGAACGTACATTCCCGCGCATGTGGGAGTGCTCCCTACTCGGTCCTCGCGCGCCATCTTGCCTGGTTCGAAGGCGCTGGAAACGGACGCAGTGGGCGCCGATGGGGCTACAATCTCCCAGCCTCGCGCAGGGGTCTCTACTGGACCGGACGGTGGCGGGCGGAGCTGTGCCTGCCGGGTGCGGACCAGCCTCGATTTGGAAGGAACCAGGATCGTGACCCGAATCCTCATCGCGGAATGCAAACAGGAAGTCTCTTCATTCAACCCCTCGCCCAGCGGGTATGCCGATTTCGTCGTGCTGCGCGGGGACGAGCTCCTGGCACGTCGCCGCGGGTCTCGCAGCGAAACCGGCGGCGCGTTGACGGTGTTCGATCCGCGCGCCGACCTGGAACTTGTCCCGACCTACAGTGCCTGTGCGATCACTTCGGGCGGCACCCTGGGCGCATCGGACTTTAGCCGGATCGCCCGGGAGTTTAACGAGGCGCTCTCCGCGGCCGGGCCGGTGGATGCCGCGTACTTCTCAATGCACGGGGCGATGTCGGCCGCGAATGAGGGCGATCCCGAGGGCTTCCTGCTGGCAGAAGCGCGCCGCATCCTGGGGGAGGAAGTCCCTTTTGTGGTTTCGCTGGATCTCCACGGGATTCTGACGGACCGGATGCTGACCCACGCCGACGCTGTGGTCCTGTACCACACCTACCCCCACGTGGACATGTTCTCGACGGGAGAACGAGCGGGCCGGCTGCTGCTGCGCATTCTGGACGAGGGCGCACGGCCGGTGACGGCGACGGTGCGTGTGCCGGCGCTCGTGCGCGGGGACGAGCTCATCACGGCGACCGGCCGCATTCGCCACGTGATCCAGGCGGCGCACGAAATCGAGACGAGCCCGGGCGGACTCTCGGCGGGAATGTTCTGGGGTAACCCGTTTACCGACGTGCCGGAACTGCGCTCGAACAGCCTGGTCGTGACGGACAACGACCCGGACCGGGCCGAGCGCGAGGCGCTGCGGCTCGCGTCACTGTTCTGGGAGCACCACGAGCAGATGTTCCAGCCGCTCACGAGCCTGGAGGAGGCGGTCCGGCGGACGCTCGCACAAACGGAGGGAACCACCATCCTGATGGATGCCGCTGACGCGCCATCGTCCGGGGCGTCCGGTGACGGGAACTCCGTGGTGCGTGCGCTCCTGGACGCCGGCTACAGAGGGCGCATCCTCGCGCCGATCGTGGATGCACCGGCCGTTGAAGTCGCTTTCGCCGCCGGGGTGGGCGCCGTGATCCGGACCACAGTGGGAGGGACATTGGACCCGGGGCGTTTTACGCCGCTCGCGATTGAGGCCAGGGTCCGGCTGCTGAGTGATGGCGAATACGCCGGTGAGGCGTGGGGACGCAGCCGGTCCGGCCGGACGGTGGTGCTCGAGTCCGGAAACCTCACTCTCGTGGTGACCAGCCGGCCGGTGAGTCTGCACGACCGAGGCCTCTTCTGGGCCCACGGGCAAGAACCGAAGCGGTTTGATGCGGTGCTGGTCAAGTGTCCCCATTGTGAACCGCAGATGTTCAAGGATTGGAGCGCCCAACTGATCAATGTGGACGCTCCCGGCTCCACCAGCGCCAATCTCCACAGCCTGGGGCACACCGTCTGCGCCCGCCCGATCTTCCCTCTCGATGCAGGAGTGGAGTTCTTACCCGCCGCCCGCATCTTCCGCCGAGGGCGTTGAAAATCCGGCAGGACGGGAGCACTGCATCCCGGTCCGGTTGCGCTCTCTCTTCGGCGCCGGGGCGATCATCGCCGCCGGCGCCCGCCTGAGCCCCGACGGTGACGCGCCGGCGGAACACACGGGACTCGGAGGCGGCTGGATCGGAGCGGTGGTGGTCGCGGGAGCCACCTCTCTGCCGGAACTGACCGTTTCGATTTCCGCTGTCCGTTCCGGGTCCTACGATCTCGCCGCAGGCAATGTGCTGGGAGCAATTGCTTCAATATGGCAGTGCTGCTGGTGCTGGATGTGGCCGATGGCGGGGGATCGCTGCCGGCGGGTTTGGAGCCCGGGCTGCTGATCGGTGCACTCTTCGCGGTGCGTTGACGGTGCAGGCGCTTCTCGGAGTTCTCAACCACTCCCGAGCCCGCTTCTGGTTCCTGGAACCGGACGCCGTGTTCTTGCTCCTCACCGATGGGGTCGGCCTGTTCATGCGCTATCGCGCCGAACCCGGCCACCCGCCTGCCCGCAGGCGCCGGCAACGGTGACTCCAACCCTCCCCGGTGTCCCGGCCGGACCGTCCCCGATCACGCAGGCGGCTCCGGGTCGCCGCACCGGGCAGGGCCCGCGCCCGGCTGCCGTCGTACCGGGTTGCTCCCGGCTCCCATCGGCGCCGACCCGTTCAGAAACACCTGCGGTCGCTTCACCTGGTCGTTCCGGGCCGGCGCCGACGACACGTCGCGGAGCTTTGCCGCCGCAGGATGCGCCACCTCCCCGGGATACGCGATGAATGCTGCACGAAGCGCACGCCACGGCCGCGCGCCACTTCGGCCCGCGCGCTTCGGAACCACCGCCGCGCCTGCGCGTATGCCGGGTGGCTCCGGCGAGGGATAATGTAGGAGAGCAGGGGAGATTTGACGGCGCGCAGGGAAGCCGGAGCTCCGAGATTGAGAGGACAGAAACTATGGGTCGAGACATTCGAGGATCGGTGGCGCTCATTACGGGTGCGAGCCGGGGCATCGGGCAGGCAATCGCGGAGACACTGGCAGCGGACGGATGCGATGTAGCGCTGGTGGCGCGTTCGGAAGGCGGGTTGGCGGAGACCGCCGCGCGCTGCCGCGAGCATGGTGTGCGGGCTGAGTGCATTCCCGGTGACCTCTCCGATCCTGCCTCGCTGGACGCGGTGGCCCATGCGTGTGTGGAGAAACTCGGACGGCTGGACATCCTGGTGAATAACGCCGGAGTCTTCGCGGTCAGCAAGGGCGAGGAGGCGGATCCCAACGCGTGGGACCGGATGCTCCAGGTGAATCTGCTCTCGGCCATGCGTCTCACCCATCTGGCGCTCCCCTCGATCGTGGCCGGCGGGCGCGGCGCCGTCATCATGCTGTCGTCCCTTGCCGGTCGCTTTACCAGCCCGGGAATGGGCGCCTACTGTGCGTCCAAGCATGGAATGATGGGTTTTGCCGGATCGCTGTTCGACGAGGTGCGCGACCAGGGGGTTAAGGTCTGCGCCATATGTCCCGGGTGGGTGAACACCGAGATGATGTCCGGCAGCGGCGTTGACCCGACCGGGGTCATTCAGCCGCAGGACGTGGCGGATGCAGTGCGCTACGTCGCGACCTCATCGGAGAATGCCTGTCCGGTGGAAATTCAGATCCATCCGCAGAAGTCGCCCAGGCGCACCGGCGCCTCCTGATCGAGCACGGCACGGTACGGCGAAGACGACCGGGCTGGGCCCACTGAGCCTTGTCCGGTCCTTCACTGGTGGCCCCGTATTCGACCAGACGCTGATGCCTCGGCTTGGGTACTGGAGGGCCATCCGCCACGTATCTCCCAGTAGCAGGCGTGTCGGCTGGCAGGTCCCCCCGGGTGAGGAGTGAGAAAAATTTTTAGCTCCCGATTTCGTTGCAGCGAGAAGCGGCGTATACTGGTCCAACGGCGTCGCCCCCCTCATCACTGGAACCGGAGCGCGCCAGGGTTCATTCCCGGTTCCCGGATCATACACTCGGCCCGATGGAGGCCGACACAGGACACTCCCATGTTTCATCGCCGCAGGGGCTTCACGCTGATCGAGCTACTTGTCGTAATCGCAATCATAGCCATATTGGCAGCGATCCTCTTCCCCGTGTTCGCGCAGGCGCGCGAGAAGGCTCGTCAAACCGCATGCTTGTCCAACATGAAGCAGATCGGCACGGCCACGATGATGTATGTGCAGGACTACGACGAGATCATGCCGCCGTGGAACATCCTGTGCCCGGCGGGCTGCAGCACCGGATTCGACCAGCCGCAGAACTACTGGGATGCCCTCATTCTCCCGTACGTGAAGAACGGGAACCCGGCGGGGCGCGACAACGGCGGCGTGTGGCGCTGTCCTTCTACGCGCAACGCTTCGAACTACCGCACCTACGGTTACAGCCAGGTACTGATGCGCGGTGGGTGGGAAACGAGCACTGTGGGCACCGCCTACCGGGCGATTCCGTCTCCCGCGATTGACTCGCCGGCGGCCACCATTTTCGTGGGCGACAGCGGCGCGTTCGGACGCCTCGCCCCGCCGTGGTGGTTTCAGTCCCACGCGAACCGCGGCGGCACGAACGGCGCTGCGCCGCCGGCCCCCACTGCTTCTACCGGAGCCACCAACACCTCCAACAACAACTGGGAGTGGCCGGACCTACACGCGGGCGGAGCAAACTACGTGTTCACCGATGGGCACGCAAAGTGGCTGAAGGACTCGGCGGCGTATCCGCCGGGCATGAGCGCGGGCCGGGCGGGGGCCACTGGGGCCGCGTACCGGGCGTGCGTGAATTTCTTCGCGGCTACTGCGTCGGAACGCGCCCTCTGCGAGTCGCGCGCCCGCTGATTTGGTGTAGGGTGTAGGGTGTAGGGTGTGGGGTGTAGGGTGTAGGGTGTAGTGGTCCTGCTTGATGTCGGTTTGGGCCCCGAA
>SYMT01000238.1 GCA_005805375.1 Actinomycetota bacterium
GCGCGGGGTGCGGGAGGCGCGGGAGGTGCGCGGGCGCGCGAGGGATTGAAATCCCTCGCTGGCGCGGGGGTCCTCCGGACCGGGGGAGAGGCTCCGGATCGGGCGGAGGGCTTGGGGCCTGGTCTGTGTCAGCACGGGGCGCCTGGGGGTCGGGAAGCGGATGTGGAGGCCCCGCATTCCGTTTCGGGGATCCCCGGCTGCCGGGTGACACGCTCGGAAACGGAGTGCGGAAAGCCCGGGCGCCCTTGGACGCAGGCGGGTGGCCCCGGCTCGGTGGCGCGGTGTTGGGGTGCGGGGGGCCGCCCCATTTTGGGGTGGCCCCTCTTGGGTGGAGGAGGTGCAGATGGGGAGCGCGCATTCCGGCACGGCGTCCGAAGGATGCATCTCGGCCGGCATCCTTCGGACGCCGTGCTTCGAACGGCATCCTTTATCGGATCGGTGGGGTGGGAAGATAGTCGTTGGCCTCGCTTTCGGCGGCCATGTGCTGCCAGTCGTGGCGGGGTTGCCAGCCGAGGAGACGTTTTAGTTTCGCGCAGTTTACCAGGCCGCTCCGGCCGGAGAGGTCGCCGCGCAGGTCGGTGACGTGCGGGTAGTGTGCGGCGAGGAGGTCGCGGGTGGGGGTCGCCACACAGACGTCGTCGGCCGCGACGTTGCATGCCTCGAAGCCGGGGTGGTCCGACTCGACCCAGGCGCGGCAGGCGGCGGCCACGTCGCGCGCATCCACATAGGCCCAGAGGCTGTCGGCGGCGGCCGCGTCGTCGCCGGTGAAGCGGCGGAAGCGCCATTCGTACCCGCGTTCGTACACGATGCGCTGGGGGCGCAGCGCCGCGATGGCCATCCCGTGCCAGCGCGCGTAGTGCTGCGCCAGCAGTTCCAGGCTCTGCTTCGCGGCGCCGTAGATCCCCTCCGGCGCCGCCGGGGAATCTTCATCCAGCGGCAGGTAGGGCTGGCGGCGGTAGTCGGCATAGATCATCGGGCTGCTGGCCAGCACGACCCGCGGGATCTTCAGATTGGCCGCGGCCTGGAGGACGTGGTAGCCTCCCAGGGCGAGATTCCGGTATGCGGTCTCCCAGGGGGTCCAGGCGTCCGTCGGCAGGCTCCCGAAGTGGACCACGGCATCGGCTCCGGCGAAGGCGTCGTGAACCCCCGCCCCGTCCTCCAGATCGAGCTGTCGGTACTCCGCCTCCCAGAACCCGCACGGTTTCAGATCCACCCCCAGGACCGAGTGTCCCGCCTCGCGCAGGACCCGGACGATGGAAACCCCTGTCCCCCCGCGCGCGCCGGTGACCACCACTCGTGCCATGCTGTTTCCTCCTCACTCCCATTCCAGTCCGTCTGCGGGGCTCCGGAGCGAACCCACGGCCCTGTGTGAGCGCGACGGTCCCGGCCCCTACCCCTTATCTTGTGTCAGACCGCGGCACCTGCGGCACGGGAAGCGGATGTGGAGTCTCCGAACTCCGTTTCGGAGGTTTCCGGCAACCGCCCGACACGTGCCGGAACGGGGTGTGGAGGCTTCGGAGGGCGTTTGTGCGCGGGTACGGAGGGCGGTGGGGCGTGATGTGGGTCCACTTGCTGACGCGCGTGGCTCGGGTACGGTGGGCGGTGGGGTGTGATGTGGGGTCTGGTGTCAGCACGCAGCGCCTGGGGGGATGGAGGCGGATGTGGAGTCTCCGAACTCCGTTTCGGAGGTTTCCGGCAACCGCCCGACACGTGCCGGAACGGGGTGTGGAGACTCCGGGTGCCCGGGGGTGCAAAAGGCGGAAAGCCGCAAACACATGGGGGGCTTTTCGGGAACACCCACCCGGGCGAAATAGCAAACCGCCGGCCCCCGGCCGCGCCGGCCTTCAGCCTTCCGTCCGCCCGCCCCAGGTTCCAGATCTTTACGGAGTCCGAGGCAAGGCCTCGTCCACCCCGACAATCTTGTGAGCCCTGCCGGCTCTTCGCCGCCGGCGTAGTGACACTCGAGCGGCGGATGCGGGCGTGATTTTCCGGATTGAGTCTTTCGCGCCCCGAGCCTCCGTAGCCGGGCGAAAAGCCGGCTCGGTTGGGTTGCACTCCTGCGGCGCCTATCCCCTCGGAAATCAGTGGTAACGCTGATATTCTACTTGCGTGTCGTGCGCGGTGCGTCTTCCGACATACCGGCGGTCCGGCCGGCGCGCCAGGCTGAACCCGGCGTTCGGCGTAGTTGAGCATCGTGTCCAGCAGGGCGCAGAGCGGGTCTGCCTGGTCACGGGATGCAAGCCGGCTCGCGCCGGACGCCGGTGGGGCCGCCGTCGCAGCGCCGGCAGGGCCTACGAGATTGTCAGGGGGGACGAGGCGATGCCTCGGACTCCGTAAAGATCTGGGGCCTGGGGCGGGCGGACGGAAGGCGGAAGGCCGGCGCGGCCGGGGGGGGCCGGCGCTTCGACGGCGCGCCTGGTGCCGGCACGCGGCGCCCAAGGGAAGGAAGCGGATGTGGAGTCTCCGAACCCCGTTTCGGAGGCCTCCGGCTACCGCCCGGCACCCTCCGAAACGGAGTTCGGAGACTCCACCTGGGTGGGTGGCCCCGGCTCGGCGGCGCGGGTTCCGACCCACGATGAGCGCTACAGCAGCGGCGTGGCGCCGTCCGCCTGCAGGTAGCGGCGTCCCGTCAGCGCCACGTGCCCGCGGGAGCGCACCAGATCCATGTCCAGCTCGACCCCGAGGCCCGGCCGTTCGCCGAGGGCGGCCAGGTCCACGTGTCCGGCGACGATCGGCACCTTGTCCACCTGCACCTGATCGAACCAGGGTTGGATCGGGCAGTGCTCCAGGATCAGGAAATTCTGCATCGCGGCGGCGGCGTGCGCGCAGGCGGCGAGGGCCACCGGCCCGTACGGGTTGTGCGGCGCCATCTGGATGCCGTACACCTCGGCGAAGTGGGCGATCTTCATCAATTCGCTGATGCCGCCCACGTGGCAGATGTCCGCCTGGCACACATCCAGCGCCTGCGCCTCGAACCAGGGCCGAAAGTCCCAGCGGGTGATCAGCCGCTCCCCTACGGCTATCTTCACTCCGGGGAAGTCCCGCTTCAGGCGCAGCGTGGGTTCCATCGTGTCCTGGTTCGTCGGCTCCTCCACGAAGAGCATGTTCAGCGGTTCCAGCCCGGCGATGAGCCGGTGCGCCTGCTGTGGATCGAACATCCCACCCGCGTCAATCATCAGGGCCGTGCCGGGTCCGAGCGTCTCCCGGAATCGCGTGTGCTCCGCCACCGCCACATCCACCTGCCGGTCCCCATCGTAGGGAACGGTCGGGGAGCCCCAGCCATGCTTGAAGGCGTCGAACCCGAGCTCTCGGCAGCGACGGGCGGCAGTGTCGCGATCCACGCCGGCGAACTCCGGCCCGTAACGGATGTAGCAGCGGACCCGCTCGCGCACCAGGCCCCCCAGCAGGCGATACACGGGCAGACCGGTCGCCTTGCCCGCGAGGTCCCAGAGGGCCATGTCCACCCCGCTCATCGCGCTGGTGTGGACCACCCCGCGCCGCCACCAGAAGTCCCGGAATCCCAACTGCCAGATCCGCTCGATCTGCGCGGCGTCCATCCCGAGCAGGCGCGGGCGCAGCTCGGTTTCCACCTGCGCCTTGACCGCCTGCTCGTGGTACTCCGTGGTCGCCTCACCGATCCCCGTCAGTCCGGCATCGGTTTCCACCTCGACGAAAATCCAGTTGCGGCGGCAGCCCGTGCCGTCGGGCTGGGGGATGCTCATCACGTGGCAGCGGATGTCGGTGATCTTCATGCCTTCGGATTCCTCACAGCGCGCGCCGCACCCGGTGGGAAGCGCTCAATGCGTGCCGGTGCGTTCGTGTATTGCTTCGCCGCCGGCCGCGCGAGTCCTTCGCGAAGTGCGCGCGCCGGGCCGGTCCTTCCACGTTGTGAGTGGAGCACGGTTTTCCCCGCCGGCGGGCCCCCGAATGGGAACTGCTGTGCGGACCGCACCGGACCCGAAACGGGCTCAATTGGGTCGGCCCGGGCTATGCCCGCTTGAGGAGCGTGCTTCCGGAATTCCGACCAGGTGCTGCCGGATTCCATCTGGGAAGTGCGACCGCCCTGAGTCCCGACCTGACGTAATCGCAGTGCCCGGACGGACCGCTACTCTCTGGCCTGCAGCTTTGCCTTTTCGATACGCTCGCTCCTTCGGACCGAGGTACCGCGGATAAACGCCCAGGTGAGGGATGCCAATGTCGCGCCACCGATTACGGAAGAGGGCATTTCGTGTCCGGTGAAACCCAGAAAGCCGGCAGTGATGAAGCCGGCGAGTGCAATACTGACGGCAGCGGCAAGGCCCCAATTCGCCCGCCCGTTCTCGCCCAGGATGACGACACGTTCCAACGCGATCCGATGTTCGGCCTGCCTCTCGAAGCGCTCAAATATCCGCGCCGCAGCGCCCGGCAGGACCTGCTCGTACTGGGCCAGAGTCTGGGGGTCCGGCAATGGCCCGGCGTGGAGGCGGGTGTGCTGAACAGATGTGGTGGGAGTTACCCCGGCGGCGGGAAGGCCCCCTCCTTCCGCCGGCTCCGACGGAGGCCCGGACCTTGTAGGAAGCGGATCCTGTCGGGCAGGAAGGTCTTCACGGCTCTTGCGGGACATCTCTCTGTAGTTCGGGATGTTCGTGTGCGAAGTTCTCCATCGCCAGGCGCAGGTCCTGTCCCACCGCCTGCCAGTCCGCCGCAAGGGCCAGATCATCAGCCTGCTCTGGAGTGAGTGACTGGTTGTACTCAGTCAGGGTGTCTCCCAGATCCAGTGCGCGTGCCATCCCCCCGAGGAAGGAAGGACGCGCATAGAAAAAGCCCGTCACACCTACCATCATCCTACCCTTGACCTGTCTACTACCCGCGTCTGTGTCGGGTGGTTGCTCCGGTGAGGGTTGATTCCCCTGCGAGACCATCTTACCTTATCCCGTATTGTTTGGGGGTAGCTTTCGCGACACGGTCCACGATTCCAACCGGCGCCTGTACTATCCAAACGAACTGGACACCGAGATCTGACACGATGCGGGCACACCGCCTGCCGCGCGATTCTTGCGCGCGTCGCCGTTCGTGCCGGTGGGGGATCACGGCCTGATCATGAATACCGCACCGGCACTTCCACCGCCACGACCTGCACCGGCTCCGCACCGTGGAGGCGGAACGTCAGGTCGTTCGGGCCCGCCCGGTAGAGGGTGCCGCCGGGCGTGAAGGTGAGCCGGCCCGTGTCCGGGTCGCGCTCGACCGGGGCGAGCCAGGCGCCGTTGAGGCGCACCTCAAGGTCGTGGACCGCCGCCGGGCGGTTCAGTTGCACCCGGAGGGGTGCGCTGTGCAGCTTCCCGGAACGGGCGGCGGCGGGCAGGTCGTCGCCGAGGGGCAGGCGGGTCGTCGCGGCGCCGTTTGCGGGCACGGGGAGAGGAAGGACCTGCTCCTGGACGGCGCCCTGCACCAGGTCGCCTTCGAGCACGCGGCGCGGATCAATCACGAAGAGCTTGTCGCGGCCGGCCAGCGTCTCGGGAGAGCCGATCTCCTGGAAGCGGGGCTCGGGGCCGGAGGGGAAGAGGTTGAAGGCGAGAATTCCGTCCGCGCCCGCGCGCCACATGTTCGAGGCGGCGCCCCGCCAGGCTTCGAGGGAAGCGTAGCGGTTTTCCGGGCCGCGCATCCCGGAGGCGCTGATGGTCGGATAGACCGGTAGGCCGTGCCGGTGGGCGAGGGAGATGATCTCGTCCAGGGGCTCGGTGAAGGGGACGTAGCCTCCGCCCGCCGTCACCAGGTCGGTCAGGCCCTCTGCAATCCAGCGCGGGAGGTCAATGCCGATGTGGCGGCACTGCGCCGGAGTGACGGGCACCCGCGTCGCCATCAGGATCGGGCGACCGCGCC
>SYMT01000239.1 GCA_005805375.1 Actinomycetota bacterium
ACGGTCCGCCTCCACCTCTGGGAGGGGCTGAATTATGCAGGGTCGTCTGTGGCGACCGATTCCTGCCTAATTCCCCGGAACCTGCTCCAGGGGCTGCGCATGGCGGCGTGTTACGCCCCCTGATTTTGGCCAAAGTCCAGCTCACGTGGCGCCGGCGAAACCCCGCCGCTTCGAGCGCGCCTCGAGCCCGATCCAGATCGCTTCGGCGCAGCAGTAGATCCACCTCCTGGGTGTTCCGGACGGCGGCCTCATCCACGCGCGAGACCCACGCCGCCACCGCGTTCCCGCCCACCACTGCGTACGGCACGCCCGCCCGGTCCAGCAGGCCCGTCACCCTCAGCAGCCGCTCGCGGACGCGCTCCACGGCCCGTTCCATTCGCTCCCAGGACACGTCGGCCAGTGCGAGTGCCACTTCCATCCGTTTCCACGACCTGCCGGCCGGTACGAGCGCTGGGGTCCGGCCCTGCGGGCCGACAGACAGCGCCCGAGCCGATCTCCACCAGGCGACAATTCGCTCCGGCGACGGAGGGATCCTTCCCGGCAGGGAAAGATCTCCCCGCATGCTCCGCACCGCCTGCAACTTCCCGGTGTGCCCTTTGTCTCAACTCCACAAAGGTGTGCGACCGGAGGGGAGACCGTCATGCTGAATGTAGGGACCGCGCTGAGCGCCACATGCCGGGGCGTGAACCGCCGTGAATTGCTCCAGGTGGGCGGCTGCAGCGTGTTCGGGTTGTCGCTGGCGGGGGCACTGGAGGCGGAAGCCGCCGCGGCGCCGGCCGAGCGCCTGCTCCGGCAGCGGTCGTGCATCCTGTTCTGGCTCTCCGGTGGGCCGAGCCAGCACGAGACGTTCGACCCCAAGCCCGACGCTCCCATCGAGATTCGCGGTCCCTATGCGCCGCTCGAAACCAATGTATCGGGCATCCGGATCTCGTCTCTCCTCCCCCAACTGGCGCGCCAGGCGGACAAGTACTGTCTGCTCCGCTCTCTCAGCCACGGCAATCCGAACCATTCGTTCCTCCCGATGATGAACGGGGGCGCGTCCGATCGCACCACATACGGCGCCGTCGCAACCCGGCTCCTCGGGCAGCAGGGAATGATGCCGCCCTACGTGCATCTGGGGAATCCCATTGATCTGGGGGCGGGGGTGCTCGGGGCGGCGTTCAACCCGATTGAGGTGCCCGACCCGCGCAAGGGTCCGCAGAGCCTGCCCGACTTCGCGCCGCCCCGTTCCGTGCCGGAGGCACGGTTTGCGCGCCGGAGGCGGCTCGTGGACGAGTTCGACGGCCTGCGCCGGGAAGCGGAGGGCAGCGACACCCTGCGCGCGCGCGATTCCCAGTACCGGCGGGCGATGACCATGCTCACCACGCCGACCGTCCGGGACGCCTTCGACCTGACGCGAGAGGCGCGTCCGCTGCGCGAGAGGTACGGCGCCAGCATCTTCGGGCAGAGTTGTCTGCTGGCGCGGCGGCTGGTCGAGGCGGGCACGCGGTTCGTCCAGGTGCAATGGTCCGAAAAAGGCGGCGGGGGGTGGGACACCCACGGTACGGTTCTCTCCGGAATCTTTGAGATGGAACAGTACCTCTGTCCGCGCCTCGACCAGGGGCTCTCGGCGCTGCTCTCGGACCTCCACGACCGGGGGCTGCTGCAGGACACCTTGGTGCTTGCCATCGCCGAGTTCGGGCGCACACCGGTCATCAACAACCGGGCCGGGCGAGACCACTGGCCGCACGTGTTTTCGGCGCTGGTTGCGGGTGGGGGCATTCCCGGCGGGACGGTGGTGGGCGCCTCGGACCAGCAGGGCGGCTACCCCGGCTCGCAGCCGGTAGGTCCCGGCGACCTGGCCGCCACTCTCTACAAGATCCTGGGGCTCAACCCACTCGTGGATGATCGCGTCCGGCCGTTCGTCACCGGTTCGGTGGTCCCGGAACTGGCCTGATGTCGCTGCTGATTGCTTTTGCTTCGTACCGGCACCGCGGCGACTGCGGCGACATCTACTTCTACCGGCACGACGGCAGCGAGAAGGGGGAACTTCTGGGTCCCCTGCCGACCGAGAGTCCCAGGCGGCGCAGCGACTTCCGGCCGGTGCTGTCGGGTGACGGACGGCTCTGCGCCTTCGCCTGCCAGTACCGGGAGACGGTACCGGGAGAGCTGCGGCTCTGGGACCGCAAGGAGCAAAAGCTCATCCCTCTCCCCGATCGCAACACCACCGGCGCGGATGCCCAGCCCACCCTCTCGGCGGACGGACGCTGGCTCGCCTTCGCAGGATGGAAGCGGCCGGACAGCGTGGGCGGCCACGATCTCTTCCTGTACGATCTTGAGCAGAAAACGCTGGTGTCGCTGCCCGGGCTGAACACGGAGCACGATGAACAGATGCCGGCGCTTTCGGGGGACGGACGCTGGCTCGCGTTCACCAGCAACCGCCCTGCGGTCACGGATGGGGAAAACACCGCCACCCGCATCTTGCTCCATGATCGCACGGCGCAGAAGCTCGTCCCCCTCCCGGGGCTCCACGCGCCCGGGTACCGGGATACGGAGCCATCTCTGTCCGGCGACGGGCGCTGGCTCGCCTTTGCTTCGGATCGGCCCGGCCCGGACGACTCGCACGGGGCCGGCGATATCTATCTCTACGACCGGGTGGCGCAGAAGCTGGTGCCGCTGCCGGGTCTGAATTCCGCCGGGCACGATTGCCAACCGGCGCTGAGCCCGGGCGGCCGCTTCATTGTCTTTGTGTCGGAGCGGCTGGACGGAGACGGACAGCGGGATCTGTATCTCTACGATCGCCGCCGCTCTCGCCTCCTGCCGACCCCGGGTCTGAATCACCCTTCCGAGGAATTTGAGCCCTGCCTCGTGGCCCTGGATCCGGAACTGGATCGGCTGGATGAGAAGTGAGTGGAGAGGAGTGAGAAACGAGTCGTTTCCACGCTCACTGGGTGTGACTCGGAATTGTGGGTAAAGAATCATGCTGTTCTTAGAAGTGAATTAGGCCGCCCGAGCCGCCCAAGCCAACTGTGCCTCCTCGTGGCCCAGCACCGCCGTCCGCACCGCGAGGATGGCGTCTGCCCCGTCCCGGCTCCAGCGCATCCCCGTGCCTTTC
>SYMT01000240.1 GCA_005805375.1 Actinomycetota bacterium
GGACGGCAACAAGCGCGCCGGGTTCACAGCCGCACTGACGTTCCTGCGTCTCCACGGCTGGACCATTGATGTGACCCAGGACGAGGCGTACGCAGCAACGGTGAGCCTGACGACTCGGGCGATGACAGACGATGATTTCGCCGGCTGGCTTCGGGCACACCTGACGCCCCGGCAGCCCGGTCCACGCTGACCTGCTCCGTGGAGGACCGCACGGAAGGTCCGCGCGCCCCCCCGTCGGTATTCCCTCTGCGATCCCCTGCGTCCTCTGCGGTGGCAACACCGGGCGTGGGGCCGCCGCGCGCCCGGGCAACACCGCCGCGCGCTTCCGGGAGCGCGGCAAGGGCGGGTCCTGCCTCGTCGCTCCGGGTGCTATCCACGAATTGGGTAAACGCGTGGATCGCACCCCGTCGCTTCCCGCTTTTTGACGTTCTCTCCACCCGCGTGCTAAGATACCGCCTAGCTTCCGAAGAGTGCGTGGAGAAGAGCGAGGAAAGAGTCTTCAGCCTTACTCTTTCTCATCCTTCTCCACTCACTTCTCCCGCAACCAGGCACCACAATGAAATACCAGGCACCGCGCGGCACGCAGGACCTGCTCCCAGAGGATGCCCCTCGGTGGCGCTATGTGGAACAGATGTTTCGGCAGACCTGCGCCGACTTCGGATATGAGGAAGTCCGCACGCCCGTCTTCGAGAGCACCGACCTGTTTGTGCGCGCAGTCGGGGAGCACACGGATATCGTCTCGAAGGAAATGTATTCCGTGTCGGCGCACGGCTCGGAGGCGGACGAGCGCCGGGAACGCCTGACGCTGCGGCCGGAGGGGACGGCGCCCGCCTTGCGCGCTTACCTCCAGCACAACCTCGGCGCGAAGTCCCCGCTGACACGCCTCTTCTACGTCGCGCCGAACTTCCGCCACGAGCGCCCACAGTCCGGGCGCCTGCGGCAGCACCACCAGACCGGCATTGAGGCATTGGGCAGCGAAGATCCCGCGCTGGATGCAGAGGTGATCACGCTGGGGCTCACCTATCTCCGGCGCGTCGGGATCACCGGCGCGCGGTTGGAGGTGAACAGCGTGGGGTGCCCGGAGTGCCGTCCGGTCTATCGCGAACGGTTGCGGGCAGCCCTGGAGTCCCGCATCGGCACGATGTGTGAGAACTGCCGCCGTCGCTATGATACCAACCCGCTCCGGATCCTCGACTGCAAGGCGGAGGACTGGTCGGTGCTGGAGGCGGTAGTGCCGGATCTGGCGGACTGCCTGTGTGAACCCTGCGCGCAGCACTTCGCACACGTCCAGGCCGTCTTGCAGGTGCTCGACGTGCCGTATGAGCGGAACCCTCGCCTCGTGCGCGGACTGGACTACTATGTGCGGACCAGTTTCGAGATCGTGCATCCGCAGTTGGGCGCCCAGTCCACCGTGCTGGGCGGGGGGCGCTACGACGGTCTGATGGAGGAGTTGGGGGGGCCGCCCACGCCGGGGATCGGCTTCGGGTGCGGCATCGAGCGGGTGCTCCTCGCGTGCGAGGCGCTGGAGGTGGCCTTTCCCCTGGAGGCGGTGCGGCCCGTCTTCGTGGTCACACTCGGCGAGGCGGCGCGGCTGCCCGGGCTGCGGTTGCTGAACGACCTCCGCCAGGCAGGGATCGCGGCGCAGGCGGACTACCTGGGCCGGAGCATGAAGGCCCAGATGCGCGCGGCCAATCGAGTCGGCGCCCGCACCGTCCTGCTGCTCGGGGAGAACGAACTCGCCGCCGGCGCGATTGCGGTGAAGGACATGGAGACCGGCGCACAGGAAAGCTGCCCGCTGTCCGACGTAGTCGGCAGGATGCGGGGACGAAAGGATGAGGGATGAAGCGGGGCGGAGGCAGGCGTCGGCTGAGCTGGTCGGCTCAAGGCGCCTCCTTCGGCCGGCCGTTGCTCGCCCCCCGGCTCGTCGGGCGGCTCGGGAGGCGCCGGCCCGTTTCTTTGCGCACCTTCGTCCTTCCGCTTCCATCCTTAGCCGTTCCGACTGCTGTATAATGAGCAGGTTTTCTGCAAGGGGCTGAATGGCGGATCGCGTCGCACTCATCAATCTGGGCTGTCCAAAGAACCTGGTGGACTCCGAGGTCATGCTCGGCCATCTCCAGGATCGGGGCTATGAGCTCACAACAGACATCGCCGACGCGGACGTGGTGGTGGTGAATACCTGCGGATTTCTGGAGGCTTCGGCCCAGGAGTCCGTAGACACCCTCCTTGCCGTCTCGCGCCGGAAGCGGTCCGGGCGACTGCGGGGTGTGGTGGCTGCGGGCTGCCTCACCCAGCGCTATGGACCGGACGCGGCGCAGGCGCTGCCGGAGGTGGATGGTTTTCTGGGGGTGGGTCAGGCGCACGCGCTCCCCGATGTCGTCGCACGGGTGCTCGCGGGAGAACGGACCAGCATTCTGGCCGGCCCTTCGGCCGGGTTCGAGGGGTATGGGCTGCGGCTGCAGGCCACGCCCTCTTACAGCGCCTACCTGAAGATCTCGGAAGGCTGCGACCGCAAGTGTGCGTTCTGCATCATCCCCGCCATTCGGGGTCCGATGGTCAGCCGCCCGGCGGATGAGTTGGTGCGGGAAGCGGAACTGCTCGTGGCCCGCGGCGCTCGGGAGCTGATCCTGATCGGGCAGGACCCGACGCGGTACGGGGCGGACCGGGGGGGGCACCAACTGGTGGAACTGCTGCACCGGCTGAACGACATCCCCGACCTCCGGTGGATCCGCCTGATGTATCTGTTCCCGGACCGCCACGCGGAAGCCGTGCTGCAGGCGGTGGTTGAACTCCCGCGCGTCTGCAAGTATGTGGACATGCCGCTCCAGCACGCCGACGCAGCGCTGCTGCGGACGATGAACCGGCCCGGAAGTGGGGATGAATACCTGGGGATGATCCGCCGGGCGCGGGCGCGGTGTCCCGAACTGGCGGTGCGGAGCACGTTTATCGTCGGCTTTCCCGGGGAAACCCGGCGCCAGTATGAAGTGCTCCTCCACTTCGTGCGGGATGCCGAACTGGACTGGGTGGGAGTATTTCCCTTCTCGCGCGAGTCCGGCACGATGGCCGCGGACATGCCGCGGCAGGTGACGCAGACGGCAAAACACAGCCGGCTCGACCGCCTGATGCGCCTCCAGCAGGAACTCAGCCGGCGGAGGCTGCAATCCCGGGTGGGGCAACGCGTCGAGGTGCTCGTAACGCATGTGTCCGGCGCGACCGGTATGGGTCGCACCGCGTTTCAGGCTCCGGAGGTGGATGGCGTTACCCATCTGACCTTCGCTTCCGCAACGAACTACCGGCCAGGCGATTTCGTGCTGGCCGAGATTACCGGCGCGCAGGAGTATGATCTCCGGGCGCGCCCCCTGGAGTTGCTGCACCGTCCGCCCGGGCGGGCGCCCGAATTGCTGCAGATCGGAGTCAAGAAGCCATGAGTGTCGCCGTCGCCTCGCCGCCGCTGTCCACGGAGCAGGCTTTGCGGGCGCGAGCGCTGGATGCCGTCCGCACCACCGCGCTGGATGTGATTCTGTCCGCGGACGAACCGCTGCGGACTGCAGATGTGGCCCGCGAAATCGCCGACCGGCTGGACCTGCAACTGACGGAAGACGAGTTGGGAGGGCTGGCGTCGCTGGCCCGCATGATCATGGATGGCGATCCGCTCTTCTCCCAATCCCAGCGCCAGTGGGACCTCGCCTTGCGGATGGGACGGGCGGAGGGGGACCGGCGCAAACCTGTTGAGCGGGCCGTCGAGGACTTCATTGACCTCATCGGCCATCCCACGGAGGTGGAGAGCCTAGCGGTGCTGATCGCCGCGGTGTACGGTCGCCTGCCCGACTACTATGAGCGCCTGATCCGCAACCTGGGAGGCCGCGAGCAGTTTTTCCGGACCGACGACGGGCTCCTGGGCATCACCCGGTGGCTCGTGGACCTTTCGTCGGACGAGCCCGCCGAGGTGGAGATGGACAACTTCCCCCATCCGGAAGTCGTCCAGGAACTGCGCGCGCGGGCCAACAGGCTGCAGGCGGACAATGCCGACGCCTATGCTCGTGCCCTGGTGGCCGCCGCGGACGGACCGGCGGACAGCCGTGCCGTGCTGTTCCTCACCTGGTGCGCTTTCCCGGACTGTGATCCGGACCAGGTCTTCGTCGCTCTGTACGGCGCCGACGATCTGCACCTGGAGCGGGGTCCGACCTGGTCCACTGTGGATGAATGGGGCAAGGTCCTGAGCGAGATCCGTTCGGTCATTCGCGAGCCGGACATGATCACGGATGTGGTCTCCGCATCGCTTCCTGTAGAAGAGGAAGAGACCGTGAGCCGGGCCCCCACCACGGTGCGCGTCGCCGACGAAGACCTCGAGCAGATCCACGAGTACATGCTGCAGGAAGAGCGCACCTGCCGCGTCTCCGAACTCTGCCAGCACGTGCTGGAGGCGTTTCCGGGCAGTCGCACGTACGCGGCGGTGGCGGCGTCGCTCTCCAACCGGATGCGGGAGGACCCGCGTTTCGTCTGGGTCGGCGCCGAGCGGTTCCGCATTGCCGGCTCCATCCCCCTGGAGATCCTCCAGATCCCGGACGGGATGAGCTTCGACGACCGTGAGTACCTGGGTGAGGAAGGCGAGGCCGTAGACCGTGTGGTGTCGGTGCACGACTGGAAGTATGCCCTCACCGACCAGATCACCCACTCTCTGGTCCAGGACTACGGCGACGACGGCACCGCCCCGGCGCCCGTGCCCCCGAAGCGGATCGAAGTGGGGGTGCCGCTGCATCACTATGTGGCCGGCACGTTCTACCTGCGAAACTCGGACCGGGGCTTCTTCCCCCAGACCCCTGATCAGGTCCACGTGAGCTTCCTGCTCTCGGGGGGCGGCCGGTTCGATGTCTGGGTCAACAATCGGCTCGGTCTCGTCTTCGGTCTGAAGGAATGGTACGACGCGAATCTCCCGTGGGTAGGGGGACATTTCGTGCTCGAGCCGACCGAGAACCCGGACGAGTACCGGCTGTCCCACGCCGACGTCGAGCCGCTGATGGACGTGCCGATGGACCAGCTTCCCGCGTTGCTGGCGCTGCGTGCCGAGGCCACGACGGACGCCATGCCGCTGTCGGCGTTGGTACAGCGCATCCTGCAGGGCAAGCCGGACGGGGTGCACTTCGTGAAGCTCTTCACCTGCGTGAACATTGTCCGGCGCATCCGGCGCGCGCAGCTCGCCAGCATCCTCAGCTCCCAGCGTTACTTTGCCCAGAACCCGCAGATGCCGGGCATCTGGACGTTCGACGAGAAGCGGGCTCAGAAAACGAAGCGGCGGGCAGGCCCGCGGCGGCCCGCGCGAGAAGCGTACGCGGATGATGATGAAGACATCGAGTACGAATAGGAACGGGCGATGAGTGCGGCTGCGCCCCGGCCGGTCCGCACTCGCTTCGCCCCGAGCCCGACCGGGCTGCCGCACGTCGGCAACTTTCGGAATGCGCTTTATAGCTGGCTGCTCGCCCGCCGCCACGGCGGGCAGTTCCTCTTTCGTCTCGAAGACACCGATCGGGAACGATACGATCCGGCATCCGAGCAGGCGCTCAAGGATGCGCTGGCCTGGTTCGGCCTGGACTATGATGAGGGCCCGGGCGTAGGGGGACCGCATGCCCCGTATGAACAGTCCCGGCGCCTCGCGTCCTACCGGACCGTGGCGGAGCAGCTCATCGCGAGCGGACATGCCTACCGCTGCTTCTGTACGAGGGAGCGTATCCAGGCCGTGCGGGAGGCCCGCCAGAAGGCGAACATCCATCCGCACGGCTACGACCGGCATTGCCGGGGCCTGACGCACGCCGAGGCGGCGCACCTGCTGGATAGCGGCGCGCCTTCGGTCGTTCGTTTCGCGGTGCCGTCCGAGGGCGACACGCTGCTCCAGGATGCTGTGCGCGGCCGGATCTCCTATCCGAACCGGGAACTGGACGACCACGTTCTCCTGAAATCGGATGGGTTCCCTACCTATCATCTGGCGCACATGGTGGATGACCGGACGATGGAAATCTCTCACGTCATCCGTTCCGAAGAATGGCTGCCCAGCACCCCAAGGCACGTTCTCCAGCATCAGGCGCTCGGATGGGAGCCGCCCATCTACGTCCATCCGGGCCTCATCCTGGGACGGGACCCCCAGAGCGGGAAGACCGCAAAGCTCTCGAAACGCCACGGAGCGGTGCATATGGGTGAGTATCGCGCGCAGGGATACCTGCCCGATGCTCTCGCTAACTTCGTCGCGCTCCTCGGTTGGTCACCGGGCGGGGATCGCGAGATCATGTCGCGTGCAGAGATGGTTTCGCTGTTCAGCCTGGAGGGGATCAATAGCAGCCCGTCTGTGTTCGATTCCGACAAGCTCAACTGGATGAACGGCGTCTACGTGCGCGCCCTTTCGGAAACGGACTTGCTCGACAATGCCCTTCCTTTCCTGGCGGAAGCCGGACTGACTGCGGCGGATCCGGGGCCGGAAGAGCGGCGTTACGTGACGCAGGTGCTGCGACTGGAGCAGGAGCGTCTCAAGACGCTGTCGGCGGCCGCGCCTGCCACGGCATTCTTCTTCGGTGAACTGCCCGAATACGAGGAGGCAGCGGTGCGAAAGCGCCTCCAGACCCCAGGAGCTGCTGCCGCGCTGGATGCCGTTCGCGTGTGTCTGAACGAAGCCGCGGACTGGAGCGTCTCGGGGATCGAGAATGCGGTGCGCACTGCCGCCGATACCCTGGGGGTGAAGCCGGCCGACGTGATTCATCCCACGCGGGTCGCGGCCACCGGACGCACCGCCGGCCCCGGGTTGTTCGAGACTCTGGAGGCGCTGGGCCGGGAGCGGGTGCTCCATCGTCTGCGCCACGCGCGGGCCACGTGGTGTAGGGTGTCGGGTGCGCAGTGAGTGAGGAGAAGTGAGGAGTGAGTGGGGTGTGGGGGCTCCCGCAACCGGAGTTGCGGGACTCCATAGCGGGGCGGACACGAGGGTCCGCCCCTACCAGATCGGGGCAGACACGGGAGTCCGCCTCTAGCAGTGTGGGAGATGCCAGGAAGTGCCGGGGAACCTCGGCCGGATGTCGGGTCGGGAAAGAAATCGCATGCCCATCATTGACGCATACACGCTGATCGGCGCCTGGCCGCAGGCCGAGGTGGATCTTTCCGTGGAGGCGCTCGCGGCCGGAATGCAGGCGCGGAGCGTGGGCCACAGCCTGGTCACCCATACGGCGGCCATTTTCTACAACCAGACGGTGGGAAACGATCAGTGCATCGAGTTGTGCAGCCGGCACGCACCGCTCCACCCGGTCGCAGTGCTGAACCCGCTCGACTACCCCCAGTGCCTGCGGGAAGCGGAGAAGCGTCTCGGGCAGGGAGTGCGGGCATTCCGGCTCTGCCCGCGGGAGCATGGCTATCCGTTCAGTGGCCGGGTGGGCCCGCTCCGGGAACTGCTGCGCTCTCTCGAGGGGGTCAAGGTCCTGTTTGTGGATCTGGCGGACCTTCCGGCGCCGGTGCTCACCTCAGACATAGATGAGCTGCTGCCTGCACCGACGGTAGCGACGGTCACCGCCGCGGGACTGGGTACGGTGCTGCACTGTGCGAACGGCACGCCGAACCTCTGGGTCGAGACCTCACGTCTGGAGGCCGGAGGCGCGATTGAGGCGGCGGTTGAGCACCTCGGCGCGCCACGCGTGGTATTCGGGTCCGGCGCGCCGCTGCGGTCCCTCGGCAGCGCAGTCATGTCACTCCAGTTTGCCGAACTGGACGAGGCAATTCGCACCGCCATCTTCGAAACCAGCCTGGCGAAAGCAATGGCCTGACCAGGAACGAGGTTCTATGCCCGGAATTGACGCCTTCGCGCTGCTTGGAGCAGCGCACTGGACTACTACCGACGCCGAGCGCCTTCAGCGCGCCCAGCAGCGGGCCCGGTTCGACCTGATGATTGTCGCGTCGCGTCGAGCGCTGGCCGGCGACGTCGCCACCGGTAATGCCGAGGTCCGCGCTGTTCTGGACGCGAATCCGCAAATGCGGGGGTGGGTGGTCATCAACCCATCCTATCCGGAACGGTCTGCGGAGGACATGAGGCGCGCGCTTGCCGGCCCCAAGTGGGTGGGGGCAGTGCTGGATGTCACGTCTTCGACGGACAGCCTGGTCTCCTCCTCGACCCGAGAGCTGATTACGGCCTTCCGCCGCTATACCAAGCCGCTCTATGTGCGCGTACCCTCCTCCCGGCAGGTGCTCGACCTGGAGGCGCTCGCCACGGAATTCAACACCGTGAAGATCATCGCCGGGGGCGCCGGAGGCGACGACTGGCATGCCTGCATGCTTGCGGCAAAGCGTCAGACGAACCTCTTCCTCGAGCCGTTCTCGGGCGGCGTCCACCGCGGCAAGCTGGAGGGCATTCTTACCACTCTGGGCGCCCACCGGGTGCTCTTCGCCAGCAACTACCCCGATCAGAACCCCGGCCATGCCCTCGGCCTGCTTGTCGAGTCAAGCCTCAGCGACGCCGACAAGCAGACAATCCTCACCACCAGCGCCGCGCGGCTCTTCGGGCTGCAGCGCCCGGCATAAAAGGCAGGACAGAGGGGTACGATGGACACTACTTGCCTTTCTCACCGGTTGACTGACACAGAGCGTCAGGACTTCGAGCAGAACGGATATCTCGTGCTGCCCGATGTGCTCACCGCGGACCATGTGGAGCGGCTGACAGCCGTGACGGACCGGGTTGCCGCCGAAGACCGCGTGATCCAGGGGTTGGAGCCGCATGCCCGCCTGAGCGTGCGGGACTTCATCGGTCGGGACGAAGCATTCCTGGAATTGGTGGACTGGCCCCAGACATTCGCCAGAGTCTGGAGCATCCTGGGCTGGAACATCCAGATCTATCACTCTCATCTGGTGGTGACCCCGCAGGAACCGGGCGCGCCCGGCGATCCGGCAACCCGCGATCTTCGTCTGACCTGGCACCAGGATAGTGACCGGGTAAACCGGGAACTGGAAGGCAACCCGCGCCCGCGCATCTCGCTGAAAGTGGCGTACTTTCTGACCGACACGACCGAGCCGGACCGGGGCAATTTCTACGTGGTGCCGGGCAGCCACCTCCGCAACGAGATTGCGCTGCCCAATGGCGATCGGAAGGCGCGCCTGCCGGACGGCGTTCCGGTGGCGGCGCCGAAGGGCTCTGCGGTTTTCTTTGATCGCCGCCTCTGGCACACCGCCAGCGCCAACTACGGGCCCGAGCCTCGCCGCGTGCTCTTCTATGGATATAGCTACCGCTGGCTCCGTCCCCGCGACGACATGACGATCTCCCATTTCTGGGACCGCTTGGACCCCATCCGCCGGCAGCTCTTCGGCGCCGCTCCCACCGGCGCGTACGGCTACACGTCGCCGACCGACGCCGACGTGCCGCTGCGGGGCTGGATCCGGGAACACGTCGGCGCGGAGGCTGTCGCACCGTAAGAGGCGGCTCTCCGGCACCGAAGCGTAAACGTCACCGGGCCGGCAAGATGCCGGCGTTCCCGGGGCGGAGGATGTGGCGTTTGTAGGGAGGCGGCTGTACGTCACCGGGGGGTGGACGTGACCGGTCCGGCAAGATGCCGGCGTTCCCGGGGGCGGATTCTCCGTACCCTTGCCGTCTCGGGGTGGGGCCGGGCGGGCAACGAGCAGAGGAGATGTCGAAGTCAGAGGAAAGAGTGAAGAGAAGGGAGGAGAGAGCAGGCTGGGAGCCACTCTCTCCTCACTCTTCTCCACTCACCCCTCAGGGCATGGCCGGGAGGATTACGACTTCTGCAGCTTTACGGCCATCTCGATGATTTGCTGATTCGTGGGCACCTTGGCTAGCCATTTCAGCAGCATGTCGAGTTGTTCCTGGCGGTCCCCGCTCTGGCCCCGCAGGAAGCGGCGCAGGCGCTGCACGGCGAGCAGTTCATCCTCGTCGTAGAGCAGTTCCTCGCGCCGGGTACCGCTCGCCCCAATGTCCATGGCCGGATAGAGGCGCGATTCGGCCAGTTTCCGGTCCAGGCGAAGTTCCCAGTTGCCGGTGCCTTTGAACTCCTCGTGGACCATGTCGTCGAGACGGCTGCCGGTGTCCACCAGCACGGTAGCGATGATGGTCAGGCTGCCCATCTCGGTGGCTCGTGCCGCGCCGAAGAGCCGCCGCGGGAATTGCAGCGCGGCCGGATCGAGTCCGCCACTCAGCGTACGGCCTGATTGGCGTCCGGTCATGTTCGAGGCGCGGGCCAGCCGGGTCAGGCTGTCCACGAGGAGCACTACGTGCTTGCCTCCCTCCACCAAACGCTGGCATCGCTGGAGCAGCAGTTCCGCATTCTTCAGGTGGTTCTCCGAACCGTTGTCATAGCTGGAGCCGATTACGTGGCCCACGTTCGCGCGGCGAAAGTCGGTCACCTCCTCGGGACGTTCGTCCACCAGAAGAATGAACCGCTCCGAATCCGGGTAGCGGGCGGCGATGGAACTGGCGATATTGCGCAGCAGGGTGGTCTTGCCCGCGAAGGGCTGGGCAATGATCAGGCCGCGCTGTCCGAATCCCATCGGCGCGAAGAGGTCAATTGCTCGTCCGGAGGTGTCGTCCGGACCGGTTTCCAACCGGATACGTACCGTCGGCGACTCGGCGGTGAGCTGGTCGAAGGCGGGCCAGGCACGCACGAGGTGCGGCTGCTCATTTTCGATTGCCATCACCTGAGTAACGGTTGCGCTGCGCTGCCCCTTGCCGGGGGGACGCCACGCAACCCGCAGATTTTGGCCCGATTTCAGGTTGTACTGCCGTACCAGGCCGTTGGGCACAAACAGATCGTCCCGGCTCGGCACCCAGTTCGCGTCGCGGCGTAGAAAGCCGTGTCCCTGGGAGGTCAGTTCCAGAATACCATCCACCGGGTCGGCGACCGCAATGGGGCGGGGCAGCCGGGGCTGCCTCGAGTGAGAAAGGCGCGGGCGCCGCGGATAGGGTTCCGGGTCCGGCGCCATGAAAGCCGGAGCGCCGGCCTCGGAAGTCGGCGAGTCCGACTTCGGGTACAGTGGGAGCGGGTGATCCCGCGGATCGGTGGTGTTCAACCCTCTGGTCCAGGGCAAGGTCAGCAGACGCGACGTACCGGGGGGTACGCCGACGATCCCTGACGGCGTGTTGCTACTATTCGGCCGGTCGTATGCCGACTGTCTGGGAGACTTTCCCTTCAGGAAACCTGCCGGTTTTGGGAGAGAGCGCTAAGGCCCGCACTTCTACGTCGGGGGCGTCTTCCGTTCGGGGCAGGGTGTCGAGACCACGCAGCGATAGAGGGCGAGGTCCGGGAAAGGGTGCGACGGCCGGAACTCCGCCGGCTCGCGGATGAGGGCTGCGGTGGACCATCCACCCGCCTCAAGCTTATTCTCGTCCATTTCGGTGCTGATTTCAAGTGCGAATTTCGAGTTTGGAGGATCGAGTTTTGCACCAAGGAGGCGCGGGGCCGGGCGCCGAACGTCACCACCGTGAGGACAGACGGATGGGAAGCGCAAGGGACGAGGAGATGCCAGGCCATGCCACCGATGCGAACGACGAGTTGCGGGTCGCGCCCGCCGGTGCGGCATTGCGGGGGGCATCCGAGATGCGAAGTCCAAAGGGCGAGCCTGCGGGCCTGTACGCTCGCATTCCTCGTGGCGCTCGGAGTGGCGGTATCTGCGCGAGCCCAACTGACGGAACTATTCTCCCAGTATGTGCGGGTGTTCCGACCGGAGGGGGCGTTTGCCGGCCTGCTGGTCAAGGTCACCCCCGCTGCGGGTGACCGGTGGCAGGTCGCCGAGGGGGGTGGGGTGCGCCTGCGAGTCCCAGCCGATGCGCGAGTGGAGGTGAAGCCGGAGGGGAGCCGGGTGCTGCAGGTCCTTTTTCGCCGGGCCGACGCGCCGCGTGCGACCGTACTGCGTGTGGATCGCTATCAGCCGGGACCCGACGACGCCACCGAGGTGGATGCCGACTACGCTGCAGAGCTGGTTCGGGAGTACC
>SYMT01000241.1 GCA_005805375.1 Actinomycetota bacterium
CGGGTTTCTCCCGCTGACCCTCGCCGACCGGCGGCTCCGCTTGGGGGAGCGCTTGGCGGCGGCGCTCCACGATCCGCGCGACCCCGCCAAAATCCAGCATCCACTGCCCCTACTCCTCCGCGAGCGGATCTTCCTCATCGCTGCCGGCTATGCCGACGCCAACGACGCGCAAACCCTCCGCCAGGACCCCGTCTTGAAAGTCGCGCTGGGGAATGCCCCGGCTGACCCCCCGTTGGCCGGTCAATCGACCCTCAGCCGGCTGGAGAACCAGGTGACCCTGGCCGACCTCCGGCGCCTGGCCGCGGTCTTGGTGGCGCTCTTCGTGGAACGCTGTGGGCCGGCGCCCCGGCGGATTGTGCTGGACCTGGATCCGTTTGCCGACCCCGCCCATGGGGCGCAGCAGGGGGTGCTGTTCAATGGACACTACGACTGCCACTGCTACCTTCCTTTATACCTCTGCGGCAGTATTGATGGCGGTCGCCAGTATGTCATCGGCGTCCTGCTGCGCGATGGCCGGGCGGCAGCCACCAAAGGGGCCCGGTGGATGCTGCACCAGCTCCTCCCCGTCCTGCAGGCGCGGTTCCCTGGGGTGCAGATCATCGTGCGCGGGGACGGGGCCTTTGGCGTCCCGTTGATGCTCGAGTATTGCCGCCGCCGGCAGGTGGATTATGTCTTCGGCAAGCCCCAGAACGCGCGCCTGCACGCGTTATCAGAGGCCACCCAGTTGCGCGCTGCGGTGCAGTGGTCCGTCCTGAAGACGGCCGCACGGCCGGAAATCAGCGAATTCCGGTATCAGGCGGCTTCCTGGAACCAAGCGGAGCGGACCATTTGTAAGGCGGAGGTGACCGTGCTCCACGGCGCACCCAAATTGAACCCGCGGTTCGTCGTCACCAGCTTGCCGGCGGATGCCGAGTGGACCCCCGCGCAGGTGCAGGCTTTCTACGGCGCGCGGGGGGATCCCGAGAACCGGATCAAAGAATTCAAGAACGACCTGGAGGGGGATCGGTTGAGCTGCACGCGCTCGAGCGCCAACCAATTTCGGTTGGTGCTGCATGTGGCCGCGTATCTGCTGCATCAAGCGCTGCAGGAGGCGCTGGCTCAGGTCGCGCCGGGCACGGAGTGGGCGCGGCTGCAAGTCGGCACGTTGCGGGTGCGGTTGCTCAAAGTGGCGGCCCGGGTCGTGGAGCAGGGCCGCGGAGTGCGGATCTCGTTGCCCACGGACTACCCGTGGCAGGCGCGCTGGCGGCAACTCCTGGGGGCCCTGCAGCCCGCGGCCGGCTAAACGCCGCTGGTGCCGCCCACCCCGCCGCGCCCCGGTCCCCCCCGAGCGGTCGCTGCCAGACCGCCGCCCGGGCGGAATGGCGCCACACGCCTCGCCCCCGGCCAAAACCGGGCACGCTATCGCGATCACCGCGATTTCCCCCAAACCGCCGCGCTCACGGAGCTATATCGTCACCTTCGCTCCGAGATCCGGTCCCCAAAACCCCCCGAAAGGCCCGTGCGAACACCTCATGTGGCGTCCTACAGCCCTCGTGCATAATCCGGGTTAGGGAACCGGGCAGAATTAGTCGTCCCGCCCGCGCGTGCCTCGGGAACGGGGTGCGTGGGCGCCAGGTGGGCCCACTTGCTAACGCGGGCGGCTCGGGAACGGGGCGGGGGTGTGGAGGATGTGATGCAATCGCTCTCTGGCAGAGCATTGATTCAGCTTCAACGGCTCCTGGACAGTCGCCTAGCCGGAAGGATTCTCTGTCTCGCGCTCGCGGTGGAAATCCGGATGATTTCCGGCTGGGTGGGCCGGCGGCTGGACTACCGTAGTCGCGCTGGCTTCCAGTCGCAGCGGTCGAATGGAGCGGGGGCAACGCGCGGCAGCAGAATTCCTGCGTCAGAGCTAACGCATCTTGCCGGACCCAGGCAAGTTCCTGCGCCGGGCCCTCTCGGCGCGTGCATTGTAGTATTGCAGGAGTGTACCGCATGTGCGGAAAACTTACTCACTGCCGTCAACGCGGTGGTGGCGCAACACCCAACCCTTGCTGCATCGGTTGTCGTGCAGAAGCCGCCATCCGAGGGGCAAACTGCTGAGCGCGCCTTCCCAAGACTGAGCTTCTTCCTCGACCCGACCGGTGACGCGCAGCGAGTACTCGCCGGGAACTGGCCCGCGCGCGTGCTCATCGTTGATCGAAACAGCCGGGTGGTCTACGTCGAACCCCCGGGCGCAACTCAACTGGACGTACTGACCTTTCTGCGGCGGTACGTCACCGACCACGAACAGGAGTAGGATCCATGTCCGTTTCACGGGGAATGCTCTTCCTCGCCACGGTGGCAGGAGGATTGGTCCTCTGGGGCATTCGCCCCCGCGCGGTGGCTTCGCAGCCGCTGCTCGATCCAGCGGAAGCACAATCGCAAGTCAGCTTTGCCTTGCCCATACCGGCGTACGTGCCTGCCGGGGCACGACTCAGGGGCGTAATTGTACAGAAAGGGAAGGCCTCGCCTTCCGGCACAGTTGCCGGGTCGTCCAGCGCTCGTGCGGGAGTTCGGTCCAATCGGAATCGAGGAATTGGCGTCCTGCTGGCGGGCGGAAAGTCGGGCGCGCGCATCCGCGAAGTGGTGGTGGGCTCCCCGGCGGCAGAAGCCGGACTCCAACCCGGGGATCTGATCGTTGCTCTGGACGGCAGGCACACGGGCGGCTGGTCGAATGGCCAATTGGTCAGTGCATTGCGGCGGTCCAGTCCCATTGCGCTGCGTCTAGAGAGAGGCGGGCAGGCTCACGAAGTTGCCGTCACGCCACGGACCTACACGTTTTCGCCTGCCCGCCAGACCGTATCGTCTGCCGCGGTCGCAGAGCCGTCCGTGGCTCTCGTCTACGAACTGAAAGGCCGGACCTGGGAGATCTCCAGACGTCGCCTTCGGGGGTACATCTCCCGGTGGGGAGGGGCGGTGGTGAGGCCCGTCGGCCTGGGGGATGCTTCCGGTACATTGCGCCGAATCGGAGGGCATCTAGCCGTGACCTGGGAGAAAGCAGGCGTGCTGACGATTGTGTCGAACAGCCATGATGCCTTGAGCGAGGCTGCTCTGATCCAGGTTGCCGCGTCCATTGGCGACGGAGGGGAGATCCAATGAGGCACTTCCGCGCGGACAGAACATGGGCAGGAGTGGTCCTACTGCTGGGAGTGGGTCTGGTGCGGATCGCAACGGCGCAATCAGGGGGATGCCCGGACGAGAATGCGGACTGCTGGGTAGACGGCAACACCTGTTGCTAGTGGTACAGCACCTGTCAGGAAGCGGGCTGCCGGGGTCAACAGTGCTACGGTTGCGGAAGCTACGCTATGCTACTGGTGGCGCAGGTATCAATCGGACGTGTACCGATGTTACACTTAGGGAACCGAGCAGAATTAATCCTCCCACCCGTGAGGAGACACGGCGGCATCTGAGAGGACACAACTGGACGGAATCATGTACGTCATGGTGTTATGGAACTCACTGCCGCCGCCACTGCCCTCCTCCAAGTTACCG
>SYMT01000242.1 GCA_005805375.1 Actinomycetota bacterium
GATCGACTCCGCCAAAGAGCAGTATATGATGGACAACCGCACCACGACCGCCCCCAGCGCGATGACCAACCTGGTGCCGGATTACATCAAGTCCACCCCGGCCTGCCCCAGTGGCGGCTCCTACACGCTGGGCAACGCCACCACGGCGCCGAGTTGCGCCATCGGCACCAACGGCACCACCGACGCGACCGACGACCACAGCCTGTAGATTGCCGGACATCCTGCCGGCGTCCTGAGGGACGCCGGCGGCCGGACACCCGGCTTCTCGAAGCGGGGGAACGCAGAACGTTCTCCCGCTCTCGTGATTCGGCAGCCGAAAAAATGCTGTGCCTGGAGGTCCGGTTGGCGCCAGAATCCGCCTGTTGCCGCGCAGCAGATCTGTTCCGACTTCCGGACCCGCCAGCCAGACAGGATTCTTTCGGTGTCCGACCCCTCATCCCCCCCCTCCGGCGCCCTCACTGCGGTGGCGAACCGCCCTGCTGTACTGCTGCTGACGGGCGGCTTCCTGTTCCTCTACCTGCTGACGCTTTGCCGCACGGTCTACCTCGGCGATTCCGGTGAGATCGCCACGGCGATAGCCACCGGCGGAATTGTGCATCCTCCCGGGTACCCGATATTCTCGCTGTTGGGCCGTCTGTTCCTGACCCTGGTGCCTGTCGGTGAACCGGCGTTTCGCATCGGATGCCTGGTGGCGGCCGCGGGAGCCGGGGCAGTGGCCGCTGTCTATGCAATCGCACGCGAGGCAGGCACGTCTCGCGTTGCCGCGGTCGTGGGTGCGGCCACCTTCGGCACGGGGTACACTTTCTGGAGCCAGTGTACTCGGGTCGAGGTCTACTCGCTCCATGTGCTGTTCGGACTCCTGGTGCTCCTCGGCGCACTGCGCTACAGTCGCACCGGCAGGAGGCGCGACCTCGCACTCGTGGCACTCGCGGCCGGACTGGGCATCGGGCACCACATCACCATCGTGCTGCTGGCGCCCGCAGCATTCGTGTTGTGCGGACGCCGCCTCTGGTACGATCCGGGCCTGTTTCGCCGCGTATGGCTCAGTGCGGGCCTGGTCCTGGTAGGCCCGCTCTCCTACCTCGTGTTGTGGCTGCGAGCGGTGCGACAGCCCCTGTACAACTGGGGCCGTCCCGAAACTCCCTCTCTGCTCTGGAGTCACGCCACGGGCGCGCTCTTCCGCTCGAACCTGGCGCTGCCGGACGCCGATCACCTTCGCACCTCCCTCCCCGCCGCCGGAGCCTACCTCCTCGACAGTTTCCCGTACGGTCTTTTCCTTCTGGCGTTCGCCGGTGTGTGGCGCCAGGACCGGCAGCAGCGGAAAACAGCGGTCGGGCTACTCCTCGCCGCCGGCGTGCTGCTCGTTTACAACCAGTGCTACCGGATCAGTGATCTCGCCGCGTATTACCTCATTCCCTGGGGCTGCGTCGCAGTCTTCGTGGCTGCCGGCTGGCACAGACTAATCGAGCCTTTGAGCACTCGTCCAGCAAGCCGGCGCATCCACGGGGCTCTTGCTGTGCTCGCGATCGGGCTTCCATTGGTCCGGAATTACGCCGCCGCCGACCTGAGTAGGGTCACCTGGGTGCGAGAGTTTGCCCGCCAAAAGCTGTCTTGTACGGATCAGAACGCAGTGCTGTTGTCGGACGATGACACGGATACATTTCCGCTCTGGTACGTCCAGGCTTTGCTGCAGGTGCGTCCGGATGTGGCGATCCTGGACCGCTCTCTGGTGCAGGTGGGACTGGTGGGGCTCCAGGAAGAGCCGAGCGGTTGGTACTTCCGGCATCTCAGGCAGCGCAACGTGCCGGGCCTGGTACCGCCACCGCGCAGCGTTGCCTCGCGGGTACACCTCGGCTACGGCGGCTGGCTGATCCACATCCTGGCCCGCGATACACCGGACCGCCCGTGGTGCGTCACCTTCGGCGAAAACGACCACGCGGGGCGGCCCAACCCGTCACGGGCGCCACTGTTGGCCTGGTTGAGGCGCCGTCGAAAACTGGTCCCGCAGGGGCTGGTCCTGCGGGTCGTTTCTCCGCGCCGTCTACCCCCGGTGGCCGAAACTCTGGCATTGAACCGCGATCTCTGGAGCCGGATCGCACTCCCGCAGTTCGGCGCGACTCGTCTCGATCAGGACCTCACGCCGGAGTACGTACGCGACATCTATGCGTCCCGGCTCTCCGGCTATGCCCAACTGCACGCACAGGCCGGGCTCACGGATGCTGCGAACGAACTCTACCGCAGCGTCATCGAGTTTGCGCCTGGACACCGGAACGCGGGAGAGCAGCGAGAGGGGCGTGCGGCCGATTCCGTCCGAAAGTAGGAGTGGCGGAAAATCTCTCGGATAATCATCTCAAGTTTTCTCGTCCATCTGGAACAATTCAAGTAGCAGAGGGAAGACCGGGATCACCGGAAAAACCTCCACCAGGTCCGGGACAACGTGCTCCCCAGTAGCGAAAGGTAAGAACCAGAATGTTGAACAAAGCCGCCAAGTCCGTCCGCCGTGGTTTCACCCTCGTGGAAATCATGATTGTGGTGCTCATCATCGGCATCCTGCTCGCCGTAGCCATCCCCAACTTCGTGAAGGCCCGGAACAGCTCCCGGGGCAAGTCCTGTGTGGCCAACCTGCGCCAGATCGACTCCGCCAAAGAGCAGTATATGATGGACAACCGC
>SYMT01000243.1 GCA_005805375.1 Actinomycetota bacterium
CGGTAACTTGGAGGAGGGCAGTGGCGGCGGCAGTGAGTTCCATAACACCATGACGTACATGATTCCGTCCAGTTGTGTCCTCTCAGATGCCGCCGTGTCTCCTCACGGGTGGGAGGATTAATTCTGCTCGGTTCCCTAAGTATCCGCTACCAGCCGGACTACCAGGGACCGCAGCAGTACGCAGTGGAACTGGCGGACGAGACGGGCTACCGGATCCCGGCAGGCAAGGCAGTGTTCCGGGACCCCGAAAACGGGGTGTTCATGGTGTCGCTTCCCCGAGCAGCCTTCGGGAGTGGCGGAGCGCTGCGCCCATTCCCAGGCGCTGACAGATGGGACCTGGGAATACTGGCAGAGGTTTTCCCGCGTCGAGGCCGCAGCGTGCTCCTGCGCCTGCTGGACCCGGATACCAGGGCACTGCAGTGCCAGTTTGCTGTGCCGAACCCAGCGCGCCCCGGCCCGTTTCCGGAGTGGAAGGCAACTCCACTCCCCGTCATGCTGCACAGCGGAGGCCTCTCGGTGGAACTGCTGAAACTGCAATCCGGCGTGACACCACCGACCGAGGCGGGGAACGTAGATCGTCTCCACGAGCCCTGGATCAGAGCGGACCTTCGCGTACGCGAGCGAGGCAACCCCACAACCAGGTGGGAACCCGCCGCATTTTCTCTCTCCGACGCAACGGGCAATCAGTACGAACACACCGAGCCACGCAGTGAACTCCGTGATGGGGTCTTGCGCTGCTACAGCATCCAGACCCTGAGTAGTTCCGAACCGGTTTGGAAAGTCCGAATTCGCCTCCGCCGCGCGAACACAACCGCACATCCGGCGGCGGCGGGGCGGGCACGCTTCTGGACCCCCGCACCACTCGCGATTCCTCCGTTTGCAACCGCCTGGAGCAAGCATCAGGTTGGAACCGCCGGCGGGGCACGGATCACGATGACGGCGGAAACAGAGTCCCGTCTCGGAGGAGACCCAGCCGCGGTTCGCATCACGCTGGCAGCCGAACCGCCAACATGGGTGCCGGACCTGAGAATCCTGGATCCGCAAAATGAGTTTGTTCGACTCCCGCACGCCAGACTCACCGCCGAGCCGGGCAGGGCCGTCTGGCGCATTCCGGTCGCCGCAGAAGGGGACACCCTCAAGCTCCAGGTACGTGCGGCTGTGGAGCCCGAGTTCGAGTTCCTCGTCCGTCCGCAGTAGCGCCACTTCCCTGGGCACGTCCGGCAGACCGGCAGGGACGACTTTCGCCCCGACCGGCATCGCGCTTCCGCGCAACCGTGCATACGCTCTGCCCGTACCACCCGCACCAGGAACGCCGAGTGAGGCGGCCCGGACGGCTGCGCCCCCGGGGGAAGCATCAGATCTCGTGCAGACGCGAGCAGGAAACACACTCGGCATGTGCCGAACGTCTCTGCGGCGGGTACTGCCCGCCCACAGCCTCTGTTCTCATCGCAACGCACAGCTCACTCATGCCACAAGTTCCCCACTTCGGTCCTGCTTGCTTCTCGCCGCGTTCGCCCGTGCGGCACATCCCGGGCGCCGCCTCCCGACCCTCACGCCCGCACCATTTCCGTCCCGTCCAGCGCCGCACCGTAATCGCGCTGATCTCGGGCTGTCTCGTGGCAGGCGCTGCGTCCGCCGAGACGTTGTGGAACGAGTTCCGGGGCCCCACGGGGCAGGGCCTGTCCACGGCGGTCGGCTTGCCGGTGGAATGGGCGCCCGACAAGAACATCGTGTGGCGTCAGGAACTGCCCGGCCTCGCCTGGTCCTCGCCGGTGGTGGCCAGGGGCAAAATCTTCGTGACCACCGCGACGCCGCTTCAGGGAGACGATGAAACCAACGGCATTTCCCTGCGCGTGCTGGCACTGGACGGAAACTCCGGCCGAGTCGTCTGGAATACCGAGGTCCTGCGGCAAACTGATGCGGAGGCGATCCAGAAGCATGGAAAGAACAGCCATGCCAGCCCGACACCCATCTATGAGAACGGCCGGATTTACGCTCACTTCGGCCACCACGGCACTGCCTGCGTGGACGAGACCGGACGAGTGATCTGGCGCACACAAGAGCATCGCTACCCGCCCCGCCACGGCACCGGCGGCAGCCCGGTCATCGTGGACGACCTGCTCATCTTCAATGCCGACGGCCAGTTCAACCCCGCGGTGCTCGCGCTGGAAAAGGCCACCGGTAAGCTGCGCTGGAAGGTCGCCCGGCCCGAAACCGCCGCCACCAGCAAGTTCTCATTCTGTACTCCGCTGGTGATCCAGGTGAAGGGCCGGAAGCAGGTGATCTCTCCGGGCAGCGGGATCGTCCAGGCGCTCGACCCGCGCGATGGCCGTGAGATCTGGCGCGTGATGTACGGCGTCGGCTTCTCGGTAGTGCCGCGGCCTATTTACGCGCACGGACTGGTGTTTCTCAGCTCCGGCTACGAAAAGGCCGTCGGCTACGCCATCCGCCCGGACGGCCAGGGCGATGTGACCAACACCCACGTCGCGTGGACCGCCAATAAGCGCGTTCCATTCAACCCCTCGATGGTCGTGGTCGGCGCCGAGCTGTACATGGTGGATGACAACGGCATCTTTTCGTCCCGCGACGCGAAGACCGGCAACCTCTACTATGAGGAACGCCTCCTCGGGCCCTGCTCCGCCTCCCTGCTGGCAGGCGACGGGCGTATTTACGCCCAGGATGAGCGCGGCAAGACCGCCGTGGTCAAGCCCGGCAAGACCTACCAGGTGCTGGCGACGAATGACCTCCAGGAGCGCACGCTGGCCTCGATGTCGGTCATCGGCAGTGACCTGCTGATCCGCACGGAGCAGGCGCTGTACCGGGTGGGGAAGCGGTAGGCTCGTTCGATTTCAGCCGCACCTGCTGCACGACCACATCGTTGGAGCCCGCACAGGTGAGCAATCCTCCGCCGTACCGGGATACACCCGAATAGGCGCCGGACATGACCGCTTCGCTCTTGCCGGTGCGGGCCACACAATACGCCTCATCCAGGCCCGGACCCCCTTCCTGGAGGAAATCAGCCAGCTTTCCGGATGCGTCGTAGTGCGCCATGTAGAGGTCGAAGTTGCCCTCACTGTGCCGGACCACGCCCTGGAAGTCAGCTCCGTCGTGGAAGCAGCCGACTGCATAGCAGCCTCCGCGTCCATCCGGGATCGTGCCCTCGCAGTAGTCAATCGTGGGTCCGCCCGCCTGGCGGGCCCAGACCGGCTTGCCTTCTGCGTCAAACTTGGCGGTAAACACATCGTACATTCCGAACGTCCGCATCACCTCACTGCCCACGGTTTCCGTGGTCTTGAACCATGCGCCGACATACGCAGCCCCGGTTGCGTCTACTGAGACTCCGGTGCCGATGCCCCCGCTGTTCCCCTCGCCCCCCGCAGCCCAGAGCGCCTGACCCTGCTTGTCGAATTTCACCAGCACCATGTCGTCCCCGGGAACACTTCGCCTGGCACCGCCGTAGTCCACTTCGCCGGCGATATCCCCGGTGACCCAGGTGTTGCCGTCGCGATCGGCTGTCATTCCCTGCCCGCTGGAGCTACCGCCCCGGCTGGCCCGGCCCCAGAGTTGACGCCCATCCGGCGCGAACTTCAGCAAAAACATGTGAGTGCCGCGCTGGTCTTCGACCTGCCAGTCGCCGAACACCCCCTTGCCGGCAAGCCCCCCGGTGATGTAGCAGTTGCCGCGCCCGTCGAGCGCCAATCCGTGGCCGACGTCGGAGCGTGCCCCGCCGCCGGTGTGGATCCACTTCAACGCCCCAAGCCGGTCATAGCACGCCACAAAGATGTCGTATTGACCCCGGTTCGGGAGCGGGCCCCGTGCCTCGAACCGGGCATCCACGCTCTGATAGTGTCCGGTCACGTAGCAGTTCTGGTCTCGATCCGCAGCGACGGCATAGCCACGATCCGTCAGGGACCCGCCCCCGGCCCGCGCCCAGAGGCACTCGCCCTTGCGGTCGAACTTCGCCACAAAGAAGTCCAGGGCCCCATGGGTGACCAGCGTGTGTTTTCCAAACTGCGCAGTCTGGGAAAACTCACCGGTCACGTACACGTTGCCCTCGCGGTCCGTCGCAATGCCGCGGGCCTTGTCGTGCGCCGGTCCCCCCACACTCACAGCCCAGACGGACTCCGGCCGCGCCGCCAGCGCCGTCCCGGCCAGCAGTACCGCGCCCAGCATCGCCCCGGCAACACGCCCGCGGCCCCGGCGTCCCTTCATTCCCAGGCTTCCCATTCCACCCTCGCAGTCCGTGCGTCACCGCCCATCCGTTCCCCGACTCCACCCACGCTCACTTGCCGGAAGCTCGCAGAAGAAGCGATCCCCTTCTGTGGGAACGCCACGGATGGCTGTTCCCGCAATATCCGGCTTCCGGCCGGCTCTGTGGGAACAGTTTACTCTGCCTGGTTCCTCAAGAATCCCCGGATCGAGCGCCCCACCTCGCGAGTTTCGCCAGAGAACCCCCGGATCGAGCGCCTCACCTTGCGAGTTTCGCCGGAGTCCGAGGCGCTAGCCTCGTCCACCCTGACGATCTCCACGCCCTCCCCAGCCCTTCGCCGCCGCCAAAACCTCCGGCACACGCGCCCCACCTCGCGGGGTTGCGTCCCGCCGCGGGCCCCTGAGGTAGAGCAATGATCTTTCCGGACGTACTCGCTCAAGAGGGTGGACGAGGCTAGCGCCTCGGACTCCGGCGAAACTCGCAAGGTGGCGCCGTTGTGTCTGGGCGCCTCTCCGGCGTCGCGCGGTGACGCCGTCGTCTCCGGGGTGGCTCTCCGGCGCGACTTGCGCGGTGACACCGCCATCTCTGGGCGCCTCTCCGGCGAAACTCGCCCAGTGACGCCGTTTCATCTGGGGCGGCTCGGCGCGCCCCCTTCCTGCGCACCTCCGGATCAGGCGCTCCACCGCGGCGCACTCGCGGGAGCGCCTGCGGAGCGAACGCTCCACCTCGCGTTTCTCGCCTGTGGAGCGCTCGCAGAAGTAACTATCTACTTTGTGGCAACGCCACGGATGGCTGCGCCCGCAGCATCCGGCTTTGGGCCGGCCCTGCCGGGACAGCCCATTCCACCTGGTTTCCCTGTGGGCGGGTCGCAAGTGCCGCAGCCACGGCCCCTCGCCACTACTCCCGGGCCAGCTCTCCCAGCATCTCCAGCAGATTCCGGCTCAGGACGACGGAGGCGTTTTCCTCGACGCGGTTGGTGCCGAGCCACGTCTCGTAGCCGCCGAGCTGGTGCTGCGGGGGCGTGGGGAGGTAGCCGTGCGCGCCGTTCGCCAGGCTCACCACCATCGTCCGGGCGAACGGGCTGAGCCGCTTCAACTCCAGGCCGGTTTCTGCGAAGGTCTCGAACGGGAAGGTGCAGATGGCGAGATCCCCGATGCGGATCGCCTGGACCGGGGCCGACAGCGTGCGCGGGCCTTCTGCCAGCGCGAGCAGGCGCCGGGCATAGACGTCCGCCAGCGCGGGCAATTTTGCTTTCTCAGCGGGGTCGGTGAGTGCCAGAATCTGTTTGGCCCGCGTGACCTCGGCTTCGGTCGGCCGGCGCATCCGCAGCGTCACCTGGCGCTGGAGCATACCCAGCCGAACGTCCGTCTGGTGGGCCCCGATGCCGGACCAGCCACGCCACACGGTGTCCGCTGCCTTGTGCGCCACAATGCGGATCTGCTCGAACGGCTCCCGCGGCGGGCGCCCCACCCGAAACGGGATGTTGTTGATGTCCCCGGAAGTCCCGTTGGTCATCATCGCCACCGTATCGGGCCCGCCACCGATGCGGGAGGGCGCCAGGCGCGCAAATTCCCCAAAGTAGTCTGCCGACACCCGGGCGCGGGGAGTGCCCCCCACGTAGTGGAGGGAGTAATTGGCGTAGAGAGCCAGCGGCTTGCGCGTGCGGGCATCCTGCACTGAAAGCAGCGTGATGTCCGGATCGGTCGGGCCGGCCGGCCGGTCCAGATTCGCCGGGTCAATCCCGGGGTTCATCTTCACCCGGTCCAGCTTCCCAAACGGATTCTCCGGCATGCGCCCCGGTTTCAGGAACCAGCGCCGGTTGAAGACCTCTTCCGCCAACGGCTGCGCGGCGTGCCCCACCGCCGCCGGGCGCAGTGCCCCGTGGGCCTGCACGATCGCATCGGCAATCCCCTCGATCAGCAGCTTCCGATAGGCCACCGCCGCCGGGTCCCCCTCTTTGATGTTGGACGGGGGGGCCGAATGGCTGTGGGTAGAGCTCACCAGCACGCGCTCGGGTCGAAGGGGGCATCGTCGTGCCGCCAGAGCTTTCGCCTCATCAATCGTCTCCTGGTGTACTCCTACGTTGTCCACCAGCACCAGGGCGAAGGTTTCGCGCCCGTCCGCCAGAACCAGCGCGCGGGCGTGCAGCGGGTCGTGTGCCGCTTCGGCCAGGTTTTCGCCAAAGCCCCCCGGCATGTTGACCGGGAACTGCTTGGGGGTAATGTCTACCGCCGCGGCTCCGGCACGAAGCGAACCCGCTTCCTGCGCCCCCGGGGCCCGCATCGCGGCGACGAAGAGAAGAGCCGCCACTGTCACAGCAGCGCGCAGTACGTCGCGGGAGGGGTTTCGTTTCATCATCAGGTCAGTTTCCGTTCGGAAAGGTTCCGGTCATCCGGTCAACGGCGCAGCAGCACCGAACGTCGCCGGTGTGGACTCCCGCAACTCCGATTGCGGGGTCCTGCTCATCCAGTCAGCGGCAGCACGAGCGAACGTCGCCGATGTGGAGTCCCGCAGCTCCGATTGCGGGCCTCCCGCTCATCCGGTCAACGGCAGCACTGAGCGATCGTCGCCGATGTGGAGTCCCGCAACTCCGATTGCGGGGTCCTGCTCATCCAGTCAGCGGCAGCACCAACGACGGCAGCGGCAACTCGTGGTCCTCGGAAATCGGCACGATGGCCGTCCCGATGGCGAAGAACTCGACGGTGTGGCTTCCCCAGCCGTGACTGTCGTCCCGCACCTCCGCACCGACAATGCCCTCTGCCTGCTCGGCTTCCGCTTCCGCCTGCATGCGCGTGAGCGCGAGTTCACGGGCATCGTAGAGCGCCTGCGTGTAGTTCTGCAATTCCACGTTCCGCCCGATCTGGCTGATTGCCTGCGCCATTCCCTGCAGGGCCACATGATACACGCAGTTCCCCATGACCAGCGACACGGGGCGATAGCCGGCGCGGAGGAGCGTCCAAAAGTCCTGACCGCTCAGATCAGAGGTGAAGGGTCGCCCATCGGGAGCACGGAACGGCTTCCCCTCACGATGGCGGATGGCGGTCCCAATGGCGACGAATTCCGCCAGCGAAGCCCCCACCCCGCGGCGCGCCACGTGCAGCCGCACGCCCACCACCCCATCGGCGCCGAGCAGGTCCGCTTCTTCCTCCATCCGCGTCATCGCCAGATCGCGCGCAGGGGACATGGCCTGCGTCAACACGGTGAGTTCCTGATTCTGAAACAGCCGCGGAAACTGGAACCCGATGTGGTAGATGGAGGTGCCCAGCACCAGGCCCAGAGGATCGAAACCGGCTGCCCGGACCAGCAGAAACTCGTTGACGGAGAGGTCGCTCGTGAAGAGCCGCCGGCCGGGCCGGCCGCGATTCTCTCCCAGGCGGGCGACCGCGGAGTCGGGAAGGCCCACCCGGGCGCCGGGAGCGTAGGGAGTGCGCATCGGGGGATCAGCGAAGGGGCAGCACGATGTCGAGCGGCGCGCGGCGGGGCGGAGGCGGGGCATCGGCAATACCGGTGCCGATCAGCGTGAAATGATACTCCGCACCATAGGTCTCCGTCTCATCTCCGGTCTGTCCGACCTTCAGCTGCGCGTCCACCTGTACGTCCACCAGGCCGGTGGCGCCGAGCTTACCCGCTTGCTCCTCCAGCCGGTTGAGCGCGAGACGGCGGGCTGCGTACATCGCCTCGCTCACTTCGGTCAATTCCTGGTTGGGCGCATTCAGCCGCATGAGTACTCTCCACTGATCGTTGGAAAGCACCTGAAAGTACACACAGTTTCCGACAAGGATGCCGACCGGCCGGAAACCCGCCTGCCGGAGCACCCAGAATTCCTGCCCGGAAAACGTGCTCAGAAACAGCTTGCGGGGCGGGGAGCCTTCACGCAGAGGCGGAAGTTCCCGCTCGCGGATAGCCGTGCCGTGTGCAGAGAATTCGATCGCTCCGCTCTCCTTGACGTGCGCCTTCTCCTTCAGTTTGACCCCGACCACGCCGGTCGCACCGAGTAACTCCGCTTCCTGCTGGAGACGTCCGAGCGCCAGACGGCGGGCGTTGCCCCACCCGGCGGTGAGCACCTCCATCTCATAGCCGAACGCCTTTCCCTGATCCTTGTCCCGCCAGTTGGCCGTCCGCCACTGCATGCCAAGCTGGTAGAAGCTCGTCCCCATCACCTGCCCGAGGGCCACAAAGCCCAGGTCTTCCACCAGAGCCAGTTCCGCAACCGAAAGGTCGCTGCTGAACAGGTGCTGCGGCGTGCCCTGCTGCGCAGCCAGCCGTTTCAGGCGCTCGACCGCGGGCAGGGGCAACCCTCCGGCGGTGAGGTTGCGACGGCTTTCCTCCTCGCGGCGGAGGTGCTCCGCATCGGGGGGCTGGGGACGGAAACCGAACATGGGTCGGGAAAGCGCTTTCGCAGCAGGCGAGCACGGAGGCACGAAAATGGCTGCGCCGGACGGAACGTCCGGCGCAGCCCCTGTAATCGTGACTAACCGGCGGGACCGAACGGCGGGTGGCCCCAGAGTTTCTTGGTATCAGTGGCTGCCGCGCTGGTCGAGGCCGGGTTGTTGTCCGAGAACATCACCTTCTCTTTGCGGATCCACTTGGCATGTCCGTCCAGGTAACCGACGATGGCCCCGCCGCCGTGGCGGAAGCCCATGCCGTTCGCATCACCGCGGCCGGCGAGCGTGCCGGGCGCCCAGTTGACCGGACAATAGAGGTAGTTCAGAGTCCACGCATCCTGGCGCGGTCCGGCCTGGCTCTCGCCGAAGACCAGTGTGTCCGCCGGAACCTCGTACTGGGCCATCGAGAAGATGGTGGTCGGGTAAAGGAGCCGGTAGGACATGTGCGGGTAGTTGTAGGCGTAGGACGCCGGAATGCCCAGATTCGTGTCGGACGGGCACTTGGCGACCTTGGTGTTCTTGACGTACGGCTGAATCACCACGTACCAGTAGGACGGGTAGTTGGTCAGTACGCCGGTCGGACCGTCGTACTGGGGGATGGACCACTCGCTGAACGCGCAGGGGATCTGCTCATCATAGTCCTGGGCGTACATGTACACCCCAAGGGCGAGTTGCTTGGCATTGCTGAGACAGGCGGCCTGACGGGCCTTGTCGCGGGCCTGTGCGAACACAGGGAAGAGGATGGCTGCCAATATCGCTATGATTGCGATCACCACGAGCAGCTCGATGAGGGTGAATGCGCGCCGAATCCGGTGCATGTAGTCTTGACCTCCGCAAGTTCGGTTGACAATGGGTGGTTCGACACGTGCAGGTTGCTGTTCCTCCTTTGAAACGTTACGTTTTCGTTTCGCCCTGGTAAAGAGAGACGCACAGCTCCGGGCGGGAGGGAATCACTCCGAACCGGGGCCGGAAGCATCAACGACGAGTTGCTGTTAACGCTGAACCGACCCGCAGTCCTACTTCCCGGGCCGCATTCCCACCCCGTACCGCGACTTCGTACCGGCCGAAACTCCCCTCGAGGACCAGCACTTCGCCCGGTGCGGCGTCCGTATAGCACCCGACCGGGCCGAACTGATCGAACCGTTCACCCCGGAACCGCCAGCCGCCGGGCTCAGGGTGGCCCAGATCGGAAGGCGTGAGACTGGTGACGGCATTGCCGTAATGATCTACGTAGATCACCTCGGCCCGCAGCGCGCCGCCGGCGCCGGCAGGGACCGGGAACGCCAGACGCACCGGGTCGCTGACGGCAGTGCCCAGCGCCTCGCATGACGCCCCGCCGGCCAGCGCCGCCGCGACCGGGGCGAAGATGTCACGGCCGTGAAACGTTCGCCCCACGTCGGGGAGCCAGCACTCGGGACGGTCCAGGACGAACGCTTCGGGCGCTCCCCACAGGGTGGCCGCGGGCCACAGCAGCCCGTTGTCCGGCCCCACCAGCGTGCGGTCGGCGACACGGAGGCAAATGGGGCGCCGGCAACTTCCCACCCCCGGATCCACCACCGCAAGAAACACCGTGTCCTCGGGACAATAGAGAGCGGCCTGGTGCAGCAGCAGCGCGCCTGCGGTGATGTCCTGCGGGGGGACGGAGTGACACAGGTCCAGCAGGGTCACACCCGGCAGCCGTGTGTGCAGCACGGCTTTGAGCACGCCCACATAGGCATCCGTCAGCCCGAAGTCCGTGAGGAGCGCGACCGGCCGCCGCATGCGTCTCAGTTCTCCACGCGCACCCGCACGAGGCTTGAGGTGACGACCCCCAGCATCTTGTCCAGCCCCCGCACTTCAATCAGATGTTCCCCGTTCGGCACGCGCGTGGTGTCAAAATCCCAGCTAAAGGGGGGCAGATTCGCCACGAACACCCGCTTGCCGTTCAACTGGAACAGGACAAATGCCACGCCCTCCCCCATGACATCCGCCCGAATGGTTTCTTTCCCGGACAGTACTTTGTCGGACAGGGGAGCAGTGACGAGCTGAATCCGGCGGCGCACGGTATCTCGAGACAGGGATCCGAACAACACCCGGAGATGGGTGATTCCGGTCTTGATCGTGCGCTTCGGGCCCACCGCCGCCTGGATTGCCTTCAGAAAGCGATCGCCGTCGAGCGTGCCGCGGAGCGCTGGAACCGGCTCCCACTCTCCCTCATCCAGCCGCACTTCCACGCGTGTCGGACCGGCGTCGGTCACATCTCCACTCGACACCGGCGCGGAAAGTCCGAACAGGCGCGAAACCGGCGGCAGCGGCAAGCCGGCGGCGGGATCACCATCCGGAAGCGCCTCGACCAGCAGTTGGGAGGGAGGATGCGTGGTACCGCGCAGGTTCGGCTCAGCAGGCTGAATGACAAACCCCCCGCGTTCCTCCACAGCGCCGTCTGCGTTCGCCGCCGCCCGCACATTCGGCGCCGTGGAAATCAAGACTGCGGTGGGAGTCCACGACAGCACCGTGCCGGCTCCCGCTCGGTCTGTGCGTGCGTAGCGCCCAATGCCGCGCAGGGGCTGCTTCACACGCGCCAAGGGCCGCTGCACGCCCGAAGCCGTCGTGAGCGTGACACTCCCTCCCTCTTTGTTCTCCAGAGTGACCACCGGAGGCGCCGCATCCTCCGGCAACTGCACAAGGATCACCAGGCGATCGCCGGGGCGGGGCGTGTAGCCGGCGGGGACGGCGCCCGTTCTCCCCTCCCGTTCCAGGCGGACCGGACTGCCGGGAGGGGGAGCCAGCAGCCGAAACAATGCTCCCCCCACAGGGATGTCGGTCTGAATGGCAGCGGCATCCGCCGGTTCTCTATCGGCGATAATCCGCAGCGACCGGAAGGCGTTGGGCGATCCCGGCAGGCGGAGGAGCACGCTATCCGGCGCAATCCCGGCCACCGCGGACGGGGCTGCAACCCCGATGGAGCTGGAGGGAAGGGCCGTGGCCGTGGCCGCCCGCCTGACCTTACCGATCGCCTCCCAGGACTGCCCTTCGGTGGTACTGACTTCGATGGGCCCGCCCGGCTGGTTCACGATCCGAAGCCGGTAGTATTCCGGCGGCCCCACAGCGGGGACTTGCCCCAACGCCCCGGCAGCCGCCACGACGGCCAGCAGGCACGCGTAGAGGACAGGGAAGTTGCGGGGATCGCGTCTCGAGCTGCGAATTCCCGGTGTCGAGGTTCCGGAGGCGAGATCCGAGTCTCGGGTTCGGTTTACGGTGTTACCCTCGCTCAGGACGCGAATCGCGGTCCCCGAAACCGGAGCACGGAGGATCACCGCGGTCCGTCTCCCGTTGTCGCTCGTCCTTCGCATCGGCGCCGTCCTTCCCATGTGGGCATCTATCCCCGTTCTCTGGAACAGTAGGGGCAACCTCCCGTGGTTGCCCCTCCGCCTCCCGCCTCCCAGGGGCAACTACGCGGATTGCCCCTCCGCTTCCCAGGGGCGACCACGGGGGTTGCCCCTCCGCCTCCCGGCAACCCCCCGCCCCCCAGGGCAACCACGGGGGGTTGCCCTGGGGGGCGGGGGCAACCACG